>JAEUMI010000153.1 GCA_016792825.1 Hyphomicrobiales bacterium
CCGGTGGACTGGAATACGCTGATCGCCGACCCCGATGTCCTGCTCATTGATACGCGCAACGATTATGAAGTGGCGCTTGGCACGTTCGAGGGAGCGGCTGATCCCGGGACCTCCAGTTTTGGCGAATTTCCCAAATTCGTCAGCGAGAATCTTGATCCGGCGCGGCACCGGAAAGTGGCCATGTTCTGCACCGGCGGCATCCGCTGCGAGAAGGCCTCGAGCTACATGCAGTCGCAGGGCTTCCGCGAAGTGTATCACCTGAAAGGCGGCATTCTCAAATATCTTGAGGAGGTGCCGAAAGAGCAAAGCAAATGGCAGGGTGACTGTTTTGTTTTCGACCACCGGGTGGCGGTGGGCCAGGGCCTGGTTCCCAGCGAAATTGAATTATGCCACGGCTGCCGCATGCCGCTGGATCCTGCCGACAGGTTTTCGGAATTCTATGAAGAGGGCGTGAGCTGTCCGAAGTGTTTTGCGACACTTAGCGAGAGGTCGAAGGCGTCGGCACGGGAACGGCAGAAGCAGATTGACCTGGCGAAGAAGCGGAACCTGCGCAAACCGATCGGAGCCTAACGTTTCTTCTTTTTCCAGGCGGCTTTCTTCTCCTTGAAAGCCGGTGTGTTGCCTGCAGCGTGGGGTTTTCCCGTCCCTTCAAATCTCGGCTTGCCGCCTGCAAAAGATTTCTTGCCCTTGTAGCCGGTTGCTTCGAATTTCGGCTTGGCAGGGCCATCATGGGGTCTTCTGTCTTCATAGCGCGATGGTTCAGCAGCGTGGGGCGGCTTGAAGTTCGGCTTGCGGTCCGGATTGCGCGAGGGACGGCTGATTTCCGGATTGCCGACCAGCAATTCAATCTTGACGTCCTCGTCATCGGCAACCCGGCTGGCGATGGAGAAACGGTCGACCACCGCATTGGCAATTTCAAACCGGGTTTCATTGTCGGTGATGCGGATGGCGCCGATGTCGGCCTTTACTACTTTGCCGCGGCGGCAGATCATCGGCAGCAGCCATTTCGGATCGGCATTATTCTTGCGGCCGATGTCAAGGCGGAACCAGGTGAAATTGCGGGGTTCGGCTGAATGGGCATCACGGCGCGCGGGCTTCGCCTCGCGGAACTCGCGGCCAGGGCCGGGGTCAAACACATCCTCAGCGGCAGGCAGTCTGGCGCGGTAAACACGGACAAGGGCCGCGGCAACTTCTTCCGGCGAGCGCATGGCCAGAACGGCGCGGGCCATTTCCAGGTCCTCTTCGCTGCTGACCTCGGTGAGGAGCGGATCATGCAGCAGACGCTGCTGGTCAAGCCTGCGAATGTCTTCTGCCTGGGGCGGACCGCTCCACACGGGATTCACCTTGGCTGCCGCGAGCAGCTGTTCGGCCTTGCGGCGCCTTGACAGGGGTACCAGCACGACGCTCACGCCCTTCTTGCCGGCGCGTCCGGTGCGACCGCTGCGGTGCTGCAGGATTTCCGCGTCATTGGGCAGATCCGCATGAATGACGAGGGCAAGGTTGGGAAGGTCAATGCCGCGGGCCGCCACATCGGTTGCGACGCAGACGCGGGCCCGGCCGTCGCGCAGCGCCTGCAGGGCATGGTTGCGTTCGCCCTGGCTGAGTTCGCCGGAGAGATAGACGGCGGCAAAGCCGCGCTCCAACAGGGTTGCATGCAAATGGCGGACATGGTCGCGGGTGTTGCAAAACACAAGGGTGCTTTGCGCCTCGACAAAGCGCAGCACATTGACGACCGCATGCTCAACCTCGTTGGGGGCAACGCGCATGGCGCGGTATTCGATGTCGGCATGGGCCCGTTCGCCGCCTGAGGTCTCGATGCGCAGGGCATTGCGCTGGTAGCGCTTGGCCAGGTTGGCAATGATTTTGGGCATGGTCGCGGAAAACAAAAGGGTGCGCCGTTCGGCGGGCGTTGCTTCCAGGATGAATTCGAGGTCCTCGCGAAAGCCGAGATCAAGCATTTCATCGGCTTCGTCGAGGACCACGGCTTTGAGGTTGGTGATATTCAAAACGCCGCGCTCGAGATGGTCACGCAGGCGTCCCGGCGTTCCCACAATAATGTGTGCGCCATCGGCAAGCCTGCGGCGCTCGCGCTTGGGGTCCATGCCGCCGACGCAGGAAAGGATGCGGGCCCCGGTATAATGGTAGAGCCACTCCAGTTCGCGCTCCACCTGCATGGCGAGTTCGCGGGTTGGCGCCACAATGAGGGCCATTGGCGAGGCATCCTGGGGGAAGCGCTCGGCCTCGCCTAGCAGCGTCGTGGCGATGGCCAGGCCATAGGCCACGGTCTTGCCGGAGCCGGTTTGGGCGGAAACAACGAGATCGCTCCCCTCGGCCCTGGCTTCGAGAACGGCAAGCTGAACCGGGGTGGGCTCATCATACTTGCGCTCGGTGAGGGCTCGGGTGAACGGGGCAGGGGTCTGGGGAAAGGGCAATTTAAAGGTTACTTTTCTAACGGAGTTGAGGGCGGGCAAACGGGGATGCCGCTACCACGCAGGGCCAATTGGGCCGCTCTTAGAGCAAGTTCACTGGAAACACCATGGCGACACAAACTTCGCCCTTAACCACTATTGCGGATCGAGCAACGCCACATGGGGGCTGGCGTGGCGCGGCAGCCTGCCGGCGAGACGGGGGTCGTCGTGAATTTCGACCATGAGGCTATAGGGCTCAAAGCCTGAGCGCTTGTAAAAGCCCAGCGCGTTGGGGTGGTCAAAATGGCAGGTGTGGACCCACAAACGGGTGATCGGCTTTTCCCAGGCCTTGGTGATGGCGATATTCATCAGTACACGGCCCAGGCCGCTGCCAATGGCTTCCTTGGCCAGGCCAAAGAAGGCGAGCTCGCAGTTGGGCATATCCTTGAAATCCAGTTCCAGAATTCCGATCGCCGCGTTGCCCTGATACAAGACATAGGATTCCACCTTCGGGTGGCCGAGAATGGCCGCCAGCTTTTCATCGGGCATGATGAGGCGTGAAAACCACATGAGGTCTTCGCCCACCTTGCGGAATATTCTGCGGTAGCCATCGAGGTCGCTCACATCAACCGGCCGCAAAGAATAGCCTTCCGGCAGAGACGCATCCCTAAGGACTGGTCTGGACGTCATCTCAAGGCAGGTCACCACATTGGCGAGCCTGCCTTTCGGCAGTTCGTAGTAACCCAGGGGCAGATCAAGCTTCTGCATCAATCAGCGCATCGTCGGTATGGAGAACTGGGCGCCTTCCTTTGTTCCTGAAGGCCAGCGCGAGGTCACGGTCTTGGTCTTGGTATAGAAGCGGATGGAATCCGGTCCATGCTGATTAAGGTCGCCGAAGCTCGAAGCCTTCCAGCCGCCGAAGGTATGATAGGCAAGCGGCACCGGAATGGGCACGTTTACACCCACCATGCCGACCTGCACCTTGGCAGCAAAGTCGCGCGCCGCATCGCCGTCGCGGGTATAGATCGCAACGCCGTTGCCATATTCATGGTCGTTGCACAGGCCTAGCGCCTCGTCATAGGTCTTGGCGCGCACCACGCTGAGCACCGGGCCGAAAATCTCTTCCTTGTAGATTCGCATGTCCTTGGTGACATTGTCGAAGAGCGAGCCGCCAAGGAAATAGCCATTCTCATAGCCCTGCATCTTGAAGCCGCGGCCATCCACTTTGAGAGTGGCACCTTCCTTCACGCCGATATCAATGTAACCCTTCACGCGGTCCAGGGCCATTTTGGTCACCAGCGGCCCGTAGTCGGCATCGCGGTCGGAGGAAAGGCCAATCTTCAGTTTCTCCACGCGGGGAATGAGCTTTTCAATGAGCGCATTGGCAGTGGCTTCGCCCACGGGCACGGCAACCGAGATCGCCATGCAGCGTTCACCAGCGGAGCCATAACCAGCGCCGATAAGCGCATCGACGGCCTGGTTCATGTCGGCATCGGGCATGATCACCATGTGGTTCTTGGCGCCGCCGAAGCATTGGGCGCGTTTGCCGGTGGCTGTTGCCCCGGCATAAACATATTGGGCGATGGCGGTTGAACCCACAAAGCCCACGGCCTTGATGTCGGGATCATTCAAAATGGCATCAACGCTTTCCTTGTCGCCGTTCACTACATTCAGAATTCCAGGCGGCAGACCGGCTTCGAGGAAAAGTTCAGCGATGCGCATGGGGCAGGAGGGGTCGCGCTCCGAAGGCTTGAGGATGAAGGCGTTGCCCACCGCAATTGCTGGTGCACATTTCCACAAGGGGATCATGGCGGGGAAGTTGAAGGGCGTGATGCCCGCCACAACGCCCAAGGCCTGGCGCATGGAATACATGTCGATCCCGGGGCCTGCGGCATCAGTGAATTCGCCTTTCATCAGATGTGGCACGCCGCAGGCGAATTCGGCCACTTCCACGCCGCGCTGCAAGTCACCCAGCGCATCGGGAACTGTCTTGCCGTGTTCGATGGAAATCAGGGTGGCCAGTTCTTCCTTGTGCTTGGCTGCAAGCTCCAGGAACTTCATCATCACGCGGGCGCGGAACTGGGGGTTCTTGGCGGCCCAGGCGGGCTGCGCCGCCTTGGCGTTTTCCACAGCGGCGCGGAGTTCGGCCTTGGACGCAAGTGCCACCCTGGCTTGCACCTCCCCGGTGTTGGGATTGAACACGTCGGCGAAACGCCCGGAAGTCCCGTTTACCCGCTTGCCACCGATGAAATGCCCGATTTCCTTGACCATTGTAAATTCCGCGGGGCCTGGTGCCCAAGCTGCCGCGCTCCCTTGTAAGATTTGAATTGCCGCAAGCTCTAATGATCGTTGGACCAGCCTGCAAGTGACAGTAACAGGCACT
>JAEUMI010000166.1 GCA_016792825.1 Hyphomicrobiales bacterium
GCGCCCGTTTGGCTATCGCTAGCTAGCTCAGGATCTCGAAATGCATCATCTTGACGCTTGGCTCGTCGATCATCCCGAACATCGGCGCGCAGGCCGGCGATTCCATTGCGGCCTTCGAGGCGGCTTCGGCGTCCGCCATGCTCTGCCAGCGGATGACATCGATCCATTCATTGCCTTCAGCCTTGGCAAAGGTCCGCGAGAGGAAGCCTTCCTGCTTCTTGGCGAAGCCTTCCTCCAGCTCCGCCGAAGCCTTGAGAAACTCCGGGAGCATGACTCCGTCCTTGATTTTGTAGGTGACGATTTCCAGTGCGTTCTTCATGTTTCAATCTCCTGTGTTGATGGCGCGTGGGGATAGCAGGCATCAACGTCAGCTCCTGTCAGCAGAATGGCGGCAGCGGCGATCCGGGGGCCATTGGCGCATGCCAGAACTGCGGAGCCTTGGCTATCTCCCTTGGCGCGCAGCTTCTATAAAGCGCCCATGACCGCCGCAACGACCTCGCCCGCCCCCCGGCCATCCTTCGCCATTCTTGTGGCCATCTCGGCCATCGGGCCCCTGGCGCTCAACCTGTTCATTCCCTCAATGCCGGGCCTGGAGAAAACCTTTGGCGTGCCCTATGGCACCGTGCAGCTAACCCTCACCCTCTATCTCATCGGCATGGCCGTCTGCCAGCTGATCTACGGCCCCGCTTCCGACAAATTCGGCCGGCGTCCCATGCTGCTCGCCGGCCTCTCGCTCTTCTTCATCGCCAGCCTGCTCGCCGCCATCGCTCCAACAATCGAAACCCTGATCGCCGCAAGGCTCATCCAGGCCATCGGCGGCTCCGCCGGCATCGTGCTGGCCCGCGCCATGGTGCGCGATGTCTTCACCCGCGAAAAATCCGCCAGTATGATTTCCTACATCACCATGGCCTTTGTCGTGGCCCCGATGATCGCCCCCGTCCTCGGCGGTTTCCTCGAACAATACGCCAGCTGGCGCGTCGGCTTCTGGCTGCTCGCCGGCTTCGGCGCCGTCGTGCTGGGCGCCGCCTGGTTCACCCTGCCGGAAACTCACGTGGCCCGCGGCACCGACCCGCAGAATTTCTTCCGCAACGCCGGCCATCTCTTCGTCCTGCGCCGCTTCCGCGCCTACACGCTCACCCTCGGCTTCACTTCCTGCGTCTTCTTCGCCTTCCTCGGCGGCGCGCCGCACATCATGATGGACGTGCTGAAGCGCACCCCCATGGAATACGGCCTGTGGTTTGTCTCGATCTCGGTGGCCTACATGGCGGGAAATTTCCTCTCCGGCCGCTACACCATAAAATTCGGCATTGACCGGATGATCCTGGCGGGCTGCCTCGTCACCGTCTGCGGCGGCTTCCTCTGCCTCGCCGCCGCCGTCAGCGGCTTCCTCGCCCCCGCCACCCTGTTCCTGCCAATGTCGCTGGCCGCCTTCGGCAACGGCCTCACCATTCCCAACGGCACCGCCGGCGCCATCTCCGTCGACGCCCGCATGACCGGCGCGGCCGCCGGCTGGTCCGGCTTCACCCAGATGGCCTTCGGCTCCGCCGCCTCGCAGCTCGTGGGCTCCATGCAGACCGGCTGGCCGCTTGCGGTCTTCTGGTTCATGGCCGCCGCCAGCATCCTCGCCCTGCTCACCCACTGGCTGGCGCTAAGGCGTTCCTGACAGCAGCTGTCAGCAGCCCGCCTTGGCGATCAGGCACCCACCCCCTATATACCCCCCCATGGGCCATTCACGACAGGACGGCGGATTCGCCGAAGCGCCAGCCAAGCCGGTTGCTGGCTATCCCGATATCCCCGTGGCAACCCCGGGATTGATACGCCCGGAATTCACCCCGCAGGCCGATTTCGTCCCCTTCCGCCCGCCCAAGCCGCCCAAATCCGATGGCGGCCGCCCCTTCAAAATCGTCTCGCCCTTCGAGCCCAAGGGCGACCAGCCCACCGCCATCGCCGAGCTGGTGAACGGCATCAATGCCCAGGAGCGCGACCAGGTCCTCCTCGGCGTCACCGGCTCGGGCAAGACCTTCACCGTGGCCAAGATCATCGAGGCCACCCAGCGCCCCGCCCTCGTTCTCGCGCCGAACAAGACCCTGGCCGCCCAGCTCTATGGCGAATTCGCCTCCTTCTTCCCGGAAAACGCCGTGGAATATTTCGTCTCCTATTACGATTACTACACGCCGGAAGCCTATGTCGCCCGCACCGACACCTTCATCGAGAAGGAAAGCTCGATCAACGAGCAGATCGACCGCATGCGCCACTCCGCCACCCGGGCGCTCCTCGAGCGCGATGACGTGATCGTCGTCGCCTCGGTCTCCTGCATCTATGGCATCGGCGATGTCGAAACCTATTCCGCCATGTCCTTCGCCGTGAAGAAGGGCGAGCGCATTCCCCAGCGCCAGCT
>JAEUMI010000187.1 GCA_016792825.1 Hyphomicrobiales bacterium
CGTATCCTCGATGCGTCCCGGCGCGTCGCACAGGGCGATTTCGCCGCCAAGGTCAGCACAATCGAAGGTATCGGTGATTTGGAAACATTGGCCCGCACCTTCAATTTCATGACCGACCAGGTTGCCCAGCACCAGGATCAGCTGCTGAAGACAAATGACCAGCTTGACGAGCGCCGCCGCTTCACCGAAGCCATGCTGGCGGGCGTGAGCGCCGGCGTCATTGGCATTGATGCGGAAGAAAAAATATCGCTCGCCAATCGTTCCGCCCTGCAGCTTCTCGGCGCCCCCGAAGGAAGTTTGCTGAGCCAGCCCTTCAGCACCGCTTTGCCGGAATTTGCATCCCTCTTTGAACAGGCCAAATCCCGCCCCTCCGGCTTTGCCGAAGGCCAGGTGGAAATGCAGATCCGCGGCCGCGACTTAAGTTTCGTGGCCCGCATCACCACGGAGTCATCCAATGATGCCCAGCACGGCTTTGTGCTCACTTTCGATGACATAACCGATCTTGTGTCCGCCCAGCGCAACTCCGCGTGGGCCGATATTGCGCGCCGCATCGCCCATGAAATCAAGAACCCGCTGACGCCAATCCAGCTTTCCGCCGAGCGCCTTAAGCGCAAATACAGCAAGCAAATTCATTCCGACCGGCAGGTCTTCGAGCAATGCACTGACACGATCATCCGTCAGGTGGGGGATATCGGCCGCATGGTGGATGAGTTCTCGTCCTTTGCCCGCATGCCCAAAGCCGCACCCGAGCCCATGAACCTGGCTGAAGTTATCAGGGACGCTACCGTGCTTCAGCGTGTTTCAACCAGCGATATTGATATCGACGTGGATGTCAGCAAGGCTGATTTTGTGTTCCTGTTTGACCGCCGCCTGATCACCCAGGCCGTCACCAATCTGGTGAAAAACGCCAGTGAGGCCATAGATGGCCGCCCACTCGCCGAAAATCTAGAAAAGGGCCACGTCCAGGTGGAGGCCGGCATTGAACATGATGTGCCGTTCATCCGTGTAACCGACAATGGCGTGGGCCTGCCCAAGGAAAATCGCAACCGCCTTGCCGAGCCCTACATGACCACGCGCGAGAAGGGCACTGGCCTTGGCCTGGCGATCGTCAAACGCATCATGGAAGAACACGGCGGCCGCTTGCGCCTCCAGGACGCCCCCAACGGCAAGGGAGCGCAAGTGACGCTGGAGTTCTCCCGCCTTCCCGAACCACTTTTGATTTCTGCTGAGTGAGTTAGTCAATGGCTGCAGACATACTGATCGTAGACGATGAGGCCGACATCCGCGAACTGATCGCCGGCATTCTGCAGGACGAGGGCTACGAAACCCGTCTCGCCCACAACAGTGACGCGGCGCTGACGGAAGTCAATCAGCGCCGTCCCTCGCTGATCATTCTCGATATCTGGTTGCAGGGCTCGAAGCTCGACGGGCTTGACCTCCTGCAAGCCATCAAGGAGCAGCATCAGGAAGTGCCCGTGGTCATCATTTCTGGCCACGGCAATATTGAAACCGCCGTCGCCGCGATAAAGCGCGGCGCCTATGAATACATCGAGAAGCCCTTTAATGCCGACAGGCTGCTGCTGGTTGTGGGCCGGGCTCTGGAAACCAGCCGGTTGAAGCGCGAGAATGAATCGCTGAAGGGCCGCGCCGGTGCGGATTCCGAATTGCACGGGTCCTCCGTAGCCATGCGCCAGTTGCGCCAGCTCCTCAAGAAGATTGCCCCGGCAAACAGCCGAGTGCTGATCAGCGGAGACATGGGAACCGGCAAGGAGCTCACCGCGCGCATGCTCCATGCCCTTTCCACCCGAGCCGAAGGGCCGTTTGTCACCTTGAGCGCCGCCACCATGGCGCCTGAGCGGATGGAAGAAGAGCTGTTCGGCATTGAAGCCGCACCCGGCATCGAACAAAGGGTAGGGGCCCTGGAAGAAGCCCATGGCGGCACCTTGTTTATCGACGAGGTGGCCGACATGCCGCTTGTCACCCAAGGCAAGGTTCTGAGGGTTCTCCTTGACCAGACATTCCAGCGTGTGGGCGGGGCAAAGAAGGTGCGTGTCGATGTCCGTATCGTATCTTCCACCAGCCGTGATCTGGTTAGCCTCATTGCGGAGAACAAGTTCAGGGAAGACCTGTATCATCGTCTGGGCGTTGTTCTGGTCCGCGTGCCAAGCCTCAGCGAGCGGCGC
>JAEUMI010000242.1 GCA_016792825.1 Hyphomicrobiales bacterium
GCGAGATAAAGCTGGCCGCCAGGCTGCCGCGCCGGAAAGCTACCCCGCGGAAAGCAACTTGACCGCTTCGTCACGCTCGAAGAGATAGAGCAGGCTGCGCAAAGCCTCGCCGCGCGCCGATTTCAGTTCCGCATCGCGTCCCAAAATCAAGGCCGCATCATCGCGCGCCGCCGCCAGCAGGTCGCCATGCGCTGCCAGATCGGCAATGCGGAAGAGGGGAAGCCCCGCCTGCTGCGTTCCCAGCATTTCGCCAGCACCCCTGAGACGCAGGTCTTCTTCCGCGATGCGGAATCCATCCTCCGTCTCGCGCATGATTGTCAACCGCGCTCTCGCCGTTTCACCAAGCGGCTCCTGATACAGCAACAGGCAGGTTGATTTCGCCGCCCCGCGGCCCACCCGCCCGCGCAGCTGGTGAAGCTGGGCAAGCCCGAAGCGTTCGGCGTTTTCAATTACCACGATCGAGGCTTCCGGAACGTCAACGCCAACCTCAATGACAGTAGTCGAAACCAGAATATCAAGCACCCCGGATTTGAAATCCGCCATGACCGCATCCTTGGCTAGCCCCTTGAGCCGACCATGAATGAGGCCAACCCGCCCCGGAAATCTTTGCCCGAGGTGTTTGAAACGGTCCTCCGCCGCCGCCAGATCGACGAGCTCGCTGCCCTCCACCAGCGGGCAGACCCAATAGGCCCGTTGGCCGCTTTTGATGCTGCGCCCCAGCCCCGCCACGACCTCATCCAGGCGCTCGAGCGGCAGCACGCGCGTGTCAATGGGCAGGCGCCCGGCGGGCTTTTCGGTGAGCTTGGATACGTCCATGTCGCCATAAACCGTCAGCGCCAGCGTGCGGGGAATGGGAGTGGCCGTCATGACCAGAAGGTCCGTGGCGCTTCCAGCCTTCGCCTGCAGCGCCAGCCGCTGGTGCACCCCGAAGCGATGCTGCTCGTCGATCACGACAAGTCCAAGGTTCCTGAATTCGACCCCTTCCTGAAACAGCGCATGGGTGCCGATCAGAATATCGATCCTGCCTGCTGCAAGTCGCTCCAGAATATCTTCCCGCTGCTTTCCCTTTTCGCGGCCCGTGAGAACTGCAATGGCGATCCCGGCCGCCGCGCAAAGCGGTGTGAGGGATGCAAGGTGTTGCCGCGCCAGAATTTCAGTGGGAACCATGAAGGTGCCTTGCGCCCCGCATTCAACCGCAGTTGCAAGGGCAAGCAAGGCCACGATGGTCTTTCCCGATCCAACATCGCCCTGCAGCAGCCGCAGCATGCGCGATGGTGAGGTCATGTCGGCGTGGATCTCCGCATTGGCAAATGCCTGTCCGCCGGTCAGCTTGTAGGGCAGGGCGCCAATGATCTTGGCCTGCCGTGTGCCATCGCCCGCAAAGCTCCGCCCCGCCGCCCGCTTCATGTGCCCGCGCACCAGGCTCAACGCCAATTGATTTGCCAGCAGCTCGTCATAGGCCAGTCTTAAACGTGCGGGTGAACTGATCGATGGCACTTCGCTGTTCTGCGGGCTGTGCAGCGCCTTGAGCGCCGTCGAAAAATCCGGCCAGCCATGTTTCTTTTTCCAAGCCGCATCCTGCCACTCCGCCAGGTCCGGCAATCGCTCCACAGCCGCACGAATTGCCCGCCCGAGGATTTTGGGTGAGAGCCCTGCCGTAAGCGGATACACCGGTTCGATCATCGGCATGTGGCTGAAATCTTCCGCCGTCAGGATATGGTCCGGGTGTGCAATCTGCGGTTCCTCGCCGTACCAGCTGATCGCGCCGGAAATAAACCGCGTTTCGCCCTCCGGCAGGCCGCGCTTAAGGCTGTCCACAAAGGCATGGAAAAACACCAGGGTCAGCGAACCGGTCTCGTCTGAGACCTCGACCCGGTAGGGCAATTTCTTGTTGAAGGACGGCGGTGGCTTGTGGCGTCCCACCTTCACCTCGACGGTGACGATGCCCTCCCTGGGCAGATCAGCGATTTTCGGGCGAAAGCGCCGGTCAACCACGCCGCTCGGCAAATGAAACAGCAGATCGACAATCCGGGTGGGAGCCGTAGCATCGCCGCGCAGGAATTGCGCCAGAACCTTGTCAAGCTTCTGGCCAATGCCCTTGATGCCCGAGGCGCTTGCAAACAGGGGATTGAGAACAGAAGGACGCATGCTGCCATTTTGTTGGCTAAGGTGTTGCAGCGCAAGTGGGGAAGCGGCTAATCAGGCGGCAATGACATACCCAGCTGAGCCCATTGAATTGCGCCGGAAACGTCTTCTATGGCGCAGCAGTCACCGTGGCATCAGGGAAATGGACCTGCTGATGGGAGGCTTCGCCAGAGCCCGCCTGCCCACCATGACGGAAAGCGAATTGAGTGCCTTTGAAGACATCATTGAAATGCCCGACCAGGAACTGCTGTCGTGGGTCACCGGGGAAGCTCCGGTGCCCGCGACTCTCAGCAACGTGCTTCTGCCCGAACTCCTCAAGTTCCGCCCATGATTGACCTTTCAAAGCTCTTGCCGCGCCTCAAGGTATCAGGCCGTATCCCGCTGTCGGGCGTGCCCCAGGGTCTCGATGCAATGCTTCTGCCGCTGCTGGCGCGGCACATGGCCGACGTACCGCTGCTTCATATCTGCGTCGATGACCAGCGCCTCTCCACCCTTGCCGAGCAGGTCGCCTATTTCGCCCCCGATCTGGAAGTCCTGCGTTTCCCTGCCTGGGATTGCCTGCCTTATGACCGCGTCTCGCCCTCGGCCGACACGCTGGCGCGAAGGCTTTCAACCCTCACCCAATTGAACCGGCCAACCGGGAAACCCCGCCTGGTTCTTGCAACGGTGAATGCTGCCCTCCAGCGCGTCGTTCCCCGTGAGACCATCGCCAAATCCTCTTTCTCCGCAGCCCCCGGCAACCGCTTGAAGGGCGAGGCGTTGCTGGCTTTCCTCGGAAACAATGGCTTCTCGCGCGTCGGCACCGTGGTCGATCCCGGCGATTTCGCCGTGCGCGGCGGCATCATCGATATCTTTCCTCCCGGCGCGGAAAATCCGGTGCGGCTCGATTTCTTCGGCGACACGCTGGAATCGATCCGCGAATTCGATGCCCAGACCCAGCGCTCAAATGTGACGCTGCGAAACCTCACGCTCAATCTCGCCAATGAGGTTCTGCTCTCGACCGAAGCCATCGGCCGTTTCCGCACCGGCTATGCCGCGTCCTTCGGCGGCCTCGACCTGAATGATCCGCTCTATGAATCGGTCACCAATGGCCGGCGCTATCAGGGCATGGAACACTGGCTGCCCTTGTTCCACGACCAACTCGAAACCTTGCTGGATTATCTGCCAGGCTCGCCCATTTCCCTCGATCACGCCGCCGATGAATCCATGCTTGCGCGCCACGAGCAGGTCGCCGAATTCTATGATGCGCGGCGCGAGGCCCGTGAGAAGGGCTCTTTCGGTGCCGCCCCTTACAAGCCGCTGAGCAGCGAACGGCTCTACATCAGCGAAGCCGAATGGAAACTGCTTCTCGCCGACCGCACCAGCCTTGCCTTCTCCGCCTTTGAAAGCCCGGACTCCACCAGCATTTCATTTGGCGGCAAGCGTGGCCGCAGCTTCGCCGCCGAACG
This sequence comes from Hyphomicrobiales bacterium, assembly GCA_016792825.1. Lineage (GTDB taxonomy): Bacteria > Pseudomonadota > Alphaproteobacteria > Rhizobiales > Aestuariivirgaceae > Aestuariivirga. Next base: position 3,594 of record JAEUMI010000242.1, read on the forward strand.
CACCCAGGCGGGTTCGAGCATCTACGACGCCGTAAAGCTCCACACGGAAGACCTGCGCAAGTCCGGCAAGCGCGTATTGATTGCCAGCTGGACCGAAGGCTCACAGGAACGCCTGCACACCATCCTGAAGGACCATGAACTGGCCCCGCTCGCCAGCGCCGCAACCTGGGCCGATGCCAGTACCCGCGACAGGTCCATCGTCAGTCTTGTGGTGTTGGGCCTTGAGGAAGGCTTTGAAACCAGTGACCTCGCCGTGATCGCCGAGCAGGACATCCTCGGTGACCGCCTGATCCGCAAGGCCCGGAAGAACAAGAAAGCCGCTGATTTCCTCTCGGAACTTTCTTCGCTCTCGGCGGGTGATCTTGTCGTCCACGTCGATCATGGCATTGGCCGTTTCGAGGGCCTGAAGACCATCGAAGTGCAGGGCGCCCCCCACGATTGCCTGCTGCTGATCTATGCCGGCAACGACCGCCTCTTCCTGCCCGTTGAAAACATCGAGCTCCTCACCCGCTATGGCGCGGAAGACAATGGCACGCAGCTTGACCGGCTCGGCGGCGGCGCCTGGCAGGCCAAGAAGGCCCGCCTCAAGGAGCGCATCCGCGAAATCGCCGAGGACCTGATCAAGACTGCCGCGGCGCGCGAACTCAAGGCTGGCGATATTCTGCCGCCGCCCGATGGCGCCTTCGATGAATTCTGCGCCCGCTTCCCCTATGAGGAAACCGAAGACCAACTGACCGCCATCGAGGCCGTGCTGAACGACTTGCAGAAAGGCCGCCCCATGGACCGCCTGATTTGCGGCGACGTGGGCTTCGGCAAAACCGAGGTGGCGCTCCGCACCGCCTTCATCGCCGCCATGAATGGCAAGCAGGTGGCCGTCGTCGTGCCCACAACCCTGCTGGCCCGCCAGCACTACGCCACCTTCACCGAGCGCTTCAAGGGCCTGCCGCTGCGCCTGGCCCAAGCCTCGCGTCTGGTGGGCCGCAAGGAAATCGACGCGGTGAAAGCCGGCCTCGAGGCTGGCGACATCGACATCGTCATTGGCACCCACGCGCTGCTCACCGGCAACATCAAGTTCCGTGACCTCGGCCTTCTTATCATCGATGAGGAGCAGCACTTCGGTGTGAAGCACAAGGAGCGCCTCAAGGAGCTCCGCGCCAATGTCCATGTGCTGACCCTCACTGCCACGCCCATTCCCCGCACTCTGCAACTGGCGCTTTCCGGCGTGCGCGAACTTTCACTCATCACCACGCCGCCCCTGGACCGGCTCGCGGTGCGCACCTACATCTCGCCTTTCGATCCCGTCATCATTCGCGAATCCTTGCTTCGCGAACATTTCCGCGGCGGCCAGAGCTTCTATGTTGTCCCGCGCATCACCGATCTTACCGAAATCGGCGAGTTCCTGCGCGAGAACATCCCCGAAATAAAATTCCGCACCGCCCATGGCCGCATGGCGCCCACCGAGCTGGAAGATATCATGTCCGGCTTCTATGACCGGAAATTTGATGTCCTGCTCTCCACCACCATTGTTGAATCAGGGCTCGACATTCCCACCGCCAATACCCTGATCGTGCACCGCGCCGACATGTTTGGCCTCGCACAGCTCTACCAGTTGCGCGGCCGCGTCGGCCGTTCCAAGCATCGCGCCTATTCCCTCTTTACCACACCACCGAACCGTGTGCTCACCGAAGCCGCCGACCGCCGACTGAAAGTCCTGCAATCACTCGACTCGTTGGGTGCTGGCTTTACCCTGGCCAGTCACGACCTCGATATCCGCGGCTCCGGCAATCTCCTGGGCGAAGAGCAGTCCGGCAATATCAAGGAAGTGGGCTACGAACTCTACCAGACCATGCTGGAAGAAGCCGTGATCAAGATGCGCACGGGTGGGGAAATGGAGGAGGCTGAAGGCACCTGGTCGCCGCAGATCAATGTGGGAACCTCGGTGCTGATTCCGGAAAGATTTGTCTCCGATCTGCAAGTCCGCCTCGGCCTCTATCGCCGGCTTGCCGATCTTCACGAGCAATCCGATCTCGAAGCCTTCGGCGCCGAACTGCATGACCGTTTCGGCCGCCTGCCTGAAGAGGTCCAGCATCTCATCGAGGTTGTCTCCATCAAGCTCCTCTGCCGCGCCGCCAACGTCTCGAATGTTGATGCCGGGCCAAAAGGCGTGGTGCT
>JAEUMI010000099.1 GCA_016792825.1 Hyphomicrobiales bacterium
GATCTGGCCGCGGAATATTATGCACAAAGGGCCTCGCTTGGCCTGATCATAACTGAGGGCACCCAGCCTTCCGATGACGGCCAGGGCTATACGACAACTCCCGGAATCTACACCGATGCCCATGTCGCGGGCTGGAAAAAGGTGACCTCGGCGGTCCATAAGGCAGGCGGCAAGGTTTTCATCCAGCTCATGCATGCGGGCCGCATGGCGCATCCCGACAATACGCCTCACCACCGCCAGCCTGTGGCCCCGTCAGCCGCGGCTCCCGGCCAGCAGATGTTTACCCCCACCGGCATGCAAGATGCGCCAACCCCGCGTGCCTTGACCACCGAAGAGATCAAGGCGACGGTGCAGGATTTCCGCCATGCGGCCAGACGCGCCATCGAAGCCGGTGCGGACGGTGTCGAGATCCATGGCGCCAACGGCTATTTGATCCAGCAGTTCTTCGCACCGAATGCCAATCTGCGCACCGATGAGTACGGCGGTTCGATTGAAAATCGCGCCCGCTTCGCCCTTGAAGTGGCCGCGGCGGTGGCAGCGGAAATTGGCGCTGAGCGCACCGGCATCCGCCTTTCGCCGCTCGGCAATTCCGGCGGATTGAACGAAGGCCCGGACGCTGCCGATCTTTATCGCTATCTCGTCCCCGAATTGAACAAACTCAGCCTCGCCTACCTGCATATCCTCCATACCGGCGATGAAAATCTGGTTCAGGACCTGCGCAGCTCATGGAAACAGACGTTTCTGGTCAACCGGCCGAATGCAACTGCGGAAAATCTCGATCAGGACGTGATTACCGGCCTAGCGGATTTGGTGCCGGTGGGAAAAATGGCGTTGGCCAATCCCGACCTCGTCTCCCGCCTGAAGAAGAAGGCCCCGCTGAACCAGCCCAACCCGGCGACCTTCTTCGGCGGCGGCGCCGTGGGTTTCACTGATTATCCGACACTGGCTTCAATGGCCTGAAGCTTCACTTTTTCGGGACCGCTGCAAGGCGGTCCCGGTAGGCCCGCAAGCCCAGATAATAATTCACGATCGCATCCTCATAGCGCTTGGTGTTCACCACAAGCGCGGCATCGTCAATTTTGCCCGTGCGGAAATCCCGCTCCGAATTCTTCCGGTCCTTCTCGGCGCCGCGCCTTGAAGCCTCGAGCAGCCGCCGCACCCCTTCAAGCTCAGGCCGCATGGCGTTATCGAGATCCAGGCCAAGAAGCGAAATGCCATATAGCGGATTTTCCCCATCGGCAATCACGGCCTCTCCGGCGTAATTCATTCTGGCGATGCATTGCCCGGGATCCGGCTTGGCAGGGGCGCATACCGTACTGCAGTTCTCCGCAACGCCGGTTGCGCAACAATTGCACAGGCTTGCGGCGTTCACCGGTGCCGATGTCAATAACAGGCCTAAACCGGCCAACCCCAAAAATATCCGCATTGCTCATCCCCCACAGAATCGCCGCTGAACACTAGCGCGAAAAGCAGTCCGTGCAAACTTTCGCGCTTGATATCAGGAGCGGGCTGGGCTGAAACGGGCCATGGCCGAAATCATGTTCTATCATCTCGAACACAAGCCCTGGGAGCAGGTGCTGCCCAAGCAGCTTTCCACCGCCCTGGAGCGCGGCTGGCGCTGCGTGGTCCAGGCCGGAAGCGAGCAGCGCGTAGAGGAGATTTCGGAGCTCTTATGGAAAAACGACGCCGACATCTTCCTGGCCCATGGAAGCAAGGCCGACGGCATGGCGGAGAAGCAGCCGATCTGGCTTACGGCCGAGCCGGAAAACCCGAACGCGGCAACGGTCCGCTTTTTTGTCGAGGGCGCCGCTGTCGGCGACCTCACGGGCCTCGCTCGCGCCGTTATCTTGTTTGACGGGCGCGACGAGGCCGCGGTGGCAACGGCGCGCACCGAATGGAAGCGCCTGAAAGCCGAGGGCCACGAAATTTCCTACTGGCAGCAGGATGAAAACTACCGCTGGCAGAATAAATCGAAATCTGCAGACTGAGTCGAAGGTGATGAAAACCTCTGACCTTCTGTCATTCCGGCGAAAGCCGGAACCCAGACTTTTGGCGGTTGATTAATTCAAAGCGTGGGTCCCGACTTTCGTCGGGATGACAAGATTTTGATGAGATCAGGCAGCCGCTTTTCTCGACCCCATCCACAGAATCGCCAGACCCAGGATGGTAGCGATAACTGACCCCGCGATGACGCCGACCCTCACCGCGTCGATCTGTGCGGCCGTGTCAAAGGCGAGAGTCCCGATGAACAGGCTCATGGTGAATCCAATGCCGGCAAGGCAGCCAACCCCCGCCACGTGTGTCCACGTTGCCTCCTCAGGCAGTTTTGCGAAGCCCAGCGAGACACACGCGCACACGGCAAGGAGAATGCCCAAGGGCTTGCCAAGCACCAGGCCAGCGGCAATGCCAAGCGGCAGGGATGACGTGAGCGACTCCATCGACATGCCGGCCAGCGGTATGCCTGCATTGGCGAAGGCAAACAGCGGCAGGATGAGAAATTTGACATAAGGGTGCAGGCCTTCTTCCAGGGCGTGGATGAAGCTCGATCCATCGCTGCGCAGCAATGGAATGGTGAGAGCCAGGGCAACCCCCGACAGGGTGGCGTGGACCCCCGACTCCAGGACAAAGACCCACATGGCAAGGCCGAGAAACAGATAAGGCGCGGTTCGGTCCACCCGCAGACGGTTGAGAACAAGCAGCCCGGCAAATGCAACGCCTGCCAGGCCCAGGCCGACGAGCGACACGTCTGAGGCATAAAAAATTGCGATGATGATAATTGCGCCGACGTCGTCCAGGGTCGCAAGCGTCAGCAGGAAGACTTTCAACGACAGCGGCACGCGGGACCCGACGAGGGCCAATGCCCCAAGCGCAAAAGCGATATCGGTTGCCGCCGGAATGGCCCAGCCTTGCAGGGTTTCAGCATTGCCCCAGTTGATGAGAGCATAAACCAAGGCAGGCGCCAGCATGCCGCCAAGCGCTGCAACGGCGGGCAGGATGATCTGTTCGCGCGATGACAGGTTTCCTTCCAGAACTTCACGCTTGATCTCCAGTCCCACGAGAAAGAAGAAAATGGCCATGAGCCCGTCATTGACCCAGTGGACCAGGGTCTTGTCCAGTCCGATGGGTCCGATTTGGACCGAGACTGGCAGCTCAAGGAAGTAGTCATAGGATTCCGCAAAGCCGATGTTTGTCAGAACGAGCGCGGCGGCAGCGGCAGCCACCAGGGCGAAACCCGCCGTGGCCTCATGGTTGATAAAGCGCGAAAGGGATGACTGGTCGTTCATATCAGAACAGCGATGCGTTGATGAAAAGATGCGTGGCGATGCTCGCCGCATATCCCAGCGCAATCGCCCAGCTCCATTTCAGATGGCTGAAGAAAGTGTACTGCCCCGGAGCTTGCCCCATGAGGGCAACACCGGCCGCGGAGCCTATGGACAGCAGGCTGCCGCCGACTCCCGCCGTGAGCGTGACGAGAAGCCACTGGCCATGGCTCATGGCCGGATCCATGGTGAGCACGGCAAACATGACGGGAATGTTGTCGACAACAGCCGACATCACGCCGACGGCGATATTGGCGACCGTTGGCCCCAGCCCGACATAGAAATACTCGCTGGCCAT
>JAEUMI010000266.1 GCA_016792825.1 Hyphomicrobiales bacterium
ATGATCAGGACGCCATGTTTCCGGCAGATGCGCTGCACCTCGGGCCAATAGGTCGAAGGCGGGATGAGAACCCCGGCCGCGCCCTGGATGGGTTCGCCGATGAAGGCGGCGACATTTTCGGGGCCTACTTCGAGGATCTTCTTTTCCACGGCAGCAGCCGCCTCAAGGCCGAATTCCTCCGGCGTCTTGTCGCCGCCGAAATCATACCAATAGGGCTGCTGGACATGGTGGAAACCCGCGAATTCGGTTCCCACCTGCTCATGCATTCCGGCCATTCCGCCGAGATTGGCGGCGACCATGGTGGAGCCGTGATAGCCCCTGACCCGGCCGATGAAATGCTGGCGGTAGGGCTTGCCCTTCAGCTTCCAGTAGTGGCGCACGAAACGCACGATGGTGTCGTTGGATTCCGAGCCGGAATTGGTGAAGAAAATATGCTGGAAGCGCTTGGGCAAAACAGAGGAGATCTTGGCGGCGAGCTCAGTTGTAGGCACCGTCGTGGTTTTGAAGAAGGTGTTGTAATAGGGCAGATCCAGCATCTGGCGGTAGGCCACCTCGGCCAGCTCCTTGCGGCCATAGCCCACATTCACGCACCACAGGCCGGAAAAGCCGTCGAGAATCTTGTTGCCCTTGCCATCCCAGATATAGACGCCATCGGCATGGGTGATGACCCGGGGACCGCCGGCGGCATGGAAGGCCTTGTGGTCGGTAAAGGGGTGAAAATGATGGTCGATGTCGTGCTGGACGACTTCAGCGATATTGACGTTCTTTTGATGTGCGGACACGGCTTTTCTCCAAAATTGAATGCGTTATCAGAACTGCAATTCGGAGGCGTGCTAGGGCTTGAACCCGATGCGGGCGCAGTTGACCATGACTTCGTCGTGCCGGTTCCGGGTCCAGACGGGCAGGACTTGGCCGGAGGATGTCATATGGCAGCACATGGCTGAATCCTACAGTTAACGGACATTTTTTGCAACCTGACGGCGGATGCCGATGAATTGCTTGCAGAAGTTCGATTATTGCGTTCATATTGCAGCGCAACAGCAGGGGGAACCGGCAGCACGATGAGCTTCAACGAGATGTTTGCGCCAAATGGCAGCGTGCGTGCCCCTTACGCCCGCGTGGAAAAATGGCTCGAAAGTCTTGGTAGTGAAGTCATCGAACGGGCCTTGCGGGAATCCGAAGCAAGGTTTCGCAGGCAAGGTATTACCTTTGCGGTCTACGGCGATGACAAGGCTTCGGAGCGCCTGATCCCCTTTGACATCGTGCCGCGGATTTTTTCGGCCACGGAATGGCGCAGGCTTTCAGCGGGCATCGAGCAGCGGGTGCGGGCGATGAACGCCTTCCTGCATGACCTCTACCACCGCCAGGAAATCCTCCGGGCGGGGCGGATTCCCTACGACGTGATTGTCCAGAACGAGGCGTTCGTCCCGGAAATGGTGGGCGTCAACCCGGTGAAGGGGATTTACGCCCATGTCATGGGCATCGATATCGTGCGCGTGAACGAGAATGAATTCTACGTTCTGGAAGACAATTGCCGCACGCCATCAGGCGTTTCCTACATGCTGGAAGACCGGGAAGCGATGATGTTCCTGTTTCCGGAGCTATTCGCTCAGCAGCGGGTGGCGCCGGTTGAGAATTACCCGGCCATGCTGCGCAAGACACTGGACAGCGTGGCGCCTTCCACCACGAAAAACGAACCCACCGTGGTGCTGCTGACGCCCGGCATCCACAACTCGGCGTTTTTCGAGCACGCCTTTCTGGCGGACGAGATGGGGGTTGAACTGTGCGAGGGCGATGATCTCTTTGTCTCCGACGGCTGGCTTTACATGCGCACGACGCAGAAGCCGCGGCGGGTGGATGTGGTCTACCGGCGCATCGATGACGCCTATCTCGACCCCCTCGCCTTCCGCCCGGATTCCAACCTCGGGGTTCCGGGGATTTTCGATGTTTACCGGGCGGGCCATGTGACCCTGGTGAATGCGCCGGGCACAGGCGTGGCCGATGACAAGTCGATCTACACCTACATGCCCGAAATCATCCGGTTTTATACTGGCGAGAAACCGCTGCTCAACAACGTGCCGACCTGGCGCTGCTCGAGTGAGAACGATCTCAAATATGTGCTTGAGCATCTGGCGGAACTGGTGGTGAAGGAGGTTCATGGCTCCGGCGGCTATGGCATGCTGGTGGGGCCCACCTCATCCAAAGCCGAGATTGAACAGTTCCGTGCCAAGGTCATGGCGCGGCCCACGAACTATATTGCCCAGCCAACCCTGGCGCTCTCGGCGGTTCCCACCTTCACCAACTCGGGCATAGCGGCCCGGCATGTTGACCTGCGGCCCTTTGTTCTGTCGGGGGACCAGATCCGCATCACGCCGGGCGGGCTCACGCGGGTGGCGCTCAAGGAAGGCTCGCTGGTGGTCAACTCGAGCCAGGGCGGCGGCACCAAAGACACCTGGGTTCTGGAGGACTAGGGATGCTGGGACGCACCGCCTCATCGCTCTACTGGATGTCACGTTATGTGGAGCGGGCGGAGAACATGGCGCGACTTCTGGAAGTGGGCTACCGCATTTCGCTGATGCCGGGGGCCATCGAAGGGCACCGGGACGAATGGCGCTCGACGCTGACCAGTGCGGCCTGCGAACAGAGCTACACGGAAAAGCATGGGGACATCGACGGGGCGAAGGTCATCCATTTCCTGCTGTTTGACGAGAGCAATTCGTCGAGCGTGAAATCCTGCCTGAAGACGGCGCGCAACAATGGCCGGGGGGTGCGCACGGCGCTGACCCGCGACGTGTGGGAAAGCCTCAACTCCACATGGAACGAGCTGGCCCATATCCAGCCCGAGAACATCACCTCCGACCGGCTTCCGGAATTCCTCGAATGGATCAAGCAGCACGCCATGGGCTTTCGCGGGGCGCTGCTCGGCACCATGCTGCGCACCGACAACTACTATTTCAGCCAGCTCGGCAATTTCATCGAGCGGGCCGACAACACGGCGCGCATCCTCGACGTGAAATACTTCATTCTCCTGCCGCGGGCCAGTGACGTGGGCAGCGATCTCGACATGCAGCAGTGGGCGCAGATTCTGCGTTCGGTATCCGCCCACCGGGCCTATCGCTGGTTCTACAAGGACAGCCGTTACAAGCCGTGGCTGGTTTCGGAATTTCTCATCCTCAAGGAGCAGATGCCGCGCTCCCTGCTCTTCACCTATAACTGGATAAACCTGGCGCTGGACGGATTGGGCGAACTCTATGGCAACCGCTATGCCTGCCACGAGCTTGCCAGGGAAACCCATCGCCGGCTGAAGAACGGCGACATGGAGGAGATTTTCCAGGAGGGCTTGCATGAATTCCTGCAGGAGTTCATGGCGGCCAACAACCGCCTGTCGCAAAGCATAGCAACAACCTATAATTTTCCGTGACCTGATGCGCATTCACATCCGCCATGAAACATTCTACGCCTATGAAACGCCGCTGAGCTATTCGGTGCAGCGGCTCTATCTGACGCCGCAGAATTTCGCGGCGCAGAAGATTGCCGACTGGAAAATCACGGCGCC
>JAEUMI010000132.1 GCA_016792825.1 Hyphomicrobiales bacterium
GGTGATCTTGATTGCATGCTTCGGGCCGTAGCGCACGTCGGTGTCGTCGGATTTTGGCGCGCGGTGATCGAGCCGGCCCTGGCCCTTCTGCAGTTCGGTTTCGAGGCTGCCGCCAAGCACCACGTTCAGTTCCTGAAAGCCGCGGCAGATGCAGAACAGCGGAATGCCGCGGTCGATGACGGCGCGGATGAGCTTCAGGGTCATGGCGTCGCGCGCATGGTCGTAGGGCTCATGGTCGGCGGTGGGCTCTTCGCCGTAGTGCGGAGGGTGCACGTTGGAGACGGCGCCGGTCATCAGGATGCCGTCGAAGGGATCGAGCAGGTGATCGAGATGGACCGCGTCGATCATGGCGGGAATCATCAGCGGCGTGCATTTTGAAACCTCGGCTACGGCGCGGACATATTTGTCGCCGAGCGAATGAAACAGGAAGCCGTGATTTTCGTAGGTGTCGGCGGGCAGGCCCACGAGGGGGAAGGCGGGTGTCATGTCGCTAAAGTCCTTGAATCGCGAGCTTCCAGAATAGGCCAAGTGCGGCGCAGAGGGCCAGCGTTTTTGGAATGCCGAGATGCAAGCGCAGCAGGGCAAAAGCGGCGATGATCGTGATGGCCAGGGCGGCAATGTCGAGGGTTTGCCAGTCGGGCAGCCAGGGCTTGAATGGGCCTTCCCCGCGGTTAACCCTGGCAAACAGCACGTGCAGGCCAAACCACAGGGAAAGGTTAAGAATGACGCCGACCACGGCGGCGGTGATGGCGGCGAGCGCGCCGGAAAGCCGGGGCATGCGGCTGATATGCTCGATGTAGGGGGCGCCGGCGAAGATCCAGAGGAAGCAGGGGGCAAAGGTCATCCACAGGGTAATGGCCGCACCGGCCAGCCCGCCCCAGACGCTGCCCATCCCGCGCAAAGCCGCGAGGTAGCCCACGAATTGCGTGACGAGGATCAGGGGGCCGGGGGTGGTTTCGGCCAGGGCCAGGCCATCGATCATTTCGGGGGCGGTGAGCCAGCCGTGGCTCTCCACGGCAGACTGGGCCATGTAGGAGAGCACCGCATACGCGCCGCCGAAGGTCACCACGGCAAGCTGAGAAAAGAAAATGCCGATCTTGGTCAACACGTGATCCATGCCCAAGGTGATTGCGAGAAGTGCAAGCGGCATGAGCCAGATGGCGGCCCAGGTTGCGGAGGTTGAAAACAATTTGGTGAAGCTTGGCCGCAGGGTTGCCGGTGACGTGTCTGCCGCGCTGCTGCGGAGGAAGCCCACGAGGCCGGCAGCGATGATGATGAGCGGGAAGGGCACATCGAAACAATAAAGTGCGAGGAAGGCCACGCCGGCGATGAGCCAATCAAGCGTGCCTTTGAGGGCGCGCCTTGCCACGCGGAGCAGCGCCTCGATGACGATGGCGAGCACGGCGGCTTTCACGCCGAAGAAAATTGCTTCGACCCAGGGCAGGTTGCCGAAGGCGGCATAGAGCATGGAAAGGGCCAGCACGACGAGCGCGCCTGGCAATACGAAGAGCAGCCCCGCCGCCAATCCGCCCTTCACGCCGTGCAAGCGCCACCCTGAATAGGTGGCGAGCTGCATGGCTTCCGGCCCCGGCAGCAGCATGCAGAAATTGAGGGCCGAGAGAAATTGCTGCTCGCTCAGCCATTTCCGCTCATCGACGATTTCGCGGTGCATGAGGGCGATCTGGCCCGCCGGCCCGCCGAAAGAGAGGCAGCCGATGCGGGCCCAGACTTTCGTGGCTTGGGCAAACGTTGGCGAAGGACTCATGGTTTCACCTTGTTGGTGGGCCAATTGTGGGTCTCCTCGGTCGCATCCCGGCACCAGCGGTAGAAAGCGTCGTAGAGCCCCATCCCAGCCTCAAGCTGTTCGAGATCATCGGCGTACATGCGCGAGAGCCCAAGCGATGCGGCGAGAAGGCCCGCGGCTTCCGGCGCCAGATCAAGCCGTGCCGTATCGGCGGCGCGGACAATGGTGGCGAGGCGCAGCAGCGCTTCAGTGGCGAGACCAAATTCCTCGACCATCACATCGAAAGTGCAAAGGTCTCCGCGATGGCTCCAGTGGGTGTTCTCGATATCGAAGGCGGTGGCATTGAAGCGGTCGGCGACGGCGGCCACTTCCTGCGGGGCCACAAACAGAAACACGGCGGCGGGATCGACAAATCGCCGGATGAGCCAGGGGCAGGCAATGCGGTCAATCTTGGGCCGGGCGCGGGTGACCCAAATGGTGCGGCCTTCGGTATCGCGCCTGGGGATTTTCGCCACGGGAACCAGCGGCAGTTTTGCCGTATCCCATTCCACGAAGCCGCCTTCGAGCGATACGGCATCAGCACCGAGCTGGCGGAGCCATGCGGCGGTTCCCTCGCTGAGTTTTGCCCCGTGATGGCAGACGACGATAGCGGGTTTTCCGGCATGGGCCTTGCCCCATTCGGAAACGGTTTGGTGGCTTCGTTTCATTGCGCCGGGAATGAGGCGTGGGTCAGCCTCGAAGTCCTCTTGCGTGCGGACATCTATGATCGCCGGTGTCGAAGCCGTGCCGATGAGGCGTGCGAGCTTATCGGATTTTATCGCGTTTGGTGCAGACATGTTTGCGCCCTCTTGAATGTTGATGGGACGCGATTCTTGGGCATGTCGCCTTGAGGGGAGATCGCTTTCCCCTGCGCTGATCAATAGCAAAGAATTCGGCTAAGTCAAATCTGCCTTGCGATATGGCCAATGATGTTTGCGGCAATTCTTGCGGCGGTATAGGCCGAAGCGCCGTCGCGGTCCTTCTTCGGTGCAAACTCCACCATGGTGAAACCGGCGATGCGGGCCTTGGCGGCAACGCCTGCGATGAGGTCCACCACTTGCATGTAGGTCAGGCCGCCGGGCGACGGATGAGCGACGGCGGGCATTTCCGAAGTGTCCAGCGCGTCGCAATCCAGGGTGATCAGGCAATCGGAGTCCGGCGGTATGGTGTCGAGGATATCTTTCAAGCCGTTGTGGTGAACGTGCCGCGAGGTGAAAATATGGGCGCCCCATTGCTTGGCATGGCGCACTTCGGCTTCCCGGGCGCTGCCGAGGCCGCGGGCTCCCACCTGGACGATGCGCCAGACATGGGCCTGTTCCGAGGCGCGGCGCATGGTGCTGGAAAAGCCGAATTTTTCGCCATAGCGTTCGTCCCGCCAGTCGATATGGGCGTCGATCTGCAGGATGGTGAGCGGCGAGCTTCCGGAAAAGCCGGCAATGAAAGGTATGGGGATTGAATCATCGCCGCCGAAGATGAGCGGCACGGCGCCGGCGGCAAGAATTTTCCGGGTCTGCGCTTCAATGAGTTTGCGGTTGCCCTTGCCGTCCTTGCTCTTGGTCGGGAGGTTGCCGAGATCGGCAATGCGGCAGGTGCCGTCGGCCAGCAGCGGGCCGCCTATGTCAAAATCCCAATGGTCCAGCCATTCGCCATCTTCGCCAAGGGCGCGGCGGAAGGCGTCGGGCGCCGTGGCATGGATGCGGTTGTCAATCCCCGGATAGGGCGTGCCGTGGGGTGCGCCAAAAACCGCGGCATGAAAACCCGCCGGCGAGCGTGAACGCGTGGTTCCGATGAAGGGCGGGATTCGGGGTATCCTTGTCATCGACGCAGGATGGCGTGAATCTTCCTAGGCCGCAACACCCGGCGCCGGATTGGCTGACTTGCGGGGCCAGGTGACGCGTGACCGCGGCAATTCTAACCGCGCCGTCGTGCCAACCCCGAACTGGCTTTCGAGGGTGACGTCGCCACCGTGGAGGCGGGCAATTTTCCGGGCGATGGACAGGCCGAGGCCGATCCCGGAAAAACGCCGGGCCATGCCGTCCTCGGCCTGCACGAAGGGTTCAAAAATACGGCCGAGATCTTCCGACTTGATGCCAATGCCGCCGTCGCGAACAACAAGGGCAAGCCGGTCGTCGTGCGTGCGCAGCAGTTCAATGTTCACGACCCCGCCGGTCAGGGAAAACTTGATGGCATTGGTCAGCAGGTTGAGAATGACCTGTTTGATGCGGGTAATGTCGGCGCGTATCTCAATACCGTCGGTGAGTTTCGCGACCAGCGTGACATCGGCCTTTTCGGCCTGGTCGCGGCACATCTTCACGGCGATTTCGACAAGTTCGGCGGCGTCGATGTCCTGTTCGATGAGGGCAATCGTGCCATTTTCGATGCGGGTCGCATCCAGAATATCGGTGATCAGGGTCTGCAGGTGCTTGCTGCTGTTCAGAATGGTTTTTGCGTAATCGAGCCGGACTTCGGGCTGTAGTGTTTCCTCGCTGCGCGAGGACAGGATTTCCGAAAATCCCACAATGGAGTTGAGAGGGGTGCGCAGTTCGTGGCTCATGACGGCCAGGAATTGCGATTTCGCGGCACTCGCGGCCTCGGCAGCTTCCTTGGCGGCAATTAGCTTCTGGTCCGTTTCCCATTCCGCGGTGATGTCACGGCCTACACCGCGGTAGCCCCTGAAGACACCATTCTCGGAGAACAGCGGCCGGGCGCTTATTTGCCAGTGGCAGGTCTTTCCCGCCAGGTCGACCTCAAGGTGGCGGGCCACAACCGGCTCTCTTGCCTGCATTGTCTCGTAGAACTCTACCCAGCCGACATGCGTCGCATCGGCGCCAGCGGCATCCAGCAGCGTCAGGCCCTTGATGTCTTGCGGCGATTTGCCGACAATTTCACCGAGCCTGGCAGAGCCGTAAATGAGAGAACCATTGGCGTCGCACTCAAACAGCCAGTCGCTGGTGCCCTGCTCAAAATCATTGAGCAGCAATGCAATGATGTCTTTCTGATGGTGCATTTCCTGGGCATCGAGAGCTTTCTGCAAATGGTCGCGATGCTGATTGAGAACCATGCCGGCGAGAATGAGGCCATAGGCAGCCGTGAAAACAGTGAAGGTGAGGGCGGTCGGGCCGCCGAGTTGTGAAACCGAGAATGAAAGCGAGCCAGTGATCAGGGCGCAAAAGACAATTGCGGCAGCGGGAACGCGTGACAGGGCGAAAGTGCCCATTGCCGAGGCAGCCAGCGTTCCAGCAACAATCAGGATACGCAAATCGGCATCAGCGGGGGCAAAAAAAGCGGCCGGGAACATAGCCCAGGAAAGCCCAAAAAGGATGCCGGACAGCTCAATCCAGCGAATCTCCGCGACGCGGGCTCCAGGTGAATTTCTTCGGGAAAGATGGCACCAGAGAATGACAAGCAGCGCCACGGGCACGATGGAAAGGGTGAGCCACCAAGTGGTCATTGCAGTTTGAAGCTGGTGCGCTATGGCCGAGGCAAAAGCGGGGACCACAACAATGTGAGCCAGGACAAATAGCGGCAGAGTGCCGTAAAGGGTGTTTACTTGCGAGGTCCGGAAAACGCCGGGCTCGATGTTCGAGGTCGTTGCAGTTGTGTCAAGATCGGTGAAAACAAGATCAGCGGCCCGCTGACCTTCCTTCTGGAGCTGGGAGAAGAATGGACTTCGCCCGGTTTCCACACTATCCATAGTTACATGAGCCTTGCTCGATTGCCTGCTAACGCACGTTATTCAATCAGAGTTTGCAATATGTTAACGTCATCCGGCAGGGTTGATTGCGCCCCTGCGTCGATTTTTGGCCGAGACCCATGATACGCGATTCAGCGCTGGCCTTCCGGCCGCCAGATCACCCGAAAGTTAAGAATGGCAGAATTGGTGTCCTGCTGATGAATTTGGGAACGCCGGAAGCCACGTCCTATTGGCCGATGCGGCGCTATCTCAAGGAATTCCTGTCGGACCGGCGGGTCATCGAGACAAACCCGGTCTTATGGTGGTTCATCCTGAACGGGATCATCCTGACGCTCCGTCCGCAGAAGAGCGGCAAAGCTTACGAAAAAATCTGGAACAAGGCTCTTAATGAATCTCCGCTCAAGACCATTACGCGCGGGCAAAGCGACAAGCTTCAGGCGGCGCTCAAGGACCGGCCGGAAATCATTGTCGACTGGGCCATGCGTTATGGCCAGCCGCCGGTGGCAACCCGCATCGAAGCCCTCCAGGCACAGGGCTGCGACCGGATCCTGTTTGTGCCGCTCTATCCGCAATACAGTGCCGCGACCACGGCGACGGCGCTGGACAAGTGTTTCGATGCGCTGAAGGCCATGCGCTGGCAACCCGCCATCCGCAGCCTGCCGCCCTATTTCGACCACCCTGCCTATATTGACGCGCTGGCAAAGAGCCTGAAGCAGCATCTCAAGGACCTGCCGTGGAAGCCGGACATGATCCTGGCGTCATATCATGGCTTGCCGCGGGAATACCTCACCAAGGGCGATCCCTATTATTGCCACTGCATGAAAACCACGCGCCTGCTGCGGGACAAGATGAAGCTTGCGCCTGAGCAATTGCAGGTGGTGTTTCAATCGCGCTTTGGCCGGGCCGAATGGCTGCAGCCCTATGCCCAGGGCACGA
>JAEUMI010000036.1 GCA_016792825.1 Hyphomicrobiales bacterium
GCGGAATCCTGCGGCGAGAAACCACCGGTGTAGACAACCATCAGGCCCTGGGCCACGGCATTGGTGGCCAATGTCATGATCATCGAAGGGATGCGGAGATAGGCCACGCCCACGCCGTTCACCAGGCCGATCAGGACACCGCAGAAAATTCCGAAGGGAATGGCAATGGCCGCGCCCACATCGCCCAGTCCGGCCACGGCGCTGGACATCATGGCGCCGACACTCACCACCCAGGGCAGGGAAAGATCGATCTGGCCGAGGAGGATGACCAGCATCATGCCGGTGGCGATAATGCCGAGGAACGATGCCACCTTTAATTGCTGCAGGAGATATTCCGGCGAGAGGAAATTGCTGGAGTAAAGGCTGCCGAGGAACAGCAGCAGCAGAATGCAGGCAAAGGCCGTGACGACGGCAGGGTCCATCCGGCGCATGAAAGGGGGGAGGCGTTCAGCGAGAGCGTTCATCCAAACCAATCCAATCGATTACGAATGCGGAACAGGCCAAAGGCCCCAATGCTTACGGCAAGGAGCAGCACAACTCCCTGGAACAGGGGCTGCCAGAGGGGATCGAAGTCAAAGACGAAAAGCAGATCGCCAATGGTGCGGAAAGCCAGGGCACCGAAGATGGCACCGATGGCGCTGCCCTTGCCGCCAAACAGCGAGACGCCGCCCAACACCACGGCGGCAATTGAAAACAGGGTGTAGGCATTGCCGCTGGCATAGGCGGCTTCGCCCGTATAGGTGAAGAAGGTGAGAAACAGACCACCGATGCCGGCCAGCAGGCCCGACAGGGTGTAAGCGGCAAACTTGGCACGGCGGATGTTGACGCCGGACATATAGGCGGCAGCTTCAGAAGAGCCAACGGCGTAGGCGGCCCTGCCGGTGACCGAGCGGCTGAACGGCACCCAGACAACGAGCACGACGGCAGCAAGGGTCATGAGGCTCGCCGGAATGAAGCCAAAGAAACGGCCGGTGAAGAAGTCTGCCAGGGTTTCATCAACGCTGCCGCCGGGATTGGGGCGGATGGCAAGTGCTATCCCGTAATACACAGCGCCGGTGGCTATGGTCGTTACGATGGGCTGAAGTCGGCCATAAATGACAATGGCGCCATTGATGGCGCCACACAGGGCTCCGACCAGAAGCACACCCACCACGCCGAAGAAGACCTGCACAGGTGAACCGACGACAATCCAGGAAGCCAGGCAATTGGTCAGGGTAAAAATCATGCCGACCGAAAGATCAATGCCGGCGGTAATCACCACAAGCGCCTGGGCCATGGCCACGAAGGCCAGCAGCACGCCCTTGTTGGAGGCAGTCTGCACCACATTGGCGTTGAAGCCTGCGGGGTGGTTTGACGAATAGATGATAAACATCACAATGAAAATTGCGATGGCCAT
This sequence comes from Hyphomicrobiales bacterium, assembly GCA_016792825.1. GTDB lineage: Bacteria > Pseudomonadota > Alphaproteobacteria > Rhizobiales > Aestuariivirgaceae > Aestuariivirga. The sequence continues at coordinate 1,397 of JAEUMI010000036.1, forward strand.
CAGGGTGCCGCGCTGTTCGGCAAACCAGAAACGCCAATCCTTCATGGGTGCAACGCCTCTCCCATATCGATATTGAGCGCGCTTGCGATGAGCGCCCGCTCCGTAATCCCGTCGCCCACCAGCTCGCGTTTCACCTTTCCATCATAGAGGACCAGCACCCGGTCGCAACAGCCAATCAGTTCGTCATAGTCGGTGGAGTAAAAGAGGATGGCGGCGCCCTGGTCGGCGAGTTTGCGCAGAAGCACATAAAGCTCCTGCTTGGTGCCGACATCAATGCCGCGGGTGGGATCATTGAGGAGAATGATGCGCGGCTGGTTCATCAACCATTTCGCGATGACCACCTTCTGCTGGTTGCCGCCGGAAAGGGAACCCACGGCAATGTCGGTTCCCGCCGTCTTGATGCCAAGCAGGGCGATCATTTCGTCAATGTATTTCTGTTCCTTGGCGCGATTGACGATGCCGTTGTCCGAGATGCGGTGGAGCGAGGCAAAGGACAGGTTGTCGCGCACTGTCATGGGCAGCATCAGGCCTTCGGTCTTGCGGTCCTCAGGGATGAGGGCCATGCCGATTTTCTGGCTTTTGGCCGCCGTCGGGCTGTTGATCTTCACTGGCGTGCCGTCAATCAGGACGTTGCCGGAGCAGCCGCGCAGCACGCCGAAGAGCGCCAGGAGAAGATCGCGCTGCCCCTGCCCGTCGAGTCCGCCGAGGCCGACAATCTCGCCTGCCCTCACGGACAGCGAAATATCCTTGAGCCGGTCGGTCCAGGACAGGTTTTCAGCCTGCAGCACGGGCGTTGCGCCATTGGTTTGCAGCGGCGGCTTGGGCGGGAACACATTCTTGTATTCACGCCCAATCATGAGCTCGACCACCTCATTGTCGGTCTTGCTGCCGGCCACATAAGTCTCGACCTTCCGGCCGTTGCGGAACACGGAACACTCGTCGGCAAGCTCGGCGATTTCGTGCATGCGGTGGGAAATATAGAGAAGCGCCAGGCCTTCGCTGCGCAGGCGCTTGAGCACGGCAAAAATCTTGGTCACGTCGGCCGCGGTGAGCGCCGACGTGGCCTCATCAAGAATCAGGATGCGCGGCTTGCGGGCCAGCGCCTTGGCGATTTCCACCATCTGGCGGCGCGACAGGGGAAGGTCCTTCACGAGGGCAAGGGGATGAATGTCTTCGGCTCCGGCCCGGGCCAAAGCCTCTTCGGCGATCTGGCGCTGCCTGGCGCGGTCAATCATGCCGAAGCGCGTGGGCGGATCGCTGATCACGATATTGTCGGCGACCGAAAGATCGGGAATGAGCGAGAGTTCCTGAAAAATGCAGACGATGCCTGCCTGATTGGCGGCGGTTGGCGAGGCAAAGGAGATTTCCCTGCCATCGAGGAACATGCGGCCTTCATCGGGCGCCACGACGCCGGCGATAGCCTTTATGAGCGTGGATTTGCCAGCGCCGTTCTCTCCCAGAATGCCGTGGATGCGGCCGGGATAGATATCAAGGTTGGCCTTCTCAAGGGCACGGACGCCACCGTAGCTCTTGGACACGCCTTCCAGACGGAATAGTGGAGCTGCTTCGACCACGGGAGTCCTCCAGGATGACCGGACACCAAAAGCAGCGCCGCAGAATTGCTTCCGCGACGCCACCCGGGAGTTTAGATCAGATTACTGGTTTTCTTTCGATTGGCCCATGATTTCCTGAGCCGTGAAATTGATTCCACAGGTCGGGAAAGAGTTGCCAACGAAGAAGTTGTCGGACTGGTCTGGGAAAAAGTCCTCGCCTTCCTTGAAGTTCGGGTCTTCGACAATCGCCAGCGGCAGCTTGACGGACTGCGGAACGACCTGGCCTTCAAGGGCAGCAATCGCTGTCTTGATGGCAACAGCAACCTGGGCCGGGCCTGTTCCTGCTGAAGAGCACTTCAGGCCATCAGCAGAATGCTTCGCACAGAACTTGCGGAAGCCGTTTTCGGTTTCACCGCCGAAAGGCACGAACGCATGCTTGGCGTCGATCATCGCCTGCACCACACCGGTGTCGCCACCCTGCGCGGTAATGCCGTCAAACGGACCATTGGTGGCAATGGCGTCAGCCGTCACCTTCTGGGCGGTAGGGTCATCCCACTTGCCCGCAACTTCGGTCACGTCCCACTTCTTGCCGGAGGCGGCAAAGGTTTCGTGAATGCCATTGTGGCGGTCGGTGTCTACGGAGGTTCCGGCAACGCCCTTCACTTCAAGGATCTTGCCGCCTTCAGGCAGATGCTTGATCAGCCAATTGGCCCAGAGAACGCCGAGGCCTTTCTGGTCCACGTTCACGTTGATCGCGTCCTGGGTGTCGAGAATGTTGTCGAAGGCAACCAGAATGACGCCGGCTTCCTTGGCCCGCTTGATGACGGGGCCAAAAGCTGTCGGGTTCTGGGCGTTGACGACGATCGCGTCATAGCCGGAGTCGATGAAGTTGTTGATGGCCGAAATTTGCGCCGGCACGTCTTCACCGGTGGATACGACCTTGAATTCCTTCAGCTTGGCCGCAACATCCGGCTGGGCGGCATAGGCTTTCGCGGTCTGGATCATTTGAATGCGCCAGGTGTTGGCGATGTAGCCATTGGCCAGCGCAATGCGGTATGGGCCATCTTTTTTCGGAAATTTGAAGAATTTGGTGTCGGCGGCCCAGGGCGCGAAGCATTCAGGTTCTGCGGCGGGGCCTGCGACCACTTCGGGTCCGGCAGCCTTCGCCACGCCTGAGAAGGCGAGCCCTGCCGCCAAAACGGCGCCAATGCTCACAAAACGGCGTAGTTGTGGTGCTGATTTCATTGAATTCTCTCCCATTGGTTTTACACGCTCTCGCTTCCGGGAACAGAAAGTCTACTTGATCTTCTGCCGTCGTCGGACGTGTTTTTTTGTTTGCACCAAGCATGATTTTCTATGCTTGATGAGCCGAACTTATTGTAGGATGATAGCGCTGTCAATTGCCCCAGGTGGCGCTTTGACACAAAAAGATTATAGTTGCGACATGGCCCTGCCGAGAAACAAATCCCGCCGCGTGACACTCGATGACGTGGCCACCCGGGCGCGGGTGAGCGCGGTTACCGCGTCACGAGTCCTGCGCAAGCCAGAGATGGTTTCCGCCGATCTTCGTGCCCGGGTTGACAGCGCGGTGCGGGAGCTCGCCTATATCCCCAACCAGCTTGCAAGTGCGCTTGCCTCCAATCACACAGGCCGGATCGGGGTCATTGTCCCCTCCCTCACCAATGGTGTTTTCGGCGACTACCTGCGGGCCTTGCATGATGTTTTCATTCCCGCAGGTTTCCAGGTGCTGGTTCTCAATTCGCATTATCTTGCAGGCCGTGAGGAAAAAGCCATTGCAACCATGCTTGGGCAGTTTCCGGAAGCGATGATCCTTGCCGGGGTTGACCAAACACCGCAGGCGCGCAAGTCACTGCTGCAGGCCGGCATCCCCGTGGTGCAAACCATGGAGATGACGGATAACCCCATCGACATCAATATCGGCCTATCGCAACGGGAAGCCGGCTATGTGGCGGCGCGGCACCTGTTCGATCTTGGCCATCGGCATGTAGGCCAGATTTCCGCGCCGCACGACGCCCGTTCGCGGCAACGCCTGGAGGGCTACCTTCAGGCTTGCGCTGAGTTCCAAGCAACGCCCATGCTGGCTTCCACCGAGGAGCCTTGCACAGTTCTCCTAGGGGGCGAGTTGCTCACCGAGTTGCTGACCCGCTGGCCGAAGGTGACTGGATTATTCTGCGGCAACGACAACCTGGCTCTGGGAGCCATGTTTGAGTGCCAGCGCCGCGGCATCCGCGTGCCGCAGGACCTCTCAATCATGGGGTTCAACGACCTTGAAGTTTCGGCTTGCGCCTGCCCTTCCATCAGCACGATTGCCGTGCCGCGGTATGAGATGGCGCGCCGCGCGGCAGAGATCATTCTCGAGATTACCCGCGGAACCGGAAAACGCCCGAAACAGCGCCGGATTGATTTGGGCTTCAAGCTGATTGCCCGCGACAGCACCGGCAGAGCAAGCTGATTGGGGCACGGCTGGCCGTTCAGGATGGGCGCTTGGAGATGAACCGGGCCAAAAAATCCTCAACTTTTGCGGGGCTGAAAACATCATCCAGAACAAGATGGGCGGCGCCGATCAGTGCTGAATCGGTTTTTGGTTCGGCCAGAATAATTTTCAGTTCGCCGGTGGCGAGCGGCAAACACCGCTGATAGACAAGCTCGCGGATGCCGGAGAGAAGAAAGTCCCCGCCACGCGCCAGCATGCCGCCGACCACGATCAGGCTTGGATTGAGAATGCTGACAACATCGGAAGCCACCTCGCCAATGGTTTGACCGGCACGGCGCAAAAGCATGATGGCTTCGGGCTTTTGCATTTCGACAAGGGCAATGACGTCGCGCGCGGTTTCCGCTCGCAGGCCTTTTTCGGCGAGATCGCGGGCAATGGCCCAGCCGCCGGCACGGGCCTCTACGCAGCCCAATTTGCCGCATCGGCAGAGGGGTGCATCCGGAGAATTGAACTGAATGTGGCCAATGTCACCGGCCGCTCCCTGAGCCCCGCGGAAAATTTTCCCGCCGGCGATGATGCCACTGCCAATGCCGGTGCCCGCTTTGATGAATATCATGTCATCGACAAGGGGAAAGTTGTGGCGATGCTCATAGATGGTCATCAGGTTGACGTCGTTTTCAACGTAGATCGGCGCTTTGTAGTGCCGGCCCAGCCATGAAACGATATCGAAGTCGTCCCAGCCATAGAGTACGGACGGGCCCACGACCCTGCCCCGCTTGAAATCCACTGGGGTTGGCATGCTGAGGCTGACGGCAACAAGAAATCCCTGGCCCAAACCGGCCGCAAGCCTGTCGAATTCTCCGGTCATGCGCTGCAGGGTGGCGACGGGCCCTTCCGCAATGCTGAAAGCGATTGTGCTTTGCGCCAGAAGGTCTGGCGCGAGAGACATGGCGGCGAGGTGGATGTGGGTTTCACCTATATCGGCCACGAGCATGTACCCGGCCGATCCCCTGATTCCGAGGACACGCGTGGGCCTTCCGCCACTTGGCAAGGTGCGCAACGTCTCTTCGACGATGCCAACGCCCAGCAGCACATTAAGCCGCTGGGTTACGGTCACCCTGGACATGCCCGAAGCCGCAAGCAAGGCAGCGCGCGAATTGGCAGTGCCGCTTGCAATCAGCGATAGAATATCGCTGGCATTTGCGAGGCTGGCCCGCTCCTTTTCAGTCGCATAGTCTGTCATGCAGCTTTGCTCCCCGCCCACAGCATGGAATGGATCATTACTAGCAAACGGGAAACTGTCAGAATATTGGTCAACTTATAAGGGGAATAGCTCAATTATGTAAAAAAATATACATAAAAATGCAAAGATATGATTGACTATATGCAAAATGTGCGCCTATTGTTGAGCATCGTGTTCCCTCACCATCGCAACCCCAAACCTGCAGGAAAAAATGTTCAGACTTGATCAAAAACTCTCGCGTATCCGCGCCGGCAAATACAAGCGCAGCGACTTTATCATTGCGGATGCCAAGGATGGCGATATGGGTCCGAGCATTCCCGGTTGCGGGCCAAAGCGCAACAAGGACGGCAGTTCGACACGCTTCGTGACCCGGCCGGAATTCCTGGAGAACATCGCTGCGATCGTCAAACAGAACGTCGTTGATATCATGCTGGTTTCGGCCTCCAACCTGGAGGCCCTGGCGGACAAGGGCGTTTTCAAGAAAAGTGCCGTCAAACCTGCCATCCGTGCCAATGACACCACGGATATCTGGGTGGGGCGTGGCGCTACCTATTCCAAGCAGGCGAGCCGCCCATTCCGCAGCGCTTCGCTTTCGCGCGTGAAGAAGTATACGGACCTGGGCCTTTACTCCATCACCTTCAACAACGATCTGGATCAGGATTACAACGCACTTGAACATTTCAGCGCCTTCCGAGAGGACGCGGCGCGCAACAAATTCAACTACTTCCTGGAAGTGTTTAATCCAAACGTTGAATGCGGCATCGATCCGGCGCTAGTCCCCCATTACATCAATGACAGTATTATTCGCTGCCTCGCCGGCGTGACCAAGGCCGACCGGCCGCAATTCCTCAAGATTGCCTACAACGGCCCGAAAGCCCTGGAAGAGCTGGCATCATTCGATCCCAGCATTACGGTTGGCGTGCTCGGCGGCGGTGCCGGGACAACGCGCGACTGTTTCGAGCTTTTGAACCAGGCCGAAAAATACGGCGCACGGGTCGCCCTCTTCGGCCGCAAGATCAACCTGGCGGAAGATCCGCTGGCCATGGTTTCCTTCATGCGTGAAGTGGCAAGCGGCAACATCCAGCCGCTCGAAGCGGTCAAGGCCTATCACGCCAGCCTGAAAAAGAGCGGCTTGACGGCCATCCGTGAGCTGGCCGCTGACAGCGAGATCACCGAAAAGGTCCTGAAGGCAGGCTAATCATGGGTGAAACCCAGCGCCGCGGCTTTATCACGGGCGGCACATGGTGCGTTGACAACAACCGCATGGTGACGCATTGGCCGGGAGAAGACGGCCATGCGCAGTTCCTTCGGGAAGAGCGCCATGGCGGCGGATCCGGGTGCAATTTTGCGCTTGGCGTTAAACAACTTGACTCAAGCATGCCGGTGGAAACGATCACCATTATGGGGGATGACGAGGGCGGGCGTTTCCTGCGCGCACTTGCCGCTGACGCCGGCATCGGCCACGCGCAGATGCATGTCACTTCGGCAGTTGGCACGCAGTGGACCGACGCCTTCGTTTCACAGGCCACCGGGCGGCGCACCCACATCTTCAGCCGCGGGGCATCGGATGTGCTGACGCCGGATCATTTCGACTTCAGTTCCACAACTGCAAGCTATCTGCATCTCGGCCTTCCCGGGGTTCACAAGCTGATGGATGCGCCCTGGCAGGACGATGCAAATGGCTGGGTGAGCGTTCTCAAGAAAGCCCGGGCAACGGGACTCAAGACCAATCTTGAACTTGCCAGCATAGATCCGCAGGAACTGGCGGAACTCGTGCGCCCCTGCCTTCCCCATCTTGATCTGATAATCGTGAATGATGGCGAAATCGGCGCGCTCGCGGGCCAGCAAACCCTTTCCGGCGGGGTGACCGATGTGGAGGCCTGCAAGCGGGCGGCGCGGGAGGTGCTTGAAAATGGCGCCATGGACCTTGTCGTGGTGCATTGCCCGGTCATCGCCATTGCGGTGACCCGCGATGACAAGGTCTTCACCAAGCCATCCACGCAAATACCGCGCGAGCTTGTCGCCGGCGCCAACGGCGCGGGCGATGCCTTCGCGGCGGGAATGCTCTACGGCGTTCACGAAGGATGGAGCATCGATGACGCGCTCGCCCTTGCCCATGCCTCGGCGGCGGCCTCATTGCGCAGCCTTTCGACCACGGGTGCGGTTGAACCATGGCGCAAATGCCTTGCGCTTGCCAATGAATGGGGCTGGCGGAAAGCCAGCTAAGCTTTAGCGATATCAGGTCGGTCGTGGCCGTCATTTCTTTACAATGACGTTCTGGGAGTGCAGACATAATTTAGGCGCGGTATATCCCCAAAAACAGCTAGAGGGCCAACTCGTAGTGAGAATGTCGGCACTACCGGAAATGGAAACCTCCAGCTCACCTTCGCCGTTCCACTTCCAATTAATATCGTTAGTCGTTGATAAATAAGTAAACGCGGGTTCTCCACTCGCAAGCTTCTTGGAGCCAACTGCTGGCGCTTTGCCTTTTGTGAACCAAACAGATTTGCCCTCCTTGCTAAGCTCCGCATACATGTACTTGTATTCCACCGCGTTGAGTTCACCGTCTGACCGTGGCAAAACCCTCATGACCTCATAGGTATCAAACATGTGTCCGCCATTGGGCGCGACAAACCAAACGCATCCCTTGAGAAGGACGAACAAAATCGCAAACGCACCCAAAACATACAGGATTCTTCGCGGCCATTTATCCCGAACGACTTCTGCTATCTTGTCTTGGTCGCCGCCCACGTCATTTGGCATCTGATCTCGCCTACAATTTACCTATACTGATATTTGCGCCGCAACTCCCTCCAAAGCAACTGTCGTACGTGCTTTAAACGCTTCCAGGCGCAAGTGGAGGAGGATGGCTATCCGTTGCGATAGCAGGCGATGCGACCGACCCATCAACAGGAGACTAAGACCGCCTTTTCACACCGGGCAGGACGCAGAGCATTTCAAACAGGAGATTGGCTGCGGTGAGCGCGGTGTTGCCCGAGGGATCATAGGGTGGCGAGACTTCAACGAGATCGCAGCCAACCAGATTCAGCCCCCAGCACCCGCGGATGATTTCCAGCGCCTGAACTGTGGTGAGGCCGCCGATTTCGGGGGTGCCGGTTCCCGGTGCAAAGGCCGGGTCGAGGCTGTCGATATCGAAGCTCAGGTAGACGGGGCCCGACCCCATCTGCTTGCGCACCTCTTCCATGAGCGGGGTGAGCGATTTGTGCCAGCATTCCTCGGCCTGCACGACGCGGAAGCCCTGCTGGCGCGGCCAGCCGAAATCGTCCGCTGCATAGCCCGTGCCGCGCAGACCAATCTGGATGCAGCGTTTGGCATCGAGCAGCCCATCTTCAACGGCGCGGCGGAATGGCGTGCCGTGGGCGATGGGTTCGCCAAACATTGCCTCATTGATATCCGCATGGGCATCGACATGGATGAGGCCGACGGGACCGTGCTTTTTGGCGATAGCGCGGAGGATGGGATAGGCGATGGTGTGATCGCCACCCAGCGTCAGGGGCCTGCAGCCTTCGCTCAAGATTGTGTTGTAAGCGTTGGTGATAATGTCCATGCATTTCGGCAGATTGAATGTATCAATCGCCACATCACCGATGTCGGCCACCATGAGGCTATCATAGGGGGCGGCGCGGGTTGCCATGTTGTAGGGACGGATCAAACAGGATTCGGCCCTGATCTGGCGCGGGCCAAAGCGGGTGCCGGCGCGATTTGAAGCGCCGATATCGAGAGGGATACCGACGAAGCATGCATCCAGGTCTTTGGCCGTGGGTTGGGTCGGCAGGCGCATCATCGTGGCCGGGCCACCAAAGCGGGGCATCTCATTGCCGCCCAAGGGCTGATTGAATTTTCGGGTTATCATGAGTGTCTTTCCCTGAGCGTGGTGATGAATGCCTGGACCTTATCCCATCGTCGCCTGAAGCACATCCCGCAGTTTCCCCATGGCTTTTTTTGTAGTTTTTTCGTCTGCTGCGGCAAAGCCCATCAGCAGGCCCCGCTGAACCTCGCCGTGACGATACTGGATTGAGAGCGGCGATACATTTACGCCATAGTCCCGGGCCGCTGCCGCCACCGCCTTATCATCGTGATTTTCATGAAACAGCCCCACTAGCTGTATTCCTGACTCGGTGCGGCGCAGGCGCAGCCAGGGGCTGAGGTATTCTTCGCAAGTTTCCATGAAGTATTGGCGCCGTATTGCATAAAGCCTGCGCATACGGCGCAAATGCCTTGCAAAGTGGCCTTCGTTGATGAAATCGGCCAGGGCCGCCTGGGTGAGAAGCGGCGGAAACTGGCCGGTTACACTGAGTGCAGAGATAAGGCCTTCGCGAAAAGCTTCCGGCACAACCAGAAAACCCAGGCGCATGGCCGGGAACAGGATCTTGGCAAAGGTACCAACATAAACAACACGGTTTGAGGCGCTGATGCCGTGCAGGGCAGGAATTGGCTGGCCCTGGAAACGATACTCGCTGTCATAATCGTCTTCGATGATCCAGGAGTTCCAGCGTTCCGCCATATGGATGAGATTGAGGCGCTGTTCCATGGGCATGGTGACACCTAACGGCTGGTGGCAGGAGGGCGTCACAAAGATTAGGCGCGGCGGCACGGGCGGTGGAACAAGGTCCCAACCATGATCACTTACGTGGAGTGGAGCGAGGTTGGCGCCAGCCGACAGGAAGGCGGAACCAGCGCCATAATATCCTGGCTCTTCCAGCCACACGGTGTCACCAGGATCGATGAGAATCCGTGCCAACAGATCAAAGGCTGATTGCGCGCCATTGGTGATGACAATCTGTTCGGGCGTGCAGGTCATGCCGCGCGAGGCCGTAAGATAACGGGCGATTGCTTCGCACAGAGGCGGATAGCCACCGATGTGATAAGTGCCAAACAGATCGTGGCGCGCGAGCTTGGCCCGCTTGCCGAGAAGCTTTGACCAGGTTGTGAATGGAAAATTGTCAGAATCTGGCAGACCGGGATGAAAGGCTAGAAGCCCGGGGCTGCCGTGGTGATGGGGTTGTGCCAGCATGATTTTGCCGCGGGCTGACAAGGTGCTGCCGATTTCAGTGTGCGGTTCTTTTGTTGCGGTAACGGTCGATGGAAGGTCCATGACCAGGGGCGGTGAACCGCGCCGCATGAGCAGATAGCCTTCAAGTGCCAGTTGTTCGTAAGCGGCGATGACGGTGTTGCGGCCGACGCCAAGGTCTTTCGTCAGCAGCCGGGTGGAAGGCAGTGCCGTTCCGCTTGGCAGAACCCGGCGTTCGATCAAGCCCCGGAGCTGGCTATAGATTTGGCGATGCAGATTTGAGGCGATGCTGCGGTCGATAACAATGCCATCTATGGGGAAGGCTGTTGTCACGGTGGTTCCTGAAATTTATCACGTTCTGGTTCTAACATTAGAACCAAGACGGTTATAGGCTCAAGCCAGATAAAGAGACAAGTTTCATGTCCGAGGTGGGTGGGGATGCAGCGTTTGAAGGTTGGCGTCATCGGTGCAGGCGGAATTGCCCAGATTGAGCATATTCCGAACCTGATGAAGCTAAAGCGCCAGTTTGAAATTCTGGGTGTCTGCGATCCCTCCGCCAAAGCGCGCGACTTTGTCAGCGAAGAATTCGGGCTCGCGACATTTGAAAGCATGGCCGAAGTGCTGGCCCTGCCCCTTGATGCGGTTGTCATTGCCTCACCGGACCCCCTGCACCACGAACAGATCCTTGCCGCCCTGGAACGCGGGTTTCATGTGTTCTGCGAGAAGCCACTGTGTTATGCGCCGGGTGATATTGATGCATTGATCGCGGCCCGCGACCGGGCGCGAAAGGTCCTGCAGGTCGGCTACATGAAACGCTTCGACCCGAGCTACGAAGCGGCCCCTGGGCGCATGCCCGGAACGGCAAAAACCCTGCGCTATGTGTCGGTTGAAGTGAACGATCCGGATGCCTGGCCCTTCATCAAGCACCACGCCTGGCGCCAGGGCGACGACGTGGTGCCCGAGTTGATTGCTTCGCTGAAGGTCAAGCAGCAGGAACAGGTGGCGCGCGCCGTGCCGGTACCGCTTGACGACATGAGTTACCGGGGTTTCACCGCCGCCTATTGCTCGTCGCTTGTCCATGACGTGAACGCGGTTCACGGGCTTCTTGATGGGCTTGGCGTTCCGGATGGCGAGATTGCCGGGGCGCAGCTTTTTGCCGGCGGCGAAGGCGGCCAGGGCGCGGTGCGACTGCTTGGAGGCCGGGCGCTGTGGAACATGGTGCACCTCAAGGTCCCTGCCCTTGCGGACTACAGCGAGAAAATTACCTTCTATTTTGACGAAGGCATTCTTGAGCTTGAATTTCCCTCGCCGTGGCTCAACCACCAGCCGACGCGGCTGACGGTCAAGAAGAGCAATGGATATACGCTCGTCAGGGAAGATGTGAGACCCGGATATGGGGAAGCCTTCATTGAGGAACTGAAGGGCTTCTGGTCGGCCATCGTTGAGGGCAAGCACGTTCGCAACACGGCGGAACAGGCGCGCCGCGACATGAAGCTCCTCTGCGGACTTGCCCAGTTTTACGCAGGAGGCCATTCGTGAAAGTCCGTATTGGCATCAATCCCATTACTTGGAGCAATGACGATGCCCCCGAACTTGGCGGCGACATCCCGCTTGAGGTTTGCCTGAGCGAAACGAAACAGGCCGGCTATGCCGGGACGGAACTTGGCGGGAAATTTCCACGCCAGACAGCGGAACTGAAGCCGATCATGCAGCGCCATGGGCTTGCCGTTATTTCGGGCTGGTATGACGGCCGATGCGACGAAAAAGACGTGAGCGCCGAAATGGATGCGATCACCCCCCATCTCCAGCTCCTGAAAGACATGGGCTCAACCCATGTTGTTTATGCGGATACGTCACGCGGCCGCCATGGCGCCATCTGGGATCCGATCTCCAGGCGCCCCGCGCTAAAAGCAGAAGAATGGCCGACTTACGGACGCAAACTTACGCAGCTTGCTGAACGCATGGCGGATTTCGGGGTTCGGATGGCCTTTCACCACCATATGGGAACCATCATCGAAACAGACGCAGAAGTTGGACTGCTGATGAAGCACACGGGTGAGGCCGTTGGTCTTCTCTATGACACGGGACATTCGACTTTCTCGGGCGGCGATGCCTTGCAGCTTATCAAAGACAACGTGAAGCGCGTGGTGCATGTGCACTGCAAGGATGTGCGCAAACCGATGCTTGAGAAAGCCCGCAGCCAGGACATGAGTTTCATGGCCGCGGTGCTCGACGGCATCTTCACCGTGCCGGGCGACGGCTTCCTTGACTATGCGTCAATCCTGCGGGTTCTCGCGGAGGCAGATTATTCAGGCTGGCTCGTTGTCGAAGCTGAACAAGATCCAAGAAAGGCCCACCCCCTGACCTACGCCACGATGGGTTTCAAGAACCTGTCGCGCCTGGCCAGGGAGGCGGGATTTTTGGTTGAAACATAATTCGGGCGGAGGATTCCGCCCGCAGAAGGAACCAGTGCGAAAGCGTAATCTAGAAACTGAAAAAGCAACTGGTCCGTCAGCCGCGTTCATGGCTGGCGGAGAAACCTAAAAGGAGGAAACATGTTCTCACTTGTGAAAATATTGAAACCAATGCTCGGTCTTCTGGCCGGACTGACGATGCTATCCGCGGCGGCAGGTATTGCTGCCGCTGAAGACACCCGCGTGGTGTTTGTTACCCATGGCCAAAGCGGCGATCCCTATTGGTCCGTTGTCAAAAACGGCATGGACGATGCGGCCAAGACGCTGGGCGTGAAAGCCGAATACCTGGCGCCTGAAACCTTCGATATGGCCAAGATGGCCCAGATGATTGACGCGGCAGCGGCCTCGAAGCCCGACGGCCTCGTGGTTTCCATTGCCGATCCGGCGGCCCTGAGCGAGCCGGTGAAGAACGCGGTAGCGGCGGGCATTCCGGTCATCGTGATTGATTCCGGCGGCGGGAAGCTGACCAAGGAGCTTGGCGGCCTCCTCTATCTCGGGCAAAGCGAATACGAGGCTGGCGTCATGGCCGGCGAGCGCATCAAGAAGCTCAACGTCACCAAGGCGGTGTGCGCCAACCACGAGGTTGGCAACGTCAGCCTCGATGACCGCTGTGCCGGCTTTGCCAAGGGGCTGGGCGTTGACGTTCCGGTTCTCAACGGCGTGATGGACCCGACGGAGATGAAGAACCGCATCATTGCCCATCTCAAGACGAATGCGGATACGCAGTTCATCCTGACGGTTGGCATTGGCGGGGCCGAACCGGGCCTGATGGCGCTCGACGAACTTGGTCTTACGGGCAAAGTCAAGATCGGCACCTTCGATCTTTCACCAACCATTCTGCAGGCGACAGCCGATGGCAAAATGGAATGGGGAATCGACGCGCAGCAATATGCGATGGGCTATATTCCGGTGGTCATGTTTGACCTGTGGAAGAAGTACAAGATTGCGCCGATTGCCGACTATCCTACGGGCCCGGGATTCGTGACCGGGGAAACGGCCGCCTCGGTTATCGAACTGGCAAAGCAAGGCAAACGCTGATCTTTTCATGGCGGCTGGCCAATGGCCTGCCGCCATGGCAATGATTGCTTGGAGGATGGGATGAGCCTTGAGGTGAAGGACGAGCGGGTCCGTGCTGTGCCGTTACTAGGCCGTTTGCTCAGCCGGCCCGAACTTGGGGCCATTGCCGGAACGGTTCTGATCTTCGTGTTTTTCGGCATAACGGCGGGCGACAGCGGCCTGTTCAGTGCCAAGGGCATCGTAAACTTCCTTGAGGTATCGGCTCAGCTCGGCATTCTGGCGGCCGCCGTTGCGCTGCTCATGATTGCAGGAGAGTTCGACCTTTCGATTGGCTCAATGATCGGCTTCGCCGGAATCATCATCGCCATTCCGCCCATCATGTGGGACTGGCCCGTATGGGCTTCCGTGCTCATGGCTTTCGGAGCTTGCGCCTTCGTGGGCTACCTGAATGGCCTCATTGTGGTGCATACGGGGCTTCCTTCGTTCATCGTTACGCTTGGCAGCCTGTTCATGCTGCGCGGCCTCACCCTTGGGGTGACGCGCGGCATCACGGGGCGCACCCAGGCCTCGGGCCTGCATGAATATTCCGCCGGGGACTGGATTACCCCCCTCTTTGCCGGCCAGGTTTTCAGGACACCCATCCGCTGGCTTGCGGACTTAGGCATGATCGACAAACGCGCTGATGGCTTGCCCGCGATCAGTGGCATTCCGGTATCAATCATCTGGTGGATTGGCCTGACGCTGTTCTTTACATGGCTGCTGATGCGGACGCGGTTTGGCAACTGGATATTTGCCTCAGGCGGCGAAGCCAGTGCGGCGCGCAACATGGGGGTTCCGGTGGCCCGCACCAAGATCACGCTTTTCGTGATGACAGCAGTTGCCGCCGCGCTCTTTGCCACCATACAGGTGCTCGTAACCGGTTCCGCCGACACGCTGCGCGGCAATCTCAAGGAATTTGAGGCCATCATTGCGGTGGTCATCGGGGGCACATTGCTCACCGGCGGCTATGGCTCGGCAATCGGGGCGATGTTCGGGGCGCTTATCTTCGGCGTGGTACAGATGGGCATATTCTATACGGGCATCGACACGGACTGGTTCAAGCTTTTCATGGGCGCCATGATGGTGGTTGCGGTGCTGTTCAACAGCTATGTGCGCAGCCGCGCCATGAGGAGCCGGTGATGGAAACACCGCTCGTCGAACTCAAATCCGTTAGCAAATATTTCGGGTCCGTCATCGCGCTCAAGGATGTCTCCTTCGATGTGCGCCCCGGGGAAGTGCATTGCCTTCTCGGCGACAATGGTGCGGGCAAGTCGACCCTCATCAAAGTGCTTTCCGGGGTCCATATCCCCGATGAAGGTGAAATTCTTGTGGGCGGCACGCATATACGTTTCAGTTCGCCTAAAGACACGCTCGATAAGGGCATTGCCACGGTGTATCAGGATCTGGCGCTGGTGCCGCTGATGAGCGTTGCACGCAATTTTTTCCTGGGCCGCGAGCCTTTGAAGAAAACCTGGTTCCTTCGACAGTTTGATATCGAATATGCCAATCGCACAGCCTACAAAGAGCTTTCGGATATGGGAATTCAGTTGCGCAATCCCGAGCAGCCGGTGGGGACACTTTCAGGCGGCGAGCGGCAGTGCCTGGCCATTGCGCGGGCGATCCATTTCGGCGCCAAGGTGTTGATCCTTGACGAGCCCACATCGGCGCTCGGGGTTCACCAGGCCTCCGTTGTGCTGAAGCTTATCGTGCAGTCCAAGGCGCGGGGCATTGGCGTCATCTTCATTTCGCACAATGTGCACCATGCCTATGTGGTGGGTGACCGCTTCACGCTTCTCAAGCGGGGCAAGAGTGCGGGGACCTACCAGAAGAACGAGATCAGCCGCGAACAGCTTCTCAATCTGATGGCGGGCGGCAAGGAACTGGTCGATCTCGAACAGGAAATCATCAAACTCAACAACGGGAAACGCTGAACATGAACCGCATAGGTGTTGGCCTTGTCGGAACCGGTTTCATGGGCAAATGCCATGCCATGGCCTTCGGCGCCGTTAAGTCGGTATTCGGTGACGTTCCGCACATTGACCGGGTGGCGCTTTGCGACGTGGATTCCTCCCACGCCAGGCAGAAAGCTTCGGAGTTCGGCTTTAATAGCGCCACTACAAACTGGCGCGACCTGCTGGCCGATCCGACCATCCATCTTATTTCGATCACATCGCCCAACGGCATGCACCGTGAAATGGCTGTTGCCGCGCTCGAGGCGGGCAAGCATGTATGGTGCGAAAAGCCAATGGCGCTCACGCTTGCCGATGCGGAGGCAATGACGGCTGCAGCGGCGAAGGCCAAAGGACAGGTCACAGCATTGGGTTATGCGTATTTGCGCAACCCTGCCCTGCAATATGCCAGGCAGCTGATCACCGAAGGGGCGATTGGAGAGGTGTTTGATTTCCGTGGCAGCGTTGACGAAGACTATATGGCCGATCCGTCGTTGCCATGGTCATGGCGCCTGACACGCCGGGATGCGGGCCTCGGCACGCTTGGCGATTTGACCTGCCATCTGGTTTCCTTGGCCCATGAACTCGTGGGTGAAATCGGCAGCCTTTGCGCCATGGCGGACGTGGTTCACGACCAGCGGCCGCTTGCTGGCGAGGCCGGCAAGCTGGCGCAGGTCGAAAACGATGACATTGCCCATGCCGTGGTGCGCTTTCGCAGCGGTGCGCGGGGCGTCTTGAGTTCAAGCCGGATTGCGCATGGCCGCAAAAATGGATTGAGAATAGAGGTGCACGGATCGAAGGGCATGCTTTGGCTCGATAACGAGCGCATGAACGAATTGAACCTCTACGTGGCGAATGGGCCGGTTGCGGCACGGGGCTTTCGCCGCATCCTTTCCTCGCCCGCCCATCCGGCCTATGGAAAGTTCTGCCCCGCGCCGGGGCATGGACTTGGATTCAATGAACTGAAAGTCATCGAGCTGGCTGAAATCCTTCATGCCATCCAGCAAACGCCGTCAAACCATATTGATTTCGCCCGCGGACTTCGAATCGAAAACGTCATTCACGCTTTTGCGCAATCTTCAGCGGCCAGGGCCTGGGTCAGTATTGAATAGACCCTTCAGTGGTCCCGGCTGATCAAAAAATATTCAGCTCTTTCAATGTGATCCACACAAACCCTGCAGCGCCGCAGTGAAGTTTTTTCGTGGCCGGCTGGAACCTTAAGCCATTTCGCGCGTTAAAAAGGTGGGCAACCCCGCATTGCTGGTCTGCAAACTTGCGACTCTCAGCATTTCTGACGGCCTCACATGTTTTTGGAGATGAGTTCACGATGCTGCGTATGATTGGAAACCGTCTTAGGCATACTCCTTCTGCGTGGGACGATACCCAGCCAATCAGTGCGGAAATCTTTGGCCTCGAGAGATCAAAACAACACGCGCGCAGCCTGGCCGAGTCGCAGATCACCACCGACCATCCTCCCCGAGTCTACTCCATCATTGACCGGCTGGACGACAACGCGACTGTTTTGCTGGCAGCTTACCGCGAAATCTGCACAGCGCTGGCGGCAGGCAACTCGATAACACCAGCGGCCGAATGGCTGGTTGACAACTACCACCTCGTTGAAGAACAGATCCTCCAGACCCGCGCGGACCTTCCGCCGGGATTTTACCGGCAGCTGCCAAAACTCGCCGAAGGGCCGCTGGCCGGTCATCCACGAATATTCGGGCTGGTCTGGGCCTATGTCGCCCATACCGACAGCCACTTCAATCCCGCAACACTCACGGATTTCGTCAACGAGTACCAGCTGGTGCAGCCGCTCACCATCGGCGAACTGTGGGCCGTGGCGATCAGCCTGCGGCTGATCCTCATCGAAAACCTCCGGCGCATATCCCAGAGAATCATGGCGGCGCGGCGCGGCCGGGAGACTGCAGACAAGCTTGCCGACCAGGTCCTGGATCTCGGCGACAAGCACGCCAACCTAGCGCGGCTTTTCAATGAAATCGATGAGACCGCAATCTCCAAATCCTTCGCGGTGCAACTGATTCAGCGGCTGCGCGACCATGGCGATGTGGCAGGCCAGGCCCTTGACTGGCTCAAACACAAGACAGACAAGCTCGGCTACACTTTTGAAGCCGCGGTAAGCGACGAGCATCATCGCCAGGCTGCGGCCAATGTGACGGTGCGCAATATTGTTACCAGCCTCCGGTTGATTGCGGACGTCAATTGGGAAGTATGGTTCGACAGCGTCAGCCTTGTTGACCAGTTGCTTCGCACCCATTCGCATTACGGCGACATGGATTTTGCCAGCCGGACGATTTATCGCACGGCAATTGAAGAGCTGTCACGCGGCTCCAATCACAGTGAGCTGGCCATCGCGCGCCTCGCCATCGACAAGGCCACAGGCGCGGGTGTCGCGGATGAAGCGGTCACTCCTGATCCCGGATATCATCTCATCGGACCGGGCCGCGCCAAATTTGAACCTGATCTCGGTTTTAAGCCGCCACTCTTGCGGCGTGTGAGGATGGCGGTCCGGGCCACCGGCCTGGCTGGATACCTCGGCAGCGTAGCGCTGCTCACGGGGCTTACACTACTTGCCGGTGTGTCCCCGCTTATTCAGGGTGAAACTTCCTATTTACTGCTGATAGTGCTGATGCTGCTCGCCCTATTCCCAGCATCGGACGCCGGCATTGCTATTGTCAATTTCGCAGTCACCCGCCTCATGGATGCCGCTGTCATTCCAGGCCTTGCGTTGCGTGAAGGTGTGCCAGCCCAGTTCCGGACATTGGTTGTCGTGCCCACCCTCCTGATTTCGAGAGACAATATCGAGGAGCTGGTAGACCGGCTTGAAGTCCACTATCTGTCGAACGCGGATGGAGAGTTGTATTTTGCCCTGCTGACCGACTGGACAGATGCCGATACCGAACATGTTCCTGCTGATGCGACGCTTCTCAACGTGGCGCTTGAAGGAATCCAACGGCTTAATCTCCGCCATAACACCGACCGCTTTCTCCTGTTGCACCGTTCACGCAAGTGGAATCCGCAAGAGGGGAAATGGATGGGATGGGAACGCAAGCGCGGCAAGCTTCATGAACTGAACCGCCTGCTGCGCGGCGCAACCGACACGACGTTTTGCGCCATTGGCGGCAAACTGCCGCCTGATATCCGTTTCATCCTCACGCTCGATTCCGACACAAAGCTGCCGCGGGACGCGGCACGACGCTTGGTTGGGAAACTGGCACATTCGCTCAATCAAGCAAAATATGACGCGCAAGCCGGCCGTGTCGTGGAAGGTTATAGCGTTCTGCAGCCGCGCGTCACCCCTTCGCTTCCGGTTGGCCATTACGGGTCGCTATTTCAACGCATCTTCTCGTCGGCCCGCGGCATTGATCCCTATGTATTTGCTGTTTCCGATGTCTATCAGGACGTGTTTGGGGAAGGGTCATTTGCCGGAAAGGGCATTTATGACATTGATATCTTTGAAGCGGCGCTAGCGGACAAGATTCCCGAAAACGCCATGTTAAGCCATGATCTTTTCGAAGGGGTGTTTGCCCGCGCCGCCCTCGTGACCGACATTGAAGTCGTCGAAGAGTATCCCGAGCGTTACGCCGTTGCCGCAGCGCGGCAGCATCGCTGGGCGCGCGGAGACTGGCAGTTGCTGCCGTGGATGCTGGGGCGGCGCCCCAATAGTAAAATCCCTCCGCTTGGCCTCTGGAAAATGGCCGACAATCTGCGGCGTTCGCTGACACCCACTGCCACGCTCGGCGGGCTTCTGCTTGGCTGGCTATTCCTTCCTGCCGGACTTGCTGCAACATGGACGGCATTTATTGTTCTCACGGGCGTTGTTCCGCCATTGCTTCCAGCGCTTTCAGGCGCCATCCCCAAGCGTCTGCCACTTACCGTCGCCAGCCGCATCAGATCTTCCCTTGGTGATTTCCTCCATGCCTTTGTTCTGACCGGCGCGAATCTGGTTTTTCTCGGCCATCAGGCCGGTCTCATGGCTGATGCTGTTGGGCGGACCCTGTACAGGCTTGCGGCAAGCCGCAAAAACCTGCTGGAGTGGACAACCGCAGCGCAAGCGGAATCCAGCCATACACCCAGCGTGGCTGGGAATTACCAAGTCATGTCGGCCAGCTTGGCGGCCGGAGTTGCGGCTGTGGCCATTGCTGTGTTTCGTGCCGACGGCATCTGGTTCATAGCGGCGCCGTTTGCCGCCGCGTGGTTTGCCGCACCCGCCGCGGCATTCTGGATAAGCCGTTCGCCGAAGCTGGAGGATGAACTGGAATCTTCGCCGGAAGACCGCAAAACCCTGCGGCTCGTGGCGCGCCGGACCTGGCGGTTTTTCGAAACCTTTGTCACGTCCGCTGAGAACATGCTTCCCCCCGACAACTTCCAGGAAGACCCCCTGCCGCTGGTGGCGCACCGCACATCACCAACCAACATCGGGCTTTACCTGTTGTCCATTGCCAGTGCGCGGGAATTTGGCTGGCTTGGGCTTAGCGATGCGGTCGGCAGAATCGAAGCCACCCTTGCCACAGCGAGGCGGATGGAAAAACACAATGGCCACCTTTACAACTGGTACGAAACCACAACCCTCCGGCCGCTTGAACCACGCTATGTTTCCACCGTCGACAGCGGCAATCTTGCCGGGCACCTGATCGCCCTTGCAAATTACAGCGCCTCTTGGATGGTGGAGCCCGCCAAGGTGGAGACAAGCCTGGAGGGGATCGCCGACGCACTTGACGTCCTGGCCAAAGACCTTTCCGACATTCCGAACGACCGGCAAATGTTGCGACCCATCCGCAAACAACTTGAATCCCAGTTGGCAACACTTTTGCGGGCGACCGAGAAGGCGCGTGAAGCGCCAGAGCACATTCTGGTCCGCCTGATCGATTTTGCGGTTCAGGCCGCGAACATTCATGCGACCACCACCACCTATGCAGCGGAACTTGACACGACCGCAGGCAGGCAACTGCTTTCGTGGGCCGCCGCTCTGCGTGAGACGGTGGAAAGCCACATCAAAGATGCTTCAATCGGGCCGGACGCGGCCGCTGGAATGAAAAAGCGATTGGAGATTCTCATTGCTGAAATGCGGGAACTCGCGTTGGGAATGGACTTCGGATTTCTTCTCGAACCACGGCGCCTGTTGCTGTCGATCGGTTACCGTGTGGCCGAAGCCACGCGCGACGAAAGCTGCTATGACATGCTGGCCTCCGAAGCTCGGCTGGCAAGCTTCCTTGCCATTGCAAAGGGCGATCTGCGGACCCGCCATTGGTTCAGGCTTGGGCGTACCGTAACAGCGGTCAAAGGTGGCGCTGCGCTCGTCTCCTGGTCGGGTTCGATGTTCGAGTATCTCATGCCCTCTCTCGTCATGCGCGCTCCCGGCGCCGGGCTGCTTGATCAAACGACACGGCTGGTTGTCCTGCGCCAGATTGCCTATGCCAATTCCCTCGGCCTGCCATGGGGCATTTCAGAGTCAGCTTTCAGCGCGCGCGACATAGAGCTTACCTATCAGTACTCAAACTTCGGTGTACCAGGCCTTGGCCTCAAACGGGGCCTGGCGGACAACACAGTCATTGCACCTTATGCAACCGGCCTGGCAGCCATGGTCAGTCCCCGCTCTGCGGCAAAAAACTTTGAACGCCTGGCGCGCGAGGGCGCGCGGGGGGACTACGGATACTACGAGGCGCTGGATTTCACGCCGGCGCGATTGCGCAAGGGCGAGACCGTGGCCATCGTGCGGGCCTATTTTGCCCACCATCAGGGCATGACGATTGTTGCCATTCTGAATGCCGTGAAAAACGGCGAAATGCGCAATCACTTTCATGCCGAGCCCATGGTGCGCGCAACCGAACTGCTGCTCCAGGAACGTGCGCCGCGCAATGTGCCCCTGACCCATGCGAGGGCGGAAGCCGCCGCCGGCGGCGACGCGGTTCGCGACATCGTTTCCCCCACGGCGCGCATATACAGCATGAAGGGCTCCGACTCACCCGCCACCCATTTGCTTTCGAACGGGCAATACAGCGTCATGATTACCGCTGCAGGCTCCGGCTACAGCATGTGGAATGGCCTCGCCCTCAGCCGCTGGCGCGAAGACGGGGTTTGTGATGATTGGGGATCTTTCATCTATCTGCGTGAGCCGAAAAGCGGCAAGGTCTGGTCCGCGGGCCATATGCCAGTTGCCGCCAACGCGGACAGCTACACAGCCGCATTTACCGAGGACAAGGCCGAGATCACGCGTACTGATGGCTACTTTACAACGACGCTGGAATGCACCGTGTCACCCGAGGATAATGCCGAGGTGCGGCGCGTAACCATTGCCAACACGGGATTGGCAGCCCGGGAAATCGAACTCACGTCATACACAGAACTGGTGCTGACGCAGGCTGCTGCGGATACGGCCCACCCGGCTTTCTCCAAGATGTTCGTTGAAACCGAGTACCTGGCTGATCTCGAAACACTGCTGGCTACTCGCCGCCGCCGTTCGCCAGGCGATCCTGAAATCTGGATCGCGCAATTCATGCTCATCCAGGGCGCGGCTGTAGGAATGCCGGAGGTGGAAGCCGACAGGGCACGCTTCATTGGTGTGGGAAACAGCACGCATATGCCAGCGGCGATGAAAAGCAGCGAACGCCTTTCGAATACGGTGGGCGCTGTTCTCGATCCCATTTTCGCCATCCGCCGCCGCATGCGGATTCCTGCCGGGCGACAGGTTCGCTGCACCATTTGGACCGTTGTTGCGGACACACGGGAAGGTGTCCTTGATCTGGTTGACCGGCACCGGCAGCCTACCGCCTATGACCGGGCGCTCATGCTGGCGTGGACGCAGGCGCAAATACAGCTGCGGCATCTGTCGATCGACACTGAAGAGGCCCATCTCTACCAGTCTCTGGCGAGCCATCTTATCTATGCAAATCCAGCGCTTCGGGCGCCTGGAAAGATCCTGCTGCAAGGCATGGGACCCCAATCGGCACTCTGGCCACAAGGCATTTCAGGTGACTCGCCAATACTTTTGGTTCGCATCGACGACGCGACTGACATTGAACTCATACGCCAGCTGTTGCACGCCTTTGAATACTGGAAAACCAAGAGGCTGAAAGTGGATCTGGTCATCCTCAATGACCGTGCCTCCTCGTACGCACAAGACTTGCAAGGAACGATTGAAGCGCTGGTGCGGAAAATCAGCACGCCGCGGACGGCGGGCGGGCCGGGCGATATGGGACAGGTTTTCACGTTGCGCGCCGATCTGCTGTCGCAGGAAACGCTGCGCGTGCTGCCGGCTGTAGCGAGGGTGGTGCTGTACGGCCGCCGGGGCGACGTTGCGAGCCAGCTTCCAAGGTCGCGGGATATGTCCGCCGCCACCTCCGTCCAGCACAGCGAACCGCCGCGGCTCCTGCCAGCGGCGAAGGCTGCAGCGATCAGCACCAGTCAACTAGAGTTTTTCAATGGCCTTGGGGGATTTTCAGAGGATGGGCGCGAATATGTCACGGTTCTCCAAAGCGACCGACCGACCCCAGCGCCCTGGATCAATGTCATTGCAAATCCGGTGTTTGGATTTCAGTGCGCCGCAGATGGCGGCGGATACACCTGGTTTGGAAACAGTCGCGAGAACCAGACTACGGCCTGGAGCAATGATCCCGTCAGCAACCGGCTTAGCGAGGCCATCTATGTCCAGGACGAAAAAGACGGGATCCTGCTATCTCCGACCCTGGCCCCGCTGAAGTCTCCTGACGGCACACACGTTGCGCGGCATGGGTTCGGCTACAGCGTGTTCGAGCGTGACGCACACAGGCTG
>JAEUMI010000113.1 GCA_016792825.1 Hyphomicrobiales bacterium
CGCCCCTTCCGAAGCCTGCAGCCATTGCTCCAGAACCGCGCGGGCCATTCCGCAGATCGGATCATCGGAGGCGCCGAGCCGCGCCCAGAGGGAAGCCGCACCGCGTCCATGGGCCAGTTTGAAAAGCTGGTCTTCCGACAGAGGCGCCGGCACCACAGGGCTTTTGAGGAGGCAGGCCAGGGAATAATCATCCTCGGGCAGGAGCACGAATTGCACCAGGGCCATCATGTCGAGGATGGCGATATTCTCCGAAAGCTTCAGGCGGTCAGCCCCCGCCACCGGAATTCCGGCCCCGCGCAATTCGCTGATCAGGATATCGAACAGTGAATTTCGCGTCCGGAACAGGATCAGGATGTCGCCGGCCTCCACCGCCCGGTTGAGCGCCATGATGTGGCGCTTCCCGATCCACGACTTGATCGTGTCCGCAAGGTGCTTTGCCAGTTTGCGGACGGCGGATTTGGGCGGGTATTGGTCGACCGGCGCCTGCCAGGGCTCCCGCTCGGCCTTCTCATCGGCCTCCATCAGCGGCCAGAGTTCAAACAATCCGGGCGCGTTCCCCCGGTTGGACTGATGCAGCAGAGTCTGTGCGTGAGGCCCATCCAGTCCCACGCGGGCCCGCGTTCCTTCGCCAAAGACCACATCGACTGACTTCAGCACCTCGGCGGTGGAGCGGTAGGAAACCGTGAGGTCGACAGGCTTGAAGAGTTGTCCCACATCGGTGATCTTCTGTTCGAAGAAGGCCCGTGACTCTTCAAAGGCATCCGGGTCGGCGCCCTGGAAACTGAAAATCGACTGCTTGCGGTCACCGACCACGAAAAGCGTGCGGTCCGGCGCCGCGCGGCTGCCGCTGCCGGAAAAGAACTCTTCCGTCAGCGCCATGAGAATCTGCCATTGGGAAAGGCTGGTGTCCTGCGCCTCATCGACAAGCACATGCTCGATGCCCCGGTCGAGCTTGAACAGAACCCATTGCGCCGTCGCCTTGTCGACGAGCAGCTCGCGGGTTTTCAGGATGAGATCATCGAAGTCATAAGCCCCCCTGAATCTCTTGGCCGCTTCGAATTCTGCAATCATCGCCGCGGCGAGCGTGAGCAGGGCGCAGGTCGCTTCAATGCGGGTGAGGTTGTCGATCTGCTCGATAATGCTCAGGCTGCGCCGCATCTCCTCTGAGAGCCAGTCCCGGATCCAGGGATTGTCCTTCATGAGCTTTTCGGTGATGACGGAAGTGATGGCTTTCGGCTTTTCGCCATCTACCCCATAGTAGATGCGCCGATAAAGCGCCTCGGCCTTTGCGCTGTCTGTCTCTGCCAGCAGGGCTGAAAAATTGTGCGCGGTCTTTTGGTTGGTGGCTTGTGCGGCGGAGAGTAGCGGAATTATCCCCTCGATTGCTTCCCTGTCAAACATCAGGAACTGCTCCCTGAGCGTATCAATGCTCTGCTCAGGGCTAACTCCCAGCTGACGACGAAGCGCCTCGCCGATGCCGTCGATCGAGCCATGCTCTGCCAAGGCATCCTTTAGGCTCTGGCGCTCTGAAAGCAGGCGCTCCAGCAATCCGTCAAAACTGTCGGAATGGGTGTGGCGGGTGATGATCTCCAGGGCCCTGGCAAGGAGCGAACCTTCCGCGCCCTGGGCCAGGCGGAGCACATGGTCGCGCGCCTGGCGCAGAAGCTGTTTGGATTGGCTGGATTCCAGCACTGCAAAGCCCGGCGCAAGTCCCGCCTCCACCGGGAAAAGCTGCAGGATCCTTTCGCAGAAGGCATGGATGGTTTGAATCTTGAGGCCCCCGGGTGTTTCCAGCGCCGTCGTGAAAAGCCGCCGGGCTCTTGCAAGCGTTTTTCGGTCAACCTGGTCATGCCCCATCTGCGTGAGCCGTTCGGAGAGGTCTGCGTTGGAAAGCCCCACCCAGCCGCCCAGTCTTTCATGCAGGCGGTTTGCCATTTCCTTGGCCGCCGCCTTGGTGAAGGTGAGGCAAAGGATAGACATGGGGTCAACGCCCGCAAGCATGAGGCGCGTCACCCGGTCCACCAGCACATGGGTCTTGCCCGAACCCGCATTGGCGCCGACCCAGGCGGACGCCTCTGGGTTGGAGGCGGTTTTCTGTTCCGGCGTGGCATGCATCGTTTGGGCCATCAGCCGTCTCCCGCCAGAATCCATTCGCGGTAGCGCGAGAGATGGTCGTAGTCATGCGCCGCTTCAACATTTTCGATGGCATAGCGGGGGAGATAGGCGAGAGCGGGATTCTGATATTTGCCGAGAAGCCCCTCAAGGCGGGCGAGATGCTCACGCGCCACAGCCATGGGAGCAAGGTCGATCTGCTTCAGTTCGCCCGGCGGAATTCCCCCGGTGATCCTGATGTAGGTGAGCGCGCTGGTCTCGCGGCCCCCCACATGCTCAAAGGCGCCGCGTTCCAGCATGGCGGCCTCCAGGGTGAGCTGCGGCGAAAACCCTTCTTCTATTTTTGGCTTGCTCGGAATGGCCCCCGTCTTGAAATCGACAATGCGCGCCGTGCCATCGGCGAGGATGTCGATACGGTCGGCCCGTGCGCTCAGCTTGAAATCCGTTGCGCCGATTTTCAGCTCAAGCAGCCCCTTCACCTCGGCAAAGACATGAACCGCGTCGCTGCGCAGCACGGCTTCGTTCTCGACGATCCACCGGGCCAGGCGCCGGAACCTCGCCCACCAGAAACCCATGATCTCCGCATCGTTCCGGAAGGGGCGGAAAATCTCCTCGCCAAGGGCAATGAAGCGCGCCACCGCATCATCCGGCAAGGTTTTCGGATAAAGCGTGAAGAAATCGCCGATGGCCTTGTGGAAAAGCGTGCCGCGAAGCGCCGCGTCAGGAGCCGCCGCCATGTCGGGCAGCGGCCTGAGCTTCAGCACCGCGTCCGCATAGATCGCGTAAGGATCGCGGATCAGCGTTTCGACCCGGCTCACGCTGATGCGATTTGGCCGGGCCTCGACCGGCGGGCGGGGTTGCGGCTTGCCCTGCGGCTTGGGCTGCGGATGATCCGGCTGGTCAAGCCGCGCCGCCCACGCCTGCCATGGATCAGTAGGCAAATCCCCGGACTTGTGGCCCGCCGCCTTCAGAATTGTCTGCAGGCGCAATATCCACCGGGAGGGAATGGCGGGGTCCATGCCGTCACGCCGCGCCCAGGTGAGAAAGACGCGGGCTCCGCCAAAAGCCTGGACAAAATCATGGGCCGATTGGCCAATGTTGCGTTCCGGCTGCTGCATGCCGAAAGTGTCGCGCATCGGGCGGTTAAGCCACGGGCCCGGGTCGGGCAGCCGGGGCCATGTGCCTTCATTCAGCCCGCCGAGAATGATGTTCTCCGGGTGGATCATGCGGGCTTCCAGCAAGCCAAGGATGGCAAGCCGCGTGACGGTGTTCCTGGTGTCGCGGACCGGAAGTCTCTGCAGATGCCGGCGGATGGTGGCGCTGGCGCGGGCGAAATCGCAAGCGGGAAGGCGCGGAGCCTCCCGAAGCAAGGTTTCGATAAGTTCCTCAAGCGCGTCGGACTCAACACCGTCCCAGAACCCATCGCCGGAAATATTTTCCGCCACGGAAATCAGGCCATCGAGATGCATCGTGAGCGAGGTGACGGCTGGGTGCGAGAGCGGACCCAGTATCTCCACAACGCGCGCAAGACAGTCGCGCATCTCCCGACAGTCGTCTTCGCTGAGGTTGGCAACGATGGGATGCGGGTGGGCCTCGCCTTTGGAGTTTGCGAAAGCAAGGTCGAACGAGGGCAGCAGGCCCTCCAGGCCATGGATCATCGGCGAAGACCGGAACAGCGCCACTTCAACCTTCCGTGCCGCGGCGCTGAAGCCCGCCCGTTCAAAGCCGAACCGGCTGAGATGATGGCTGAACAGGCTGCGCAGAGAGGACGTCGAGAAGTTCTCTTCAACCGCATCCATGAGAAGCAGCAGAAGCGAAGGCGCAGTGAAACGGCTGAGGGGTTCGCCGGCGGAATCGTCCACTCGGATGTTCCAGCGCGCCAGATTTGCTTTCACCCGCCGCGCCAGGTCCCGGTCCGGCGTTACCAGGGCCATGTCGCCCGAAGGCTTTTCCAGGGACTGCCGCATCATCACAGAGATGATCGCGGCCTCGTCATTCTTGTCGCGCGCTTCGACAAGCGTGACGTTTTCAAGCGCCCGTTTGATCCTGCTCCCCTGGCCCGCAAGCGCCGCCTGCCAGTCATCGGAAACATCCGACGGGCGCATGAGTTCGCTCGCCAGCCAGGCCCGGTCTCCGCCAGCCGTCCCAAGCGTGGCCACATTCTTACGTTCCACGCCCATGAAATCAATGAGCTGCTTGATGGCGTATTGCGGATGCTGGGGCGAAACCGCCGTCCAGCTCTTCTCGTCCATCTCCTGATCGAGGCCGGGCAGGATCACCGCCCCGCTCTCCAGCGCCGAAATAGCCTTCAGCAACTCGCGGGTGGCGGGAATGGTGCCGGTGGAGCCCGCCGCAATCATGGGACCGGCGGGCGGATTCGCCGCAAGTCTTTTGGCTTCCAGATGAATAAGGCGGCTGCGCCGCTCCTTCGCCCCCATGAGTTTTTCCATCGCGAGCTGAGCCGGGAGTTTCCTGCGCACCAGGTCGAACAGGCTGAGAATGGCTTCCCGGTGAACCGCAAGGTCAATATCGTAAGCCTCCGGCAGGCGCTCGAAGGAAACCTCCTCGGTTTCCATGTCATCAATCAGCTCGCCAAGACTGGCTGCAAGGGCTTGCGCCTGCTGTGGCGCGTCAGCGAGTTCCTGCGCCAGGCGGAGCTGTGGATTTTCGCGGGCCCAATCATCAATCAGGGCCATAAGCGCAAATTCGCGCCCGACATCGCTGATCGCGTCTTGCAAGCCGCTGGCCGGGCGCTGCGTTTCCAGCATATCTTCGTCGAGGTCGCCAATGGGCCTGATCTGCGGCAGCACGAGTGCCTGCCTGCCGCTTTCCATGAGCAGCTTGCTCTGAAGGGCGCGCGCCGCGCGCCGTGTCGGCACAAGGATGGTCCAGGCGGCAAGCGACGGATGCTTTTCAGGTGAGTCTTCCGCATAAGGGAAGCCCTGCAGAACCGCTTTTGCCAGAATGTCCAGGAAAGGCGCGTCGCTGGCTATCGTGAAGACGCGCGGCAGCCTCTCGCGCCTCATTCAGATTTTGGCAAGTTCGGCCTCGGCCAGAGCGACCGCGGCAGGGGTGCCCACGTGAAACCACTTTCCGCTATGCGCGATGCCATGCAGGCGGCCCTCCGAAATTGCCTTGTCCCACAAGACATTCATCGAGAAGTTTTTTACAACAGTGCCGGCAAAAAGGCGAGGATGCACGAGATAGCCGCCGATATAGGCAAGAGCCCCCGGTCCCTGCTTACGGGTGAGCCGTCCGTCACGCCCCAATTGGAAGTCCCCCCGGCCGTCGTAGCCGATGGTGCGGTCAACATGGCAAAGCAGGAGAAGGCAATCCATTGCCGCATCATCCCAGGCGGCGCGCAGGCGGCTGAGCGCCGGGACTTTTCCGTCCAGCCAGAAGCTGTCGCTGTTGATCACGAAAAACGGCTTGTGGCCGAGAAGTGGAAGGGCCTTTGCGATGCCGCCGCCCGTGTCGAGAATCTCCGCCTGCTCGTCGGAGAATGAAACCTCAGGCGCTGCCTGCTGCTGTGACCAGTGCAGGATCTGCTCGGCCCGGTAGTGGCCATTGACCACCGCCTTCTGAACGCCCGCTTCCCGCAGCCGGTCCAGTCCGTAGTCAATGAGGGCCTTGCCGGCAACTTCAATGAGCGGCTTGGGACGGTCATTGGTCAAGGGCCGCATGCGAACCCCAAAGCCCGCGGCCAGGATCATGGCATGGCTGCCGATGGCTTCGCTCATAATGGCAAATTCCTGTCATGCCAGCTCTTGAGTACGGCGAGGCCGGGATGGGCCAGATTGCGCTTGAGATAGCGCGACACGCGGGGAATGTGGTTAAGATAGATGGGCTTGCCGTCGCGCTTGGAGAGGCGCGCGAAGATTCCAAGTATCTTGGTGGCGCGCTGGGCCCCCAGGATTGCATAGACGCGGGAAAATTCGCCGGCATCAAACGGGCCTGCGGCCGCGCGCAGTCCGCAATAATAGTCAAGGAGTTCATCGGCGCGCCGGAAGTCGATATCGACGCGCGCATCCTGCAGCATCGAAACCAGGTCATAGGCCGGATGCCCCATGACGCAATCCTGCGTGTCGATGATGCCCACACGGCGCAGCCCCTGGCGCTCCGGCAGCCAGAGCAGATTGGGCGAATGATAATCCCGCAGCGTCCACACCGGCTTGCTGGGCTTGATGCCGGGCAATATGGACTGCCAGATTTCCGCGAATTCCGATTTCACTTCATCGCCCGGCATAGATTTTTTTTGCAGCGGCCAGAACCATGACGGCAGAAGATCAACCTCGATCATCATGGCCTCAAGATCATAATCGGCAATCCTGTGGTCCGCGCCGCCGCGTACCGGAACCTTGTTTGGCCAATCCCTTTTCGCCATATCCGCAAGGACCTCGACTGCCGCTTTCATGGGCTCTTCCATGTCCTCGCCGCGCGCCATCATTCTGCTGAAAACCCTGTCGCCGAGTGGCTCGATAAGGGCCATGCCCAGATTCACATCCGCCGTGTAAATTCGCGGCACGCTGTAGTCCAATTTAAAAAGATAGTCATTGATGCCCACCACCGCGTCAATGCCTTCAGCCAGATGGGCAATGGCGCTGTAGGGCTTGCCGTCGCGCACCACCGGGCCGTCGGGCCTGCGTGGCATATCCATCAGCAGCAGTGTTTCGGCCTTGGCCACTACCCGCTCATAGCGTCTGGCCGATGCATCGCCCTCGAAATAATAACGCGTCCCGCCCGCCACCTGCGATTGCTTCACAAATCCTTTGATCAGTTCATCGCGCTTGAGTATCTCAATCCATTTCCCCGCTGCCTCCAGCTTCAGGTCGCGGGCGGCACCCGACCCCGAGATGGAGATCTTCAGGCGATCCGGAGAGAGGTCTTCGGGAAGCTTTTCCGGCCATTCGATGATCATCAGCGACTTGGCCAGGAACTCGTCAAGTCCCAGTTCGGCCACTTCCGTGGGCGAGCCGATCCGGTAGAGGTCGACATGCACCACCGGCACCCTTAAGGCATCGTAGGATTGCACCAGCGAAAATGACGGGCTCGGAATGTCGAAGTCCCGGTCATCCGGCGCCAGCCCCCTGATAAAGGCCCGGGCGAAGGCGGATTTTCCGGCCCCCAGATCGCCCGAGAGATGGAGTGCCAGGCCGGGCCTTGCCCACAGCGAAATCTCGCGTGCAAGCGCCTCCATGGCGGGAAGGGAAAGGGCGGGCCGTTCAATGATCATGATGCAGGGGCTTAGGCAACACGCTGCGGGCTGATGCGTTCAGCTTGGTCGTTCCGGGGGTTTTGTTTCGCGGGTCCATCAACCGGGAAGCTACACACAACAGTTGTGCCGCGGTCAAGCTTGGAAATGAGGGAAACATTGCCGCCATGCAGTTCCGTGAAGCTCTTGACGATTGACAGGCCGAGCCCGGGGCCGCGATGGCTGCCCGGCAGGGGTTTGGACTGAAATCTCTCGAAGGCTTTTTTCTGGAATTCCGGATCTATGCCGCGGCCCGAATCGGCGATCCAGATCTGGATATTTGTGCCCGAGCGCTTGGCTCCCATGCGCACCTGGCTGCCGCGCGCCGAAAATCCGATGGCATTTGACAGCAGGTTTGAAACGATTTGCTCGACCCGCATGGCATCGCCCACGAAGGCCAGGGAGTCTTCCGCCAGTTCTATGCTCAGGGTTTGGTCGCGCCGGGTCATCGTCGGCGACAGTTTTTCGGCAACCGCTTGCAGGAGCTCGGCAACATCCAGCCTGGCCAGTTTCAATTCCATGGCGCCCGCGTCAATCGCCGACAGGTCGATGATGGCGTCAATGATGGCTTTCAATTCCTCCGATGAGCGCTTGATGTCGAGAACATACTCCCGCTGCTTTGGCGAAAGCTCGCCTACCAGCCCGAGGTCCAGCGTTTCGGCAAAGCCCAGGATGCTCGTGAGCGGGGTCCGGACTTCATAGGAGACATTGCTGAGGAAGGCGTTTTTCAGGCGGTCGGCCGCTTCGAGGGCTTCGGTGCGGTCGCGCAGCGCCCGTTCCATTTTTGCCGGATCCGAAATATCCGAAAACGTCAGAAGCGTGTTGCCATCGGGCAGGGGAACCGAGCTGTACTGGAGAATGCGGTCGCTGGCCGTCAGCCGGCCGCGCAGCGCCCGGCGCTCGGACTCCATGCCGGTGATGCCGAATTTTATTTCCTGCCATGCGGCCCCCGCTTCCCGGATAACGGCCGCATCGCTCACAAGCTGGTCCACATGCGGCTCCTTCTGCAGGAAGGCGCCGTCAAAGTTCCAGAATTTCGAGAAGGCCGGATTAAAGAGCTTCAGGCGGCCATCGGAGCCGAAAAGCGCTATCGCCTCTTCGAGATTGTCGAGGGTCTCGCGCTGCACCCCGATGAGCTCGTTATAGCGGCTCTCGAGCTGGATTTCCTTGGTGACGTTTTCATAAAGGTAGGTGACGCCGCCAAATGGATGCTGTTCGCACACCACATGCAGCGAGCGCCCGTCCGGCAGGTACCACCAGCTTTCGCGCATCTCGAGCGTCGTATAGGAGGAAAGCTGCTTGGCCCGCCATTCCCGGTAATTGGCTTGTTCCGGAATGCAGCGCTGGGTCCGCAGGCGGTCAAGGATTTCCCCGTCGGTGGGATGCATGTCGAGCCATTGCCCGTCAAGCGGCCAGAGCTGGGCAAAGGCCATGTTGTGAAAGCGCAGGCGCTGGTCTGGCCCGAAGATGGCGATGGCCGTGTCAAGCTTGTTGAGCGTCGAGGCATGCGCCTTGATATGCCGGTCGAGTTCCTTTTCGATGTCCTCCAGTTCCGACACATCCACTGCAAACCCGGCCCGCCCCTCCGGCAGGGCCACTTCATGGATGTTGAGGGCCCGCATGGCTCCGGCAAAAACCGCGTGCGCCCGGCCCAGGAGGCCGACCTTGGGATCTGCCTTTGTCGTGTCGATGCGGTCCGGGGCAGCAACTTCGATGAGCGACCGCAGCACCGCGGCACTGTCGGGCAGTTCCACCGCCTTGACATAGGCCCGGTTGACCCAGCTCAGCCTGCCTTCCCCATCGCGGAGCCAGATGGGCAGGGGGGCCGAGTCAAGCACCGCGCTGAGGCGCTCGACCTGCATGCCCAGTTTCCGCACGTCGTAATTCAACTCGGTGATCTGCCGCCGCTCGCCCGACAGCGGGCGAAAACGCAGCGTGGCCATTCCGCCGGCAACCCGTCCATCGGCCTCCAGCAGTTCGTTGTTGAGCGTCTTGACCCCAATGTTGAAGGGTTTGCCGACCTCCCGCAGGGTTCTGATGCAATCCTCGATGACATTGCTGGAATCAGCCTCGAGCCAGGCGGGAAAATTGAGCATGTCAGCCGCCACCGTGGGGACCTTGGCGCTGCCATACATGCTGCCGATGACCCGGCTGGGGAACTCTTCCTTGCCGTGCCAGACAATCATCACATGGGCCTCGGCGGCAAAGGCCGTCTCCGCCTCGTTGAGCCTGATCTCCAGTTCACTGATGCGCTGGCGCGCCTTGTTTTCGCTTTGGCTCAAAAGCCTGACGACGCGGAACGCCCAGAAAAAAACCGCCACCGCCGCCAGGGTGAGAAAGCTCATCAGCGGGTCAATGTCAGGAATCTGGAAAGCTGCGGCATGCGCCACGCGGCTCTGCAGGAATACGAAACAAGCAACCGCCATATGACGCATGATTGCGTTCATTGTGCTGTTGCCCTGCCGCATTTCGTCTCCAGCCGCCTGCGAGATGGGCCCGAATCAGGCCGCATCTGTCCCATCCCGAGATATAGACTCAAAAACAGCCTGTCGGAACTACTTCATGGCGAGCGGACAGGGCTGCAGGCGGCACCTAGTAGCGATAATAATCAGGCTTGAAGGGCCCCTTTGGCGTGACCCCGATATAGGCCGCCTGCTCATCGCGAAGCTTGGTCAGCTTGACGCCGAGCTTCTCCAGGTGAAGGCTTGCCACCTTTTCATCGAGGTGCTTGGGCAGCACATAAACCTCGTTCTTATACTTGCCCGTCTTGGCATTGGTGAAGAGCTCGATTTGCGCCAGCGTCTGGTTGGTAAACGAGGCCGACATGACAAAGCTCGGATGCCCCGTGGCATTGCCGAGATTGACGAGGCGTCCCTGCGACAGAAGCACGATCCGGTTGCCCTTGGGGAAATGCACGAGGTCAACCTGCGGCTTGATGTTGGTCCACTGGAAATTCTTCAGTTCGGCAACCTGGATCTCATTGTCGAAATGGCCGATGTTGCAGACGATGGCCATATCCTTCATCTGCTTCATGTCATCGACGGTGATCACGTCCTTGTTGCCTGTTGCGGTCACAAATATGTCAGCACTCGCCACCACATCGGAGAGCGTCTGCACGGAGTAGCCGTCCATCGCCGCCTGCAGAGCGCAGATGGGATCAACTTCGGTGACGACAACACGCGCACCCGCGCCGCGGAGCGAAAGCGCCGAGCCCTTGCCCACGTCGCCATAACCGCAAACCACGGCCACTTTGCCCGCCATCATCACGTCGGTGCCGCGCCGGATGGCATCGACGAGTGATTCCCGGCAGCCGTATTTGTTGTCGAACTTCGACTTGGTGACGCTGTCGTTCACGTTGATCGCGGGGAACGGCAGCTCACCCTTCTTCTGCAACTCATAAAGCCGGTGAACTCCTGTGGTCGTCTCCTCGGAAACGCCAATGATCGACGCCCGCACCTTGCTGAACCAGCCGGGGCTGACTTTCAGGCGCTTGGCGATTTCCGCATAGAGGCATTCCTCTTCCTCGCTCTTGGGGAAAGCAATGAGCTTCGGGTCCGTTTCGGCCTTGGCGCCCAGCAGGATGTAAAGCGTGGCATCGCCGCCATCATCAAGGATCATGTTGGTTGTCTGGCCATCGGCCCAGTCGAAAATCTTCGCAGTATACTGCCAGTATTCCTTGAGCGTCTCGCCCTTGAAGGCAAAAACTGGAATGCCGGCGGCGGCAATGGCGGCGGCCGCATGATCCTGGGTAGAATAGATGTTGCAGGAAGCCCAGCGGATATCGGCGCCAAGCGCCTTGAGGGTTTCGATCAGCACGGCGGTCTGGATCGTCATGTGGAGCGAACCGGAAATGCGCGCGCCCTTCAGCGGCTGGGACTTGGCATATTCCTCCCGGGTTGACATCAGGCCCGGCATCTCGACTTCGGCCATGTCGAGTTCCTTGCGTCCCCAATCGGCAAGCTTGATGTCGGCAACATGATAATCGGTGAAGGCGGCCATTGAGTGTGCTCCAAAACAGGGGAATTGACGATTGAAGCCCGTGCCTATAGCAGGCGTCGCGCACCCTGGCAATAAGGACATAAAGATTTCTTTATATTCTCAGATATAGGTCTGGGATTGAAGCGATGTGATCGAAGGCTTGCGGCCGGTAAGGGGATTTTCCGGGTTCCATGACAGTCTGGTTTCATAGAACCGTGTAGCCAGGGCGTCATACATCACAAGGCGGCCAGCCAGGCTGTCGCCGATCCCCAGGATTTCCTTGATCACTTCCATGGCCTGCATGGAGCCCACGATGCCGGGCAGCGCCCCCAATATGCCAACCTCTTCACAGGCCGGGAAAAGCCCCCGTTCCGGAAGCTCGCCGATGAAGCAGCGATAGGTGGGCAACGGTTCGCCAGATGGCGCTTTTTCATAGGGCTTGAAGGTTGAAATCTGCCCGTCGAACTGGCCCACGGCGGCCGATACCAGAGGCTTGTTAGCGAAGTAGCAGGCATCGCTGACCAGAAACCGCGTGGGGAAATTATCGCAGCCATCGGCAACGATGTCATATTGACGGATGATGTCGAGCGCATTGGAAGCATCAAGGCGCTGGCGGTGCTCGATGATTTTGGGATGCGGATTGATCGCCACCAACGTTGCCTTGGCGCTTTTCGTTTTAGGCTCACCCACCGCCGCAGTTGTATGGACAACCTGGCGCTGAAGGTTTGAAAGGCTCACCGTGTCATTGTCGCAGATGCCGATAGTGCCGATTCCCGCCGCCGCGAGATAGAGCAGCGCCGGCGCGCCCAGACCTCCGGCCCCGATCACGAGGACTTTTGCGTTGACAAGCTTTGCCTGCCCGGGACCGCCAACCTCGGGCATCACAATGTGCCGGGCGTAGCGTTCAACTTCATCAGGAGAAAGAGCCATCAGCGGACTCCGGACGAGCCAAAGCCATTGTCGGCCCGGGCCGTATCATCAAGCGCCGCGACCTCCTGCAAAGCCGCGCGCACCACGGCGGCGACAATCATCTGGGCAATCCTGTCGCCGCGCCTGATGATGAATTCTGCCGTGCCGTGATTGATCAGCGGCACCTTGATTTCGCCGCGGTAATCGCTGTCGATGGTGCCTGGCGCGTTCAGGACGGTGACGCCGTGCTTGACCGCAAGCCCCGAGCGTGGCCGCACCTGCGCCTCGTGGCTGTCAGGAAGTGCGATGGCAAAACCCGTCGGCATCAGGAAACGCGCGCCAGGTTTCAATACCGCATCCTCTGCGGCTCGAAGATCCATGCCGGCGGCCCCCGGTGATTCATAGGCGGGCAGCGGAAGGTTTGCGCCATTGGCCAGACGCATGATCCGCAACGCTGTCATGCCTTGCCCGTAGCCAGTTGCGCCGCAAGTTGCGCCATCAAGCGCTGCGCCACATCCTGCTTCGACAGGGTTCCCCAGCTTTCAACGCCAGACGCCGACACGAGCTGCACGGTGTTTTGCTCGCCGCCAAAAACCCCGTGCTCCTTGCTCACATCATTGGCGACGATCAGGTCACAGCCTTTTTTCTTCAGCTTGTCCTGCGCATTGGCGGTGAGATTTTCCGTTTCGGCAGCGAATCCAACAACTATTCCTGGCCGCTTTGAGGCGCGCCTGGCAATCGTCTGCAGGATGTCGGGATTTTCCACAAATTTGAGATCGGGAAGGCCGTTCTTGTCTTTCTTGATCTTCTCGCCTTTCTCCTCCGCCACGCGCCAGTCGGCGACTGCCGCCGTGAAGATGGCGATGTCGCAGGGAAGCTCCCGCTCGCTGGTTGCGAGCATTTCAACGGCACTTGTCACTGGAATCATTTGCACACCGGGAGGAATCGCAAGATCGACCGGTCCCGAAATCAGAACCGTTTCCGCTCCGAGTGCGACCGCCGCAGCGGCAATGGCATAGCCCTGCTTGCCTGAAGAATAATTGGAAATGTAGCGCACCGGATCAATGGCCTCGCGCGTCGGCCCCGCCGTGACCAGAACCTTCTTGCCCTTGAGCGGTTGTGCCCGGGGGGCCAGAGCCGCCTCAATGGCTGCAACGATTTCGGCAGGCTCCGCCATGCGGCCCAATCCATATTCACCGCAGGCCATGTCCCCTTCATTGGGCCCGACCAGGAGAATGCCATCGCGCTTCAATTGCGCGAGATTGCGCTGGGTTGCCGCGTGATGCCACATCCGCACATTCATGGCGGGTGCGATCAGGACAGGCTTGTCCGTGGCAAGAAGTGTTGTCGAGGCAAGGTCATTGGCCTGGCCATGGGCCATCTTGGCCATGAGGTCCGCCGTGGCCGGCGCCACGACCAGGAGGTCCGCCGCCCGCGACAGCTCGATATGGCCCATTTCGATTTCATCGGTGAGATTGAAAAGGGCGGTGTGAACCTTCTGCCTGGTGAGGCTGGCAACCGACAGGGGCGTGACAAACTCTTCCGCCGCCTTGGTCATGATGCTGCGAACGCTCACGCCCCTGCTCGTCAATAGCCGGATCAATTCAAGAGATTTATAGGCGGCAATTCCGCCCCCAATGATGAGAAGTATGGTCTTTCCGGTGACAGCGGTCATGGGGCCAATGTAGCGATTAAACGCTCTTTCTTAAAGGACGAGTTTGAGGGCGATTGCCACCAGCGCAGCCGCCCCTGCCATGATTGCATAGCGCTGGAAGCGGTTGGCATGGTGGTGGGCGATGGCAATGCGGTTTGTCGTGTCGGCGTCGAGCTTGATGCTGCCGGATTGCACGATTTCGGTCACCACATCAGGCAGCATGGAGGCCAGGCGGCCAAGCGAAGCGGCACTTTGCACGGCCCCCTCCAGCTTGCCGATGGGCCCCAGCTTCCGCTCAATCCAGCTTCGCACCACAGGTTCGGCGGTGACCCACATGTTGAGCTCGGGGTTAAGGGTGCGGGCGACCCCTTCGACCACAACCATGGTCTTCTGCAGCAGCAGGAGTTGCGGCTGGGTCACCATGTTGAACTGCCCGGTCACCTCAAAAAGCTGGGTGAGCAGCCGCGCCATGGAGATTTCATGTGCCGCAAGGCCCATGATGGGCTCGCCGATGGCGCGGAGCGCCTGGGCGAAATCGGCCACATCCTGGTCGCGCGGCACATAGCCCGCATCGAAGTGAACCTGGGAGACCCGTTCATAGTCCCGCGTGATGAAGCCATAAAGGATTTCAGCGAGGAACAGGCGGTCGCCTTCGCTCAGCCTTCCCATGATGCCGAAGTCGACCACGACGAGATGGCCCTTGGCATCGACGAAAAGATTCCCCTGATGCATGTCGGCATGAAAGAAGCCATCACGGATGGCGTGGCGCAGGAAGCTCTGGATGATGTTGTCACCCAGCGCCTTGAGGTCAAAACCTTTCGCCCGAAGCGATGCGATATCCGAAATAGGTGTGCCCTCAATCCATTCTGTCGTCAGCACCTGGCGGCCGGTGAGCGGCCAATTGACCGCCGGCAGGCGGAAGTTTGGATCATCGGCGGTGGCCTTGGCCATTTCCGAAATGGCCGAAGCCTCCATGCGCAGGTCGAGTTCAAGCTTCATGGAATGATCAAGCATTTCAAC
>JAEUMI010000183.1 GCA_016792825.1 Hyphomicrobiales bacterium
AGCTGGCCCCATCTGGGCAGCGATGCCGCCTGGGTGCCGCTGCTTCGCGCAGCGGGCATTCGGGTGAATGGCTTCAAGCCCGCCAACAGCCGCTTCCTCGTGAACTGGACGCCCCTGTTTCGAAGCCGTTTCGCCGGAACCCCGGTCAAGAATGTCGGACTCACCTATGCCAACAACAAGGTGCGTGGCGAATTGATGATTTCGCAGGAAGGCATCGAGGGCGGCGCCATCTATGCGCTCTCGCGCTTCATGCGCGAAGCTCCAGGCCAGTCCCTGCAGATTGATCTTCGCCCCGATATGACGATAGCGGCGCTCACCGACAGACTGGCAAAGCCGCGCGGCAAGGAAAGCCTCTCGACCTATCTGCGCAAAACCGTGGGCCTCTCGCCCGTGGCAATTTCACTGCTCCATGAAACCAAAACGCCAATCACGGCGGAGGGCCTCAAGGATGTCGCCGTGAACATCCTGCGTCCCGCCGGAATCGCCCGCGCCATTTCCTCGGCGGGCGGCGTGGCTCGCACGGAAGTGGACCAAAACTTCCAGTTCCTGAAATTTCCCAATTGTTACGCTGTCGGCGAAATGCTCGACTGGGAAGCCCCCACTGGCGGCTATCTGCTCCAGGCCTGTTTTTCAACCGCTGTCGCCGCGGCCGGAAATTGCCTGGAAAATCTCCGGAAGGCCTGAAATTCCTGCCCCGGGCCTGCCATAATTGAGCTTGATAGTTCTGTCGGGGAACCAGGTAGGGATAGTAAGTATGCGTAGATTTTCCAGCACGGCTTTAGCCATTGTCACGCTCGTCAGTGTGTCCGCACCAGCTTCGGCCAGCAGCCAGAATTATTGTGAAATGTTCGCCAAGGACTTCGCCGACACCCGCACCACCGATGTTGATCTCTGGCAGACATCCTATCGCAACGCCTTCAACGACTGCATGAATCAATACACCGCCGCAGCTCCTGCCGCAGCGCCCAAGAAGAAACTGCAACAGCAGGCCGCCGCACCCCTGAGTGAACAGGAGACTTCCACTTCGGTTGCCGCCGTCGTCAAACCGAAGCTCACTTTGGAGGAGGGTTCCGAAGCCTGGAATGAATACTGCGCGGCAAAATACAAATCCTTCAACCCGGACACTGGCACCTACAATTCCCACAGCGGCAAGGAACGCCGCTGCCTTGTGACGGAATAAGCGGGCACACCCTACTTGGCCGCCAGGTAGTCGGTGAGATTGTCCAGGGTTCCGCCCCATCCCTGTTGCATCGAGCTTGCACCGTCTTCGAAGGTCTTGCGCTCAATCTCAGTTGCGGAATAGGGAAGCCAGTTGACTGTAACCCTGGTTTTCTTGCCTTCTGCGGCCAGTGTGACCGTACTCAGGATTTCGAGCGGCCATTTGCCGTCAAAGAAGGGCGCCCGTGTCGTGCCGCCGTGGGGATCGGAAAATGAATTGATGTATACCAGTTTCTCCGGCGGTGAAATTTCGCGATAGACGAATTTGCCCCAGATTTCCAATCCATCCGGCGATCTCAGATGATAGAGGAAAATTCCGCCGATACGGAGATCAACATCGGCAGAGAGAATTTCAAAGTCCCTCGGCCCCCACCATTTGAGCAGGCGCTCAGGCTCGGTCCAGGCTTTCCACACCAGATCGCGCGGCGCGTCAAACACGCGTGAGATGACGAACTCGAATTCTCCGACCTGTTTGGCCTCACCTTTTGACCTTGCCATTTTTCTTCTCCTTTTTTCCCTTTGTCTGAATGTCACGCAAATAATCCTCGAGGCGATCCAGTGGTTCGTCCCAGAAGTGACGGTAGTATTCCAGCCAGCCGTCAACCGCCTTGAGCGATTCCGGTTTCAATTTGCAGGGCCGCCATTGCGCTTCGCGCCCACGCGTAATGAGGCCGGCATGCTCCAGAACTTTGAGATGCTTGGAAACCGCCGGCAGGCTCATCTTGAACGGCTTGGCCAATTCCAGAACCGAAGTTTCCCCCAGGGCAAGGCGGCTCAAAATGGCCCGCCGTGTGGGATCGGCAAGGGCAGAAAAAGTCGC
>JAEUMI010000202.1 GCA_016792825.1 Hyphomicrobiales bacterium
AAGGACCACATCCTGGATAACATCCAGTCCGGCGCCTGGGCCGCCGGCTCCCGCGTGCCCTCCGAAAACGAGCTCGTCGAAAGCTTCGGCATCAGCCGCATGACCGCCAACCGGGCGCTCCGCGAACTCTCCGCCGATGGCTATCTCGCCCGGGTTCCCGGCGTCGGCACCTTTGTGAAGGAGCAGACCGCGCGCACCAGCCTGATGGAACTGCGCAACATCGCAGAAGAAATCGCCGCCCGCGGCCATAAATACTCCTCGCGCCTGATCACCCGGGAAAAGATCACAGCCAACCCCCTGCTCACCGGCGAATTCGAATGGAAGGCCCCCAAGAGCCTGTTCCATCTCGCCATTGTCCACGAGGAAAACGGACTGCCGGTCCAATTGGAAAACCGCTGGGTGAACCCCACCATTGCCCCGGATTTCCTCATCCAGAGCTTTACCAAGCAAACCCCCACCGCCTATCTCCTGAACACCGTGCCAGTCGACGAGCTGGAACATTCCGTCAGGGCTATGCTGCCCGATGCCGCCCAACAGGAACTCCTCGACATAGGCCCTCACGAACCCTGCCTTGCCCTCCACCGCCGAAGCTGGAATCAGGGCCAGGTCGTAACCGTGGCCACCCTCATCTATCCCGCCAGCCGCTATGCCCTGCACAGCCGCTACAAGACCAGTCCCCAAGGAAAACCCTTATGAAAAGCCGCCGCGACAATACCCGGGTCATTCGTTCCGCGACCGGAACAACCCTCAGCGCCAAGTCCTGGCTCACCGAGGCGCCCTTGCGCATGTTGATGAACAATCTCGATCCCGGTGTGGCTGAAAGGCCGGAGGAACTGGTCGTGTATGGCGGCATCGGTAGGGCCGCGCGCAACTGGGAGTCTTACGACCGGATCGTGGCCAGCCTGCGCTCCCTCGAGGACGACGAGACCCTGCTGGTGCAATCCGGCAAACCCGTCGGCATCTTCCGCACCCACAAGGACGCGCCCCGCGTCCTCATCGCCAACTCCAACATCGTGCCCCACTGGGGCAATTGGGATCATTTCAACGAGCTCGATAAAAAGGGCCTGATGATGTACGGCCAGATGACCGCCGGTTCCTGGATCTACATCGGCACCCAGGGCATCGTCCAGGGCACCTATGAGACCTTCGCCGAAGTGGGCCGCAAGCATTACGGCGGCAACCTCAAGGGCAAGTGGTTTCTGACCGCCGGCCTCGGCGGCATGGGCGGCGCCCAGCCGCTCGCCGCCACCATGGCCGGTGCGTCCATGATCGCCATTGAATGCCAGCCTTCGCGCATCGATATGCGGCTCCGCACCCGTTA
Organism: Hyphomicrobiales bacterium; assembly: GCA_016792825.1. GTDB lineage: Bacteria > Pseudomonadota > Alphaproteobacteria > Rhizobiales > Aestuariivirgaceae > Aestuariivirga. The sequence goes on from JAEUMI010000202.1 coordinate 1,322, forward strand.
CCTCGATACGCAAGCCAAGTCCGTCGATGAAGCCCTCGAAATGATCAGGCGCTCGCCGAAACCGATCTCGGTCGGCGTGCTTGGCAATGCCGCGGAAATCCTGCCTGATATGGTCAAGCGCGGAATGCACCCCGATGCGGTCACCGACCAGACCTCCGCCCATGATCCCGTTAACGGTTACCTGCCCACCGGCTGGACCCTGGCCCAATGGGAAGACAAGCGCGTCTCCGATCCCCAAGCCGTCAAGGCAGCCGCCATGGCCTCCATGAAAGTCCACGTGCAGGCCATGCTGGATTTCCAGAAGGCCGGCGTTCCCACCCTCGATTACGGCAACAACATCCGCCAGATGGCCTTTGAAATGGGCCTGAAGGACGCTTTTGATTTTCCCGGCTTTGTGCCGGCCTATATTCGCCCGCTGTTCTGCCGCGGCATCGGTCCCTTCCGCTGGGCGGCGCTGTCAGGCAATCCCGAAGACATTTACAAAACCGATCAACGCGTCAAGGAACTGATCCCTGACGACAAGCACCTGCACAACTGGCTCGACATGGCGCGCGAACGCATCGCCTTCCAGGGCTTGCCCGCCCGCATCTGCTGGGTCGGCCTCGGCCAGCGCCATCGCTTAGGGTTGGCCTTCAACGAGATGGTGAAGAACGGCGAAGTCGAAGCCCCCATCGTCATCGGCCGCGATCATCTCGATTCAGGCTCCGTGGCCTCCCCCAACCGTGAGACCGAAGCCATGCTCGATGGCTCCGATACGGTGTCCGACTGGCCCCTGCTCAATGCCCTGCTCAACACCGCCTCCGGCGCCACCTGGGTGTC
>JAEUMI010000212.1 GCA_016792825.1 Hyphomicrobiales bacterium
CTGGCGGCCTGACTATTCGAGGTTTGTGTGGTTGGCGCGCATCGCTTCAGGCTTGATCTGAAGCGATGCGATGAGCTTCAGCACCATGACTTCGAAGAGCACGAACAGGGCGCCCTCGAACAGCGATCCCATGGGCAAAACCGATGAGCGCTTGTCGCCCTGATCGTCCGCCATGGTCTGGGCCGGCAAATGCAAGACGAAGTCCGCCAGTGCGGCGCCACGGCTTTGGGGTTGAGCCGTGATAAAGAGTATCTTTGAACCCGCCGCCCTGGCCACGCCCATGAGGGCCAGGGCCGTTGAGATTTCACCGGGTCCGCAGGTCACAACAAACAAATCGCCTTTTCCAACGGGCGGGGTCGTCATGTCGCCTTCGACAGCAACGGCGAGGCCCATGTGATAAAGCCGCATGGCAAACCCCATGATTTGCAGACGCTCACGGCCGCCGCCAAACACGACAGTTTTGCGGGCCGCGGCAATCATCCCGCAAGCCTTGTCGACATCGCCGTCATTCAGCCGGTCGAAGACGACGTCGAGCTCAGCCAGCGCTGATTTGTAGAGATTTGTCATATTGGGGTTTCCTTAACTCCGATACCAAACCTTGGATGACTGGCCCTGAAGTGTAAAGGGACTAGCAGCGCGCGGCGATATGGCCCGCCAGATACTCGGCGTCGTGCCAGACGCCCCAGATGAAGGGCGAGGCCCGGCGCGACAGCCAGGGCAATCCCAGAAAATAGAGGCCGGGCACCTTGGATACACCGCGCTCGTGAAGCGGGATGCCGCGCGCATCGAAGGTGTCAGCCTTGAGCCAGCCAAAATCAACGGCAAAGCCCGTCGCCCAGACAATCGCGGTTATGCCGGCCTCGGCCAGGTTAAGCTGGAGAATGGGATCGGTCACGCAGTCGGGATTGGCATCAATCCTGCGGGCTTCCGGTTCTTCCGGCAGGTCGAGGCCGTTCTTCGCCACATAAGCATCAGCGGCGTCCAGCACGGAAAGGTAATGGGCATCGCCTTGCGCGATGTTGCGCGCGAGATCATCGGCGCAATGCATCACGCCATCCTTGAACGGGCCGGCCCGGCCCAGCAGGGTGATGCCGCGCGCGGCCAGTTTGCGGAAGTCCACGGTGTGGCCACCATGGGCCCCGCTCACCGCGATGGTGACATGTTCCATGCCTGGTTCGCGGGTTTTGGCATCCCACATGCCGAGAACCCCCAGCCACCAGCAGAAATCCCGCCCGCGGTAACGGATCGGCGGCCGGTCATGGGGGCCGACCGAAAGATAAACGCGCTTTCCCGCCCGCAGGAGTTCATCGGCAATCTGGACTCCAGAAGACCCGGCACCCACCACCATTACAGCACCTTGCGGCAACTGGCCGGGATTGCGGTAGGCATTGGAATGGACCTGCATGATTCCGGCATCCGGCGGCACGACGGCGGGAATGATCGGGCGCTGGAACGGCCCGGTTGCGGCCACCACGTTGCTGGCCTCGATCACGCCTTCGGACGTTTCGGCGCGGAAGCCCGAGCCATCGGCTTTCCTTTCCACCGACTTGACCTCGACACCGCAGCGGATGGGGGCCTTGATCTGCTTTGCGATGGCTTCGAAATATTCGACGATCCGGTCCTTGGGGGCAAAGCTGTTGGGGTCAATGTCGGAGAATTCCAGACTTGGGAAGCGGTCATGCCAGGCCGGGCCGTTGGCGACAAGCGAGTCCCATCTTTCCGAGCGCCAGCGTTCAGCAATCCGGTGCCGCTCGATAATGAGGTGTGGCACGGCGCGCTTGCCGAGATGCGCGCTCATCGCCAGGCCCGCCTGGCCGCCGCCAATGATGAGGGTCTCGACTTTTTCATTTGCCATGGCGGCATCCACTTTCGCTGTTTACCTGGCCGATATTGCATACCAGCCGCGGCGAAAGACTATTGTATGCGTGGCTTTCCGTCGAGGGGACTGTTGACAGGCTACTTCAATAGCCGACGGCTGCTCCCGCCGGACGCCGGTCATCATGGGCGCCGTAAAGCATTCCAGGGATTGGTTTGCTTCCCGCCATGGCATCATTGCCTGAAGTCGCCTGCGCAGCCGTGGTATCTTCCTCAGGCCCGATGAGGATGGCCTCCGCCGCGCCCCATGGCGCCTGCTCGACGATCTTGTGTCCCATTCCCGCCAGCAGCCTGGCCGTATCGGGCGAAAGGGCAAAAGGTTCCACGGCAATCTGGTCAGGCAGCCACTGGTGATGAATGCGCGGCGCGTTCACCGCCTCCTGGACCTGCATGCCATGATCAATCACATTCATGATGGTCTGCACGACGATCGTGATGATGCGCGAGCCGCCGGGACTGCCCAGCACCATGAAGGTCTTTCCGTTCCTGGTCACGATCGTCGGGCTCATGGAACTCAGCGGCCGCTTGCCCGGAGCGATCACGTTGGTCTTGCCCTGCACCAGCCCGAACATGTTTGCCACGCCAGGCTTTACGGTAAAATCATCCATCTCGTCATTGAGGAAAAATCCCGTGTCTCCGGCAATCACCTTCGCCCCGAACAGCGCATTGACCGTGTAGGTCACGGCCACCGCATTGCCGGCCGAGTCCACAATCGAGTAGTGGGTGGTCTCGGTTCCCTCATGGGGTGCGATGCCGGGCTGCACATCCTTGGAGTTGGAAGCCTTTGCACCGTCAATCTTCGCACGGATTTCGCCCGCATAGCTTTCAGACAGCAAGCGATCCAGAGGATTTTGCACAAAGTCCGGATCGCCGAGCTGGAAGTTGCGGTCCACAAAGGCATGGCGCATGGCCTCGGCCATGACATGAATGCTTGCCGCTGAATGAAAGCCAAGCTCCGCGATAGGGTAACCTTCGATGATATTGAGTATCTGGCATATCGCGGTGCCTCCGGAACTCGGCGGCGGCGAGGAAATGAGCTCATAGCCCCGGTAGTTGCATTTCACCGGGGGCGTTTCAGTGACGGTATAGTCTTCAAAATCCTTCTTCGCCAAAACGCCGCCATGGGCCGCGCTTGCCGCCACGACCGCATCGGCGATGGGGCCCTTGTAGAAGGCGTCCGGCCCGTTTTCCGCGACGAGCTTCAGAGTTGCGGCCAGGTTCTTCTGGACCAGAACCTCTCCCGCCTTCCATGGCTTTCCCGCATTCAGAAATATGGCCGCGACATTGGGCTGAGCAACGAAATGCTTGGTCGATGTCGCAAGAATGTCGGCGTCACCCTGGCTGAGAACGAAGCCCTCCTCGGCAAGCCTGATCGCTGGCGCCATGACAGCGGCGCGCGACATCGTGCCGAATTTCTGCAGCAGGGTATCGAGCCCGAGCACCGACCCCGGTACGCCAACTGCCAGATAACCTTTGAGGCTGAGATCGGGCACCACCTCGCCTGCAGCATCGAGATACATGGTTTGCGTGGCAGCAAGCGGCGCCTTTTCGCGGAAGTTGATAAAAATGCCGCGGCCATCGGCGAGATGCAGCGTGGCAAATCCGCCGCCGCCGATATTGCCGCAACAGGGATTGGCGACTGCGAGGGCATAGCCCACTGCCACCGCGGCATCGACCGCGTTACCACCCTGCTTCAAAATCTCTACGCCCACCTTCGAGGCGAGGTGCTGCGATGTAACCACCATGCCGTTTTCAGCCGCTACAGGTTGGCGGGTCACCGCCCAGACAGCGGAACTGCCGGCAAGCACACAGATCAGAACGAACGAAGACATGCGAAGAAGGAAGTTCATGCTAATCGCCTTATGAGTTAAGTATGGAAGCACCCAGTTGACGTCACTTCCGGAGCAAGATCAAGCCATGATCAGAACTCGAAGCTGTGGGTTTCGTTCATTTCCAGTTCTTCGCCCGCTTCACGGCTTCCGAAAATCGCTGCTTCAATTCCCGGCCCAGCGGCGCATCGGGCTTGAGCGAAGCGCGCGGTTCCGGGAGCGGCGGCAATGATTTCAGGCCAGCGCCGCGCATTGCCATGCGGGCCGTGCCGAGGCCGGTGAGCTCCGGGGATTCCTGAACGATTAGAGTCCTTTGCAGGGCATTGGCGAGAAAGCGGTTGAAATAGGAATTCTTCGTGAGCCCGCCATCGATTGAAATCATGTTTCCGAGTGGCGTGAGTTCCGCCATCGCATCGATCACTTCCGCGGCGCGCAGGGCAATGCCTTCGAGCAGTGCCTGAATCAGATCCTTTGCCGTGGTTTCCAGTCCCATGCCGATCCACAATCCGGCGGCGCCACGATCCCAATGCGGGCAAGCGAGACCTGAAAGCGCCGGCACAAAAACAAGATTGCGCGACAGGGCTGATGGCATTTCAAAATTTTCGATACCGGAAAATTCCCTGAAGAGGCCAAGGCCCCGGGCCCAGTTCACCGCCGAGCCGGCGTTGTAAACGCCGCCCTCGATGGCGCGCTGCGCCGGTTCACTTTTTATTTTCCAGGCAAGGGTCGGGAGGATGCCGAATTTCGAACCATCGACGCGCCCCTCACCGGTGACAGTCAGGGCGAAGGCGCCGGTACCGAAAGTGATCTTTGTGGGGCAACCGTGGCCGAAGAGCGCGGCCTGCTGATCGACAAGGCTGGCGGTGACCGGCGTTTTTCCCACCTGGCCGAAGTCGCCCGCGGTTGACCTGATTTCGGGCAGGCATTCGATGGGCACGCCGAAGAGTTTGCAAAGTTCGGGATCCCAGGTGCAGGTGTCGAGCGACATGAGGCTGGTGCGCGAGGCGGTTGTCACATCGGTGGCAAAGGTTCCGGTGAGGCGATCAAGGAAGAACGCATCGCTGGTGCCGAGGCGCAAGCGGTCCTGCTTGAGAAGGCTGCGGGCCCCGTCCGCATGATCAAGGAGCCAGCGGAGCTTGCCGGCGGAAAAATAGGGATCAAGCGGCAGGCCGGCGCGGGCCAGGGTGAGTTCCTCGGCTCCATCGGCCTTCAGCTTTTCCGTGGCATCCTGGGTGCGGCTGTCCTGCCAGACGATGGCGTTGTAGATGGGCTTGCCGGTGCCTGCGTCCCAGGCGATCACCGTCTCGCCCTGATTGTCCATGCCGATGGCATCGACTTTGCCTGCAACCTCAAGGCAGGCGCTGACATTGCGCAGCAGTTCTTCCGGGTCATGCTCAACCCAGCCGGCATTGGGGAAAATCTGCCGGTGCTCGACGGCGGCAACGGATTCAAAGCGGCCCTCCCCATCAAGGGTGAAGGATTTCGTGGCGGTTGTTCCCTGGTCAATGGCCAGAACCTTCATGTCAATTTCCTTGCGATACCCTCGGCCGCAGCCACACCCTGCAGCCAGCATTCGCCGGAGGTTTTGAGCGGACCCACAGCATTTCCGGAGATTGAGAATTTTTCCGATGGCAGGCCGGCGGGGAACAATGCGGTTTCAGGCCGGAAGAGCCCGGTGAAAATGACCCCATCACAGGCGATGCGCTCGCGTTTGCCGCGGTGCTCAACTTCAACCGCTTCAACGTTCTTGCGGCCTTCGATGGCAACGAGTTTGGTGGAGGTGCGGACCGGCACGCCAAGAACAAACCTGGCGATAAGGTCGCCCGGCCTTTGAGCCGAGATGCGCGGATTTTCCTCCAGCATGGCAACGGGTCTGATGCCGAGGTGGCGGCAGGTGAGCAGCGCCGAGAAGGACACCAGTTCGCTGCCGATGATCACCGGGCGTTCAAAGGGCTTGTTGTGATGGAGATAGACATGCTGCTGCAGGGCGCCGGTGTTCATCACGCCCTGCGGGCGGCTTCCGCCCACCAGGCGGGCCGAACGCGGGGTTTCGCGGGTGCCGGTGGCAATCAGGATGTGCCTTGCCTTCATCTCGGCGAGGCCTGCCGGCGTTTGAGTGCGCAGATGGCCGTCTTTCACCAGTTCAAGCACGGTTGCCGCGGTCCGGACATCAAGTCCCGTGGCTGCCTTGCGAAGCTCGGCGGCAAATCGCGGCCCGCTCCACAGGCGCCTGTGGCTTTGCCAGCCAAAGCCCAGATGGCCGCAATGGCGCGGGATGCCGCCCGCCACGGCCTCGCGCTCAAGGACAACGACATCGCGGATGCCGAGATCGCTCAGGCGGCGTGCGGCGCTCAGGCCAGTAGGGCCGCCGCCGATGATGATCACATCATGGCTTTCCATCGAAATGCCCCTTGCTGATGTCGGCAATATGTGCGGAGCAATAGAAACCCTGGCAGCGGCCCATCATGGCGCGGGTGCGGCGCTTGAGGCCCCCCATGTCGCCGGCGGGCAGCGGGCCCGCAAGGGCGGCTTCGATCTCGCCGCGGGTGACATGCTCGCAGTGGCAGAGGATTTCGCCGCCCATCATGTAGGGCCGGATGCGGCCCTCACTCAGGTTTGGAACCGGCGTCCAGACCTGTTCGGCGGGCTTCTTGGGGAGCTTGCCAAAATTCTTGGCATAGAGCTGGCTGGCGTAGTCGGCGATGCCAAGTGCCGCGGTCAGGCCGGTGGAGCGGATGCCACCCACGGTGATCCAGTTCCTGTCCCTGAGGGCTTCAATGATGTAATCCTTCCGGTCGCTCGCCGGGCGAAGGCCGGCATAGGTGGCGCTCACGTCCACCTTCGCAAGGGCCGGAACCATGACACTGGCACGCAACCGCAAGCGGCGCAGCGTATCCTGGTCGCACGCGGCGATCTCGCGTTCATCCTGGTCTTCCGCGGTGGGGCCGATGGCAAGATTGCCGAAGGCAGTGCGGAACAGCACAACGCCCTTGGTGCGCGCCGTGGGCACCGGCAGTATGATGGCGCGCAGCAGCTTGTGGGCGGGCTTGTCAAAGACCACGAACTGGCCCTTGCGCGGCTTGATGGCGAAGGGCGACGGGCGCGCCATGGCTTCCACCAGGTCGCCGAAATTTCCGGCAGCGTTGATCACCACGTGCGCCGTGATCTTTCCCTGCCCGCTGGCCAGGGTCCATTCATCCCCGGCGAATTCGCCATCGGTGACTTCGGCATTGCGCAGGATGGTCGCGCCATGGGCCAGGGCCTGGTGGGCATAGGCCAGGGGCGCCGACCACGCGTCAATGATATGCTCGCCGGGAACCAGCACGCCGCCGAGCGCCAGCTTTGCCAGTTCCGGCTCCTTCAGGCGCAATTCGGTTTGTGAAATGGCGCGCACATCGGCGATGCCGTTCTTGTGGGCCTTCTCGACAATGGCGGGCAAGGCGGCAAGCTCGGCATCATCCCAGGCCACGACAATGGCGGTGCTTTCGATCAGGGGCAGGTAGAGCTTCTGGCGGATACGGAGGTATTCGGCGTAGCCCGCCTTCATGCAGCGCAGCTCAAGGCTTTTCGGCGGCGCGTCAAAGCCCGTGTGGAGCAGCGCGCTGTTGCCCTTTGAGGCGCCGGAGAGAATGTCGCTGCCGCGCTCCAGCAAAACGCATTTTAATCCGGCCATGGCGAAACGCCGAAGCACGGCGAGGCCAACCACGCCGCCGCCGATTACCGCAATGTCGAATCGCTGCTCCATTCCCTCTCACTATCACAAAACAAAAAGGGCGGCTTGCAGGCAGCGGTTTCCGGCGGTCAGGCCATGCCCCGGCGCTGACGCATGCGCTGGACCCAGGCGGTGATCAGGCGGTCGGCGATGATGCCGATGAAGGCGATGACGAGACCCGCCACGATGCCGCGCCCGGCATCGGCCTTGGAGAGCGCCTTGAACACTTCCTGGCCGAGGTCGCGGGTGCCCACCATGGCGCAGATGATGATCATGCTAAGAGAAAGTAGAATGGTCTGGTTGATGCCGAGCATGATCTCGGGCATGGCGACTGGAAGCTGCACGCGGCGGAAGAGCTGCCACCTGGTGCAGCCCGAGACGATGCCAGCTTCCAGCAATTCGTGCGGCACCTGCCGGATACCGTGATTGGTGTAGCGCACCGCCGGCACGATGGCGAATGCGACAGTAGCGATCATCGCTGTCACGTCGCCGACGCGGAAGAGCATGACAACGGGAATGATAAAGCAGAATGAGGGAATCGTCTGAAGCGTGTCGATGATGGGGGTTACGATGGCCGACACCCGGTCGCTGCGCGAGCACCACAGGCCGATGGGAATGCCGAGGGCGGAAGCCACAAGCGCGGAGAAGCCAACGAGATAAAGCGTCTGCATGGCGGGAACCCAAAGTCCGGTTGTGGCGCAGAAGGCAGTGAGGACGGCAATGATCAGGGCCAGCCCCCAGCCGCCAAGGCGCCAGGCCAGGGCGGTCAGGACAAGCAGCACGCCGAACCACGGCAAGGCCTCAAAGCCGGAACGCAGGGGGTTCAGGAAATTGAGCAGTAGGAACACCCGCATGGCTTCAATGGTGTCGAAGAAATTTATGGTGATCCAGTCAACGCCGGCCTTCCAGTAAGGCGCAGTGGTGAAGGTGAGCGAATCGGGCAGTGTGTGGAGCGCCGGGAAAACCAGGCTGAGCGCCGTGGTGACAAGAAGCACGGCAATGGCCAGAACAAAGTTTGTGTGGCGGGCCCAGAACGACCGGGTATCCGCCGCTTCCGGTCGCTTCACAGCAATGGCCTGGCTGAGCCGGTCAAGCACCACCGCGATGATGACAATGGCAAGGCCCGCCTCCATGGCCTGGCCGATCTTAAGGGCGCGCAGCGCCAGCAGCACATCATAGCCCAGGCCTCCGGCGCCAATCATCGACGAGATGATGACCATGTTGAGGGCCAGCATGATGACCTGGTTCACCCCAATCAGCAGGGAGGGCTTGGCCGACGGCAGCAGCACGCGCCAAAGCTTCTGCGATCTGGTGCAGCCCGCCATGTCGGCGAAATCCTTGATCTCCTGGGGCACCTTGTTGAGGCCCAGCACGGTTGCGCGCACCATGGGCGGGGTCGCAAAAATGCCGGTGGCAAGCAGGGCGGATACGGGGCTGGCGCCGAACAGCAGCAGCATCGGGATAAGATAGGCGAAAGTCGGCATCGTCTGCATGAGGTCGAGGGCGGGCGAAATCAGCCAGCGGTTCACGCGCGGCGAAAAATGCCCCCAGATGCCGAAGGCCAGGCCGGTGACGATGCAGAACGGCACGCAAATGATGATGAGCGCCAGGGTGAGCATGGAATTGTTCCACACATCGAAAAGCACGAGCGAGAGGAACCCCAGGCCGCAGAGCAGCGCCAGGCGGAGGCCGCCAAAAATATAGCCCAGCCAGGCCATGACCAGGACCACGCCCAGCCACGACAACCGCGGCAGGGCCCAGGCGGCCTCGCCCGTGCCGAATTTGAAGCCCTTGGCAAGCAGGTTGAACGCAAAGCGCAGGGGTACTTCAATGAGCCCAGCAAGCCAGCGGGTGAGCCAGGTGAAATTCGTCTTGAGCCAGGCCATGGCGGCGCCGACCCAGTCATTGAACGGAACGACCAGGGCATCGGGATATTTGGTCAAGGGTGAGAGCGCCTCAGGAACCGGCAGGAGAATGGCGGTCACGACAATCGCTCCCACGACAATCCAAAGGCCAAGCCAGCGGCCATTGGATATCGAAGGGGCTGACTGGGCGATATCACTCATGTGTTTGCTCCGCGGTCCTTTCCGGAAAGCAGGTTGATAACCGACTTCGGCGAAATTTCGCCAATCACTTCGCCGGAGTCGCTGATCACGGCAAATGGCCTGGCTGAATCCACGATTGCCGCGGCGAAACTGGCAATCTTGGCCCTGGCCGAAACTTTTTTCAGGCCGGCGGATTTCGCCGTTGCCGGCTTCATCAGGGCGCGGGCCGACAGCACCTTGGCGCGGTTCACATCGGCAGTGAATTCCGCCACATAGGCGGTCGCCGGATTGTTGACGAGATCTTCCGGCGTGCCGATCTGGATGACTTCGCCATCCTTCATGATGGCAATGCGGTCGGCCAGCCTTATGGCCTCATCGAAGTCATGGGTGATGAAGACCACGGTCTTCTTGAGAACGCTTTGCAGGCGCATCAACTCGGTCTGCATCTCGCGGCGGATCAGCGGATCGAGGGCGGAGAACGGCTCGTCAAGAAACCAGATCTCAGGCTCCACGGCCAGCGACCGGGCAATGCCGACGCGCTGCTGCTGGCCGCCCGAAAGCTCTGACGGAAAATGATGCTCGCGCCCGTTAAGGCTGACAAGTTCAATCATCTGCTGGGCGCGGGCTTCGCGCTCGGCCCGGCCGATGCCCTGGATCGACAGTGGGAAGGCGACGTTTTCCAGCACCGTGAGATGGGGCAGCAGGGCGAAATGCTGGAACACCATGCCCATCTTGTGGCGGCGGATTTCGATGAGTTCGGCCTCGCTGGCCTTCAGCAGGTCCTTGCCGTCGAAGCTCAGTTCGCCGGTGGTGGGCTCGATCAGGCGCGACAGGCAGCGCACCAGCGTCGACTTGCCGGATCCGGAAAGGCCCATGACGATGAAAATTTCGCCTTCGCGCACATCAAGCGTCGTGTTGCGCACCGCACCGACCAGGCCAGCTTCGTCCAGCTCGGCGGCGGTCGCCGTGCCTTTGCGCTCGGCCATGAATTTGCCGGCGTTGGGGCCAAACACTTTCCACAAATTGCGGCAAGACAGTTTGACCGGACGCTGGGATTCAGCGTCCGGTGTTTTCGTTTTCATGCGTATTGCCCCTGATACAGGCTTATTGAGCCCAGGCTTTCCATTTCGCTTCGTTGGCAGCAACCCACGCAGCGGCGACCTCTTCGATTGACTTGCCATCCAGGTCAATCTGGCCCGACATGGCGTTCAGTTCATTGGTGTCAATCTGATAAGCCTTGGCCACCTTGTAGGCAACCGGCCACTTGTCCTTCATGCCAGCCCAGCCGAATTTCCAGATTTCGCCGAACGGCTTGCCGCAATCATAGGCCTTGTCAGGGTTTGAGCCCCACTTCGGGTCGGTGTAGCATTCCGGCGTGTATTCCGGGAATTCAACCCATTCGCCTTCGTATTTTGCCGGAGCCCAATGAGGCGAATAAACCCAAACCATGACGGGCGCCTTGCGCTGATAGGCCGAGTCAAGCTCGGCAAACATTGCAGCATCGGTGCCGGCATGGATGACGGTGAAAGGCAGTCCGAGAGCCTCAACGCGCTCATCGTCAAAGCCTTCCCAGGTGACCGGGCCACCGACATAACGGCCCTTGGGGGCGGTTTCCGCCGTGGCGAAGGCTTCAGCGCAGGCCGGATCCTTCAGGGCTTCCCAATTGGGCAGGCCCGGGCATTTTTCCTTCATGTAGAGGGGGTACCACCATTCCTCTTTGGCTTTCGGTCCCAGGGGGCCAAGCCGTTCGGTCTGACCGGTTGCCTCGGAGGCCTTCATGGCCTCGCCCGCTGTGGTATCCCAGTACTCAAGGCCCAAGGTCACGTCGCCGTTGGTTAGGCTGGTGGTGAGGCTCGAGAGATAATCACCGGTTGGATATTCTACGGTGTATCCGAGTTTTTCGAGTACGCCGCCCAATATGCGGGAGTTAAGGTTGACGCTGGTCCAGTCAAACAGCACGATCTTGATGGGATCGCTTGATTCAACCGCACCGGCGGATGGCGCCAGAATCGGGGCTGCAACTGCTACCGCAGCGCATAGGGCAGATTTCCAAGTCCGTTTGAAATTCATGTTTTCCTCTCTGTTTTTGGGCTTTTGCTTGAATTGTTGCGCCCGCTAAGTGCAGTCTCGACCTAAAAATGACCGGCTGTCAATGTGAAAGGGAGGAATTATTTTTTCATTCAGGCTTTCTGGAAATGGCCCCGGCGGCCCATTGAGGGCATAGTGCTGGCACAACGGGACAACTGGGCGCGGCCATGAAGCAAAAGACTTTCCT
>JAEUMI010000215.1 GCA_016792825.1 Hyphomicrobiales bacterium
TTCGCGCAACGGTTCGCCCACCGTGGCCCATGCCGAAGGCTTGCTCTGCGAACTGGAGGAGGGCTTTGAAACCCGTCTCTTCGCATCGGGCATGGGGGCCGCATCGGCCCTTGTTGAAACTGTAGAATCCGGCCAGCGCATTGCCGCCCCCACCGTCATGTATCACGGTGTGAAGGCCTGGATGCTGCGCCAGCAGGCCATGCGCAATATCGGCCTCGATCTGTTTGACGCCGCCGAGCCCGCCAGCCTGGCCCGCGCCATCATCCCCGGCAAAACCGCAATCGTCTGGATTGAAACGCCGGTGAACCCGACCTGGGATGTGATCGACATCAGGGCCGCAGCCGATGCCGCCCATGCCGCGGGCGCAATTCTCGTCGTTGATTCCACCTGCGCTCCGCCGGTGATCAGCAAGCCGCTCGCCCTTGGTGCCGATATTGTTTTCCATTCCGCCACGAAATACCTGAACGGCCACAGCGACGTGACTGCCGGTGTACTCACCGCCCGTGAGGCCAGCACGCGCTGGGAAAAATTGAAAGAGGCGCAGATTGGCCTGGGCGCCACGCTGGGAAGTTTTGAAGCCTATCTCCTGATCCGTGGCCTGCGCACCCTTTTCCTCCGCGTCGAACAGGCCTCGCGCAATGCCCTGGCCCTGGCCAGGCATTTTGAAAAACATCCCAGGCTTGCCGGCGTTCTCTATCCCGGCCTGGAAAGCCACCCCCAGCACAAAATCGCCAGGAAGCAGATGACCGGCGGTTTCGGCGGCATGCTGTCCATTTTGGTGAAGGGCGACGAGACGCAAACCCGCCGCGTCGCCGGCCGCCTCAAGGTATTCACCCCGGCCACATCCCTGGGCGGCGTCGAAAGCCTCGCCGAACACCGCAAGTCCGTGGAAGGCCCAAACAGCATTGTCGCCGCCAACCTCATCCGCTTTTCCATCGGCATCGAGGATGTGGCCGATCTGATCACCGATCTGGAACAGGCCTTGGCGGAAGTCTAAGAGCTGAACCGCTGTTCAGACGGCAATTAAACAAAAATTGAAGGCATTCCCATAACCAGCGGTTCACTGCGCAAAGGGGTTCACGTTGCATTAACCTGAACAAATCCTGATGATCAAACCATTCTCAACATGAAAGGTGAGGCATCATGATAAAAAAGCTTTCTAAACCCGCCACCAGACTGGCCCTTGGCGTAGCTTTTCTTCTAACCCCTCCGCTCCTCTATTCGGCTGGAATCCTGGCAATTCCCAGCGCCCACGCCGCAAAAGGCGGCAACGGCAATTCGGGTGGCAACAGCAACGGTAATTCAGGCGGCAACTCAAACGCAGGTGGAAACAGCAGCTCCGGTTCAAAGAGTGAAAAGTCGAGTTCCGCCAAAGCAGAAAAAACTGCAAAGGCTGAAGTGAAGGTCGAAAAAGTCGAAAAAGTTTCGAATGGCGACATTGCATCAATACTTGGTGCCTTGAACGCCGCCCACGCCTCTGCAACGGCCCTTGCCAATGCCGCGCCCAATTCCCGTGTCGGGAAAATCGCCGCCTACCGTGATGCAAATGCGGCATCTGTTGCTGCCGCTGATGCTGCGGAAGAAGCAGCGACCAATGCCGCGACAGCCCAGGCCGATGCCGATGCGGCAGCAGCCGAAGTGCTAAGCGCGCAAACCGCCGCC
>JAEUMI010000218.1 GCA_016792825.1 Hyphomicrobiales bacterium
AGGCCAAACCTGGCTGCAGCGTTTCAGGAAAGCGCGGCGCAAGAAGGTCAAGATCTGGGGGCGCTCCCTGACCCGCAGTCTTGCAAGTTTTCTCGGTCGGCAATCCCTGGTGGGCGATACCCCGGTGCTTGATTCAAGGCACTTTCCATTCCTCGCCAGTTTCACCGGGAATTGGCAGGCCATTCGCGCCGAGGCCATCGAGATTCTCAAGCATCGTGATGCCATTCCGGCCTTTCACAATATTTCACCTGACCAGAAGAAGATTTCCAAAGGCACCAACTGGCGCACCTTCATCCTGTTCGGCTTCGGCAACAAACTCGAAAAGAATGCCAGGCAGGCGCCGCTCACGACGAAGCTGCTTGAAGCCGTGCCGGATCTGCAGACGGCCTGGTTCTCGATTCTCAGTCCCGGCTACCACATTCCCGCCCATCGCGGCGTCAGCAAGGGAATCGTCCGGGCCCATCTCGGCTTGCTCATCCCCAGGGAGGCGGAGAAATGCCGCATGCGGGTGGGCGACACCATCAATGTCTGGCGCCCCGGCGAAATCTTTGTTTTTGATGATACCTACGAGCACGAAGTGTGGAATGACACGGATGAAGAGCGCGTCATCCTGCTCTTTGATTTCGACCGGCCCATGCGCTTCTGGGGCAGGCTGGTCAACAACACCTTCCTTGGCCTGATGAAGTTCACGGCCTTTTACCAGGAGCCCAAGAAAAACCTGGCGGATTACGAAGACCGCTATGAGGCCGCCACCCGCCGCGCCAACGACAACATGGAAAAACTCTCCGACGGCGATTAGAGTCTTGCCGGCTTTGGTTGAATTACATCACTTTGATCCTTCTCCAGCCCTTGGTCTGGGGAAGGTGGAACCCCGAACCCCATCCGTCACGCGCCATCGATTCCACGTTACACAGTAAAACTGGGAGCAGCCTATGACCGAGATCCGCACGAAGTTCCTGTTCCGTCTTGCTCTGGATGTCGGTGCCCACCATGTCGTGGGTCCTACGCCCTTTGGCAGCCGCCGCGTCGCGCCCATTGCGGGCGGCACGTTTGAGGGGCCGCAGCTGTCCGGGATCGTGCTGCCAGGCGGCACCGACTGGATCACGGAGGATGCTGCCGGTTCGTGGTTCCGTATCAACGTGCACGTACCTTTACGCACCCAAGACGGCGAAGTGCTAACCATGGCTTACCAAGGCTTTCGCAGCGGCCCCCCAGAAGTGCTCGCGAAGGTCTCGCGCGGAGAGAGCGTCGATGCCGATAGCTATTACTACCGCGTGTCAGGCTTCTTCGAGACGGCATCGTCCAAGCTGGCCCGCCTCAACACGCTGGTTGTTGTGGCCAGCGGCTGGAGGACCTCCGTGGGTCCAGGATACCATGTCTTCGAAGTGCTCTGATCGCAAGCTCTCCGCAACAACTCGCTGCATGTCTCTTGTAGGTCATTCAAGTCAGTTTGCCCACGCGCTTATGAATCCACGTCCTAGATTTTGACCTTCTCCGCCCCCTTGAGCTCCAGCATCTTGCGGGCTTCCCCAGGCGTCGCGGTCTCGATGGAAAGCTCATCAAGGATGCGGCGCATCTTGCCCACCAGTTCCGCGTTGGATTTGGCCAGTTTTCCCTTGCCGATATAAAGATTATCCTCAAGTCCCACCCGGACATTGGCCCCCATGGTGGCCGCCATCGTGCAGAGCGGAAACTGGAAGCGCCCGGCCGCCAGCACTGACCAGTGATATTGGTCGCCGAACAGCCGCTCGGCGGTTTCCCGCATGAACATGACATTCTGCGGATCCGGGCCGATGCCGCCGAGAATGCCGAAAATGGTTTGCACGAACAGCGGCGGCTTCACCAGCTTGCGGTCGAGGAAATGCGCCAGCGTATAGAGATGGCCCACGTCATAGCATTCGAATTCAAAGCGCGTCCCGTGGCCTTCGCCCAGGCGCTGAAGGATCTTCTCTATGTCGCCGAAAGTATTGCGGAAAATGAAATCCTTCGAGCCTTCGAGATGCTTGCGCTCCCACGCGTGCTTCAAATCTCCATAGCGCGCCAGCATGGGATAAAGCCCGAAATTCATCGAGCCCATGTTGAGCGAGGTCATTTCCGGCGAGAACCGTTCCGCCGCGGCGAGGCGTTCGTCGATGGACATGCCCTGTCCGCCACCCGTGGTGATGTTGATCACCGCGTCGGTCGCCTGTTTGATGCGCGGCAGGAATTCATTGAAAACATCGGGCGAAGCGGCCGGACGCCCGTCCTCCGGGTCGCGCGCGTGGAGATGCAGGATCGAGGCTCCCGCCGCCGCTGCTTCCACCGCCTGGGTGGCAATGTCATTGGCCGTCACCGGCAAATGCGGCGACATGGACGGCGTATGGATGGACCCCGTGATGGCACAGGTGATGATGACTTTCGATTTCGCGCGCATGGAGCCTCCGCTTTCCGGCCTTCACCCTAGCCAAGCGGCGTAGCTGCTGCCATCACATTCTTGGACATGGCTGAGTTGCGGAAAGTCAGGCTGAGATGGCCGCGACCAGGGTCCGGTTCTGGCGGCGGATATGGCTGCGAAGTTCCCGCATCGGCATGTCCTCGCGCTTGATGAATTCAATGAACATCATGTTCATGCTGTTGAAGATCATCTCGCCCACGCCCTGCCCGTCAATGTCGCGCCGCACCAGGCCAAGCGCCTGCAGCTTGGCGATCAGGGCGCAGGTCTGGTCGGCAAGCGCCCGGTCAAGTGCTGTATAGGTCTTGCCGAAGGGGCTGTCCGGCTGTTGGGTTGAGGTCGCCATCGCCTGCCGCCACATTTCCTTGCTAAGGTAGACCAGCGAATGCTCGATGTAGCTGGCCAGCAGCGCATCGATGGCCTTTTCCACATTCTTCGGCGGCTTCTCGATGATCTTTTGCCCGGCGGCCAGAACCTCGTGCACTTCCTGCGAAACGATGGCCACCAGGATGTCGCCCTTGTTGCGGTAATAATTGTAGATGGTGCCAACCGATACCTCCGCCCTGGCGGCGATCTCCTCGATCCGCGCGCCCTCATAGCCGTCCTTGCGGAACAGGTCGGAGGCCGCCTCCACGATCCGCGAATTCCGGTCGATCCTGTTCTTTGCCCTCAGGCCCGCCATGCCGCGTTCCATCTTTCCACAATTTGAATTGACTCAAATTTAGAATTGGTTCATTTTTTTGGCAAGCAGCAAAAAATCCCGGAGGAGTCACCATGTTCACATCATTTATGCCGTCCCTGAAGCGCGGCGCCTGCGCCGCGGCCATCGCCAGCATCGCCGTCATTTCGCCAGCCGCCGCCGCCGATCTCAACGCCCTGATCTGGTGCGACCATGCGGACCCTGCGCTTCTCAAGCCCTTCGAGGATGCCAACGGCATCAAGGTGAACGTCAAGGAGTTTGAAGGCACCGGCGCCGGCTTTGCCATTGTCGACCAGTCCCAGCCCGGCGACTGGGATGTCATGGTCATCGATTCCATCGACATTCCGCGCGGCGTTGAAAAGGGCCTGTTCGAGCCCCTGCCCGAAGAGCAGCTGCCCTTCGCCGATCTCTACGCCGAAGTCACCATGGACGGTTCCACCAAGGTGGACGGCAAGCGCTACGGCATCACTGAGAAATTCGGCTACAACACCATCGGCTTCAACAACAGCAAGGTTGATGCCGCCGACATGCAGTCCATGAATTCCCTGCTCGATGCAAAATACAAGGGCCGCATCGCCATCTATGACTACTACCTGCCCATCATCGGCATGGCCGCCCTCTCCATCGGCAAGAAGACCACCGAACTCACCGAGGCCGATCTTCCGGCGATCAAGGAAGTCCTGCTCAAGATGAAGGCAAATTCCAAGCTCGTGGGCGAAGTCACCGCGAGTCAGACGGCCCTTGCAACCGGCGAGGTGGATATCCTCGTGGGCGGCGGCGAATGGGTGACGGCTGGCCTTGCCAAGGAAAACCCGGCCCTGGATTTTTCCGTGCCAAAGGAAGGCGCAATCCTCTGGTCGCAGTCACTGGCCATGTTTTCAGCCAGCAAGAACAAGGACATGGCCCTCAAGTTCATTCAATACGTGATGAGCCCGGAAGGCCAGGCGCGGCTTGCCACCTCCTCCTGCTATTGGGGCATGCCCGCCAGCAAGGCGGCTGCCCTTGATGACGCGCAAAAGAAAATCCTGCGCGTTGCCGAGCAGCCGGAATTCCTCAAGCGCTCGCAGCCCTACCCGGCACCCAGCGCTGAACTGGACAAGAAGATGCAAGACCTCTGGACGGAGATGCTGCAATCACAATAAAGAGAGTTTGTGAACGAGCTCTCGAAAACTGAACGTGCCTTGCCATGGATGCTGGTAACCCCGGCCCTCCTCTGGACGCTGCTTTTTTTCGTGGCGCCCTTCGTGGCCATGGCGCTGCTGAGTTTGAACTTTCAGGCCGAAGGCGGCATGACGGTTGCAAACTACAGCCAGTTCTTCACCAACCCCAGCTACTACCGCGCCATGGTCAACTCGCTGCAGGTGACCGGCATGGTGACGCTCATCTCCGTGCTGCTCGCCTATCCCTTCGCCTGGATACTCGCCGAGCAGATCCCGCCGCGCCTGCAAAGGCTGGCGCTGCTGCTCGCCATCCTGCCCTTCTGGACCTCCTACGTGGTGCGCTCCTATTCCTGGCTCCTCGTGCTGGCCCAGAACGGCGTGGTCAATGACGCGCTGCTCCGCACCGGCCTTGTCACCGAACCCCTGCAGCTTGCCAACACCCGCGCTGCAACCATCATCGGCTTTGTCCATTTCTTTGTGATGCTCTTGACCCTCACGATCTTCGCCAGCCTCAAGCAGTTGAACCCGAGCTACCGCAAGGCCGCCGCTGATCTCGGCGCCGGCCCCATCCGCTCTTTCCTCTATGTCATTCTGCCGCTCACCCTTCCCGGCGTCGTGGTCGGCGCATTCCTCACCTTCGTGCTTGCCATCGGCGATTACATCACGCCGCAAATCCTCGGCGGCAACAACGAGCTTCTCATGCCCCAGCTTATCATGATGCAGATCGGCCGCCGCGGCGATTTCCCCCTCGCCTCGGCCCTCGCCCTCATCCTGATGGCCGTGGTGACCATCGCCTATATCGCCTGCGCCCGCTGGCTGAAGATTGAGCGCACCTGATGCGCGTCTACATGAAATTTTTTTCCGCAGTCTACGCCCTGGCGGTCTACGCCTTCATCTTCCTGCCCGTCGCCGTGCTGGTGGTCTTCTCGCTGCAGTCCACCGCCTTCCCCATCCCGCCCTTCACCGGCCCGTCGTCGCGCTGGTATGAAGCGGTGCTCAATGATCCGCGGCTCACCTCCGCCCTGTTCAATTCCCTCGCCGTGGCGATCATCTCTTCATTGGTGGCGGTTGCACTCGGCTTCCTCAGCGCCTGGGGCTTTGCCCGTTTCACCCTGCCGGGCTCCGCTGTCATGCGCGGCCTCATCACCCTGCCGCTCACCGTCAGCTACCTCATCATCGGCATGGGCCTCCTCGTCATCTTCAACATGGCCGGCGTTCCCAAAAACCTGCTGGCCGCCGGCGTCGGCCATGTGGTGATCAACCTGCCCCTCTGCTTTGCCATCATCTACAGCCAGATGGGCGACCACCAGATCAACATCGAACGCGCCGCCCGCGACCTCGGCGCCACCGAAGCAAAAGTCCTCTGGCTGGTGACCTTGCCCATGCTGTGGCCCGCCATCTTCGCCAGCCTTTTCCTCTCCATGACCTTCTCCTGGGATGAATTCGTGATCTCCTTCCTCCTCACCCGCTTTGACACAACCCTTCCCGTTGAAATCTGGAACCTGCTGCGCTCCGGCCTCAATCCCAAGACCAATGCCGTGGGCTCCCTGGTTTTTGCCGTCTCCGTGGTGGCAGCCATCATCTTTGAACTCATTCTGCTGCGCCGGAGACCCGCATGACCGAAGCCCTCGTCGAGATGAAGAATATCTCACACAATTTTGGCCGTGTCGGCGTGCTGCACGATGTCTCGCTCACCATCAACCCCGGCAGCTACACCGTGCTGCTGGGGCCATCGGGCTCGGGCAAGACCACCCTGCTTTCCATCCTCGGCGGCTTCCTCGTCCCCCGCAAAGGCAGCGTCCTCATCCGCGGGCAGAATTGCACCGCCATGGCCCCCGCCAGGCGCCCCACCGCCACGGTGTTTCAGGACTACGCACTGTTTCCCCACATGAGCGTCGGCAACAATGTGGGCTTTGGCCTGCGCATGAAGGGCGTGATCAAGAGTGAGCGGAACCGCCTGGCCCAGGAGGCGCTAGCCATCGTCGGCCTATCGGATGCATTCAGGAAAAAGCCGCACCAGCTGTCGGGCGGACAAAGGCAGCGCGTCGCCCTTGCCCGCGCCCTCGTCATCAAGCCCGCCGTGCTGCTCCTCGATGAGCCGTTGGGCGCCCTTGACCTCAAGCTCCGCCGCCAGATGCAGGACGAGCTGAAGACCATCCAGAAGCAGGTGGGCACCGCCTTCGTCCATGTCACCCATGACCAGGAAGAGGCCATGGCGCTCGCCGATCATTGCGTCGTCATGAACCAGGGCCGCATCGAGGATGAAGGAACCCCGGAGCGCGTCTATGCCCGCCCCGCCACCCGCTTCACCGCCGCCTTCATGGGCGAAAGCACGCTCATTCCGGGCGACGTGGCAAGCGTCACCGGCAACGCCATCCTGATCAACACCGCCTTTGGCTCATTTCCCATCATCGCCGAAGCGGCGGAAGGTGCGGCTGTCACCCTCGCCGTCCGCCCCGAACACATGCGCCTCATCCGCGACTCGCGCAGCGTCACCTTTGGCACGGCCCAGGTCACCGCCGTCATTTTCCAGGGCAGCTTCAAGCGCGTCCTTGCCGAATCGAACAGCCGCGTGGGCTTCATGTTCATCGCCAGGATCCCGGCGGAACACGATGTGAGCGTCGGCGACACCGTCACCCCCTGCTGCCACATCGAAGACCTGATCGTGCTGGCGAAATAGCCATGACGCCCATCGCCGCCAAAGACTGGTATGAAACCATCCGCATGGCCGATGCTGTCACGCTGATCCACGAACCCTGGATCAAGCCCTTCTTCCGCTGCAACATGTGGCATGTGAGGGGCCGCGACCGTGACCTGCTCTTCGATACGGGCCTCGGCCATTTCAGCCTGCGCCGGCACGTGAGGCTTGTGGCGGAACGCCCCTTGCTCTGCGTCGCAAGCCACACCCATTTCGACCACATCGGCTGCCACCATGAATTCCCCGAGCGCTGCGTTCACACCGCCGAGGCCGAAATCCTCGCCGACCCGCGCAATGAGTGGACCGTCGCTGACCGCTACGCCACCGACGAGATGTTCGACTGCCTGCCCGAGGGCTGGGAAACATCCCGCTACCGGATACAACCCGCCCCGGCCCAGCGCCTGCTGGCCCACGGCGATGTTATCGACCTCGGCGACCGCCATTTCGAAGTCATCCACACCCCCGGCCATTCCCCCGGCGGCATCGGCCTCTTCGAAAAGGCCAGCGGCATGTTCCTCTCCGGCGACATCGTCTACGACGGCCCCCTCATCGACGATGCCTATCATTCAAACCGCGCAGACTACGCGGCAACGATGGAACGTCTCCGCGCCCTCCCCGTCTCCGTCATCCACGGCGGCCACTTCCCCAGCTTCGGCGCCACCCGCTATCACCAGCTCATCGACGAATATCTCGCAGGCGCACGAAAACCCGGCTGCCATCTTTGATACCCGTCCCTTGCCCGGTGAAACGGGGAGATGGTCCCATTGCGAAAACTCCTTCTCTCCATGGTCGGGCTTGACCCGACCACCCAGGCTTTCAACATTTCCGCTGCCTGAAAGACTGGTCGGTCGAGCCCGACCAAGCAGTGTAGGGTAGCAACTGAGATTTATTCTCCTACTCCCGTTGACACGGTCCTATCAAAGGCTTATGTTCCTGTTTTGTTCTTTCGGCAGGATAGGGAAATATGGACTGGGAGCGCGCCATCAAACGCAACAGCGAGGTACTCGCGGGGATCGTTGAAACGCTCTTTGTCATGCTGGGACTTGTGGGCGAAGCTACGGTTTCGCGGATTCCGTGGCCCGCCTATCGGGCCGTGCTGCGGGTTCTCCGCCCCGCTGAATCCGCCCTGCGGCGGCT
>JAEUMI010000222.1 GCA_016792825.1 Hyphomicrobiales bacterium
AGGCGGCTCCAGCCTTCCCAGAAGGGCGGCGGCTCCGTGCCTGCGGCGCGCGCGGCGAGGACGTCGAGATGCATGTGCCAGCCGGCGCTGACCATCAGCAGGGTTGGGCGGTCGGGCAGGCGGCGGTGGATCAGGGTGAGCACCACCTTGCTGCCTCTTGGCTCCAGCTCAAAGGAGACGCCGCCGCTGCGCCCCCAGGCGATGCCAAGCTTGCGCGGCGGATCGAGCTCGGTGATCTGGCTTTCCAAAGTGTGTTCTTTGGGAAAGCTGTCTGGGCGTTTGGTTGGCGCGGAACTGAGTTCGTCGTTGCGCCACGTGAATGTGAAGGTCGTGCCGACTTCCATTTCCATTTCGCCCGCCGCCAGCCACTGGCGGCGCAGGTTGCTCTCCGTGAGATAGGCCCAGACGCGCTCGATGGGGCCGGGCAGCAGGCGCTGGATCTTGAGGGTGGCGGGCTCGGTCAAAACGCCATAGGCGTCCGGAGCCGTGATATTTGTCGCTTTCCGTTCATTGGCTTTCGCAGCGATGTTCATCGGTCTAATCCTTCTGTTTTTTCGCTCTTGATGTGTCTTCGGCCCGCAGCAGCGCTTCCAGCGTGTCGAGCCTGTCGTTCCAGAAATGCTCGTAGCGCCGCATCCAGGCATCGGCCTCCGCCAGCCGCTCGGCCTGCAGGCGGCACTGGTGGATGCGGCCCCGGATCCTGCGGCGCAGCAGCCCGGCGCGCTCCAGCACCCGCACGTGTTTCGAGGCGCCGGCAAAGCTCATGCTGAACGGCGTCGCCAGTTCCCCGATGGTGCAATCCCGCTCCGCCAGATGGCCAAGCATCGCCCGCCGCGTAGGATCGGAAAGGGCGTGGAAAACGGCATCGAGACGGTCGGAATGTTCAACCATGTGGTTCAATATATTCCATGGGGAATTAATTGTCAACCGTTTGGTTTAATTATTTTCATCACGCCGGCGGCTGAGCGATTCAAGAGTGCATTGCATGGCAAGGAGTTTTCCGAGGTTTCCGTGCCACTCTTGCGACGAGCAGCCGAGATGGTTTAGACTGCCTCTCAAACAGACAAAAAATGGCAGGGGTCGATATGCGCATTTCTGGAATTGTCACGAGTTTCACATTCGCACTTTTAATCTCGGTTCCCGCTTGGGCCGCCGATGTTGCCAAGACCGACCTTTGCGCGGTCTCTGAGGTCAACGGCAAAGTGTATGGGGAAGGCGGCATTGTAGATGCCGATGGCGTTGATTCCGATGGCAAATTCCAGGGCGTTGGCTCCTTGAGCATACCGCTGGGATGCCAGCTTGGCATGCAGTTCGATGCCGGCGCCGGAAGTTTTGGCGCTGCCGACGCTTTCGGAGCAGGTGCACATCTCTTTATGCGTGACCCAGAGAGTTATCTCCTTGGCATCCATGGCACCTACGAAAACTGGGATTTCGATGGCGTGAGTGATTCGGTGGACGTCTGGCATGTCGGCGCCGAGGCTGAATTTTACTTTGATAACCTCAGTCTGGAGGCTTGGGCAGGGCTTCAGGATACCAGTGTCACAGGGACCGATTTCTTTGCCCGCCTGACCGCGGCGGCTTATGTTACAGACGATTTACGCCTTGCCGCGGGCTTCCGTCATTCCGACGATTTCAATTCCGGGGTCATTAACGGCGAATGGCAGCTTTCTTCCATGCCGCTGTCCCTGACAGCTGAGGCCGAATTTGGCGAAGACAGCTACATGGCGCTGACCGCCGGCATTAAGTTTTATTTCGGCAGCGCAGATAAATCGCTCATTGACCGGCACCGCCAGGACGATCCTGTCGACGGGCTGTTTGACTTCATTGGCGCGGCGGCGGGCATTGCTGAAAAGCTCGATGGCGGACCGGTTGTTGACGGAAACTGCGAAGACACCACCACGCAGGATGGCTGTTGCTCCGACGACTGCGCTGGGACCTGAGCTTCAACTAAGCAGGTACCTTCGTCGATTCAGAAGGTCCGCATTGCCGGGTAGAATTTGCCGCCCTTGGTTGTCGGAAATTTATCGACGGTCTGAATCGTCACCATAACGGGCGCTCCGAGGGTTTCCTGAACATATTGCGACAGGGATAGACGCTGACTCTCTGAAGGTTGGGGGGCGGATTGAAGCCGGACCGTAACCGCTGCTGGCGCGGTTTGCAGAATCTGCCAAAATGACACTCCGGTAATTTCGCGTATGCGCCGGGTGGAAAATTCCGGCACCAGGCTACGGCCGTTGGCCAAATGGAAGAATCCACTTTCCCGGCCATGTATTTTCGAGATGACCGGCAAACCCCTCCCACAGGGACAGCCAGCCCCCAATGTCACGAGGTCGTTGAAGCGGGAGCGAATGAGTGGCATCGCGAAATTGTAGAGCGATGTCGCCACCAAATGTCCCATTTCCCCGGGGTTGCAGACATGTCCGTCCCCTGCGATTACCTCGACTTTGCTGATTTCCGATTGCAGATGGTAGGCGCCTGTGTCGGGGCATTCGATTGCGATGAGCCCCGCCTCGGCGGTGGCATAGACATCGCTGATCCGGCAACCCAAGACCCGTAGCACCTCATCCCTTACATCGGCGCTCAGGCGTTCCCCAACCGCCATGATTGCTGCAATCTGAAGCTTGACCCCCCGCGCTTCCGAACGCTGAGCAAGCGCCATGGCATTCGACGGCAGAGTATTGAGATAGACTCGCCCCAAGCCGGCAAGCCAGTCGATTTGCGCATCAAGCGGGGCGCTGATTGGCAGGCGGTGACGGGCCCCGCGTGTCGCAGCATCAAGCCAAGGCGGCCCCCACAAACGGTCCTCCGGGTCATTTGGATCGGCTGGCCTGATGAAACCGGATCTAATCATTGCTAGCGGAATCTTGTAGTCGTAGCCGAACCAGTCGGCATAACGGTATGACGCGCAGGCAACGCCTGTATGTTCAAAGCGTGTCTTGCGAAGCTCAAGGGCTTTGCCTTCCGAGCCCGATGTTGTGACGCTTATGATGCCCTCGTGGCCCGGCGGAAGGTTCCGTGCCTGGAAGGCCTCCCAATCCGCTGCAACATCGGAACGCGAAATGATCGGCAGTTCATCCCAGCGCGACAAATCAAAAGTTCCATCCGCACGGCGCAAACGTGATAGCGGTTCGGCGTAGTACGGAACTTCGGAAGCCGCATGATGCAGCATTTGTTGAAGCTGGCTCTCTTGGTAGGCCATGATTTTTGCAGCGCCCAGCCATTGCGACCGCATGAGGCTTTCATGAAAGCGGCGTGCGACAAAGTATCGTTCGGGCGTTTCGTGTTGTTGCATCGGGGCGACCATCACGCCTTCATCTCATATTTGCAATGGGCCGGAAGGAAGCAAGCATCTTACTTGCTTCTGGAAAAGACAAAGCAGAAGCGCCCCATTTAATGAAGCATTACGATCATCTAAGCCATTGAAAATATTGGCGCGCCCGAAGAGATTCGAACTCCTGACCCCCAGATTCGTAGTCTGGTGCTCTATCCAGCTGAGCTACGGGCGCGCAAAACTGCGGGAAGTGGCGCTTCCTTAATACGCCCCTGCGGTCAACGCAAGCCTTACCCGCCCAGCGTCAGGCCTTAAGCGATACCTTGCGTTCGCCGCTGCGTCCCGGCCGCAGTTGCCGGACCTGGTCCGGAATGGTGATGACAAAGCAGGTCCCGGCATCGCTGGAGCTTTGCACGGCAATGTCGCCGCCATGGGCCCGCACCAGTTCCGCCGCGATTGCCAGGCCAAGGCCCGTGCCGCCTTGCCGGGCAGAGCTCTGGAAGGCCTGGAACAGCCTTTCGCGCACCTGCGCGGGGATCCCGGGGCCATTGTCGCGGACCTCGATCACCGCCACGCTGCCTTCGCGCCGGGCATCCAGCGTGATCACGCCGTCCGGCGCATCGGGCCGCTCGCCCTGCAGGAATTCCAGGGCCTGGACGGCATTGCGCTTCAGATTGGTCAGTACACGGATTAAATGCTCGCGGTCCGCATCCACCACCACCCCGGGCTTAACCCGGTTGAAAATCCGGATGCGGCCCGAAGTCTTCACCACGGCGGTTTCGATGACCTCGTCGGCCAGCTCGCGCAATTCCAGCAGCTCGCGCTGCGGCGGCAGTTCCTGGGCCCGGCCGAACTTCAGCGTCTGGCTGAGGAACTCGATGGCCCGGTCCAGCGAACTAATGAGCTTCGGCGCAAAGCGCTTGACCGTCGGGTCCTCCACATCGGATAGCCGGTCGGAAATGAGCTGGGCCGAAGTGAGCATGTTGCGCAAGTCGTGGCTGACCTTGCTCACCGCCAGGCCAAGGGCGGCGAGATGGTTCTTCTGCTGCAGCATGGTGGCAAGCTCGGTCTGCATGTCGTGCAACTCGCGCTCGGCGATGCCGATTTCATCACGCCCGGCCCCGGGCTTGATGATGCGCGAAAAATCCTCCGGATTCCGGCCAAACTCAACCATATTGCGCGTGAGGCGCTGCATGGGTTTCACCAGCACCCAGTTCAGCGCCGCGAAAATCATGCCCGCGACCAGCAGCGAAAGGAAAATGGACAGCAGGAGAATGTTGATGGCGTAGCGGAACATGGCGGCCCGCAGCGGTTCTTCGTAAAGTGCGATTTCAATCAGGTCGCCGGACATGTTGGGCGGCATATCCATGACGCTGATCACCCGGGATTCGCCCGCCCACATGGCGCCGAATGCGTCGGTGACAGCCTCGTACCACATGGTGCTGCGCAGATCGAAACTGGCATCGATCATGAAGTCCGTGTCGCTGCGCAGCGCCAGCTTGCGGCTTTCGCCTTTTTCGAGGGAGACGACAAGCACCCCCGCGCCCATCAGGATCTCGCTGCGCAGGTCGCTGGACAGAATCTGGTCGGGAGCGGCTTCGGCGGCAAGGGCGGCGATCTCGGCCTGGGCGATGCGCCCCTTGAGCCATTGGATGCGGAAGTTTGCAATGGACGGCAGGAAGATCAGAACCTCGCCCAGCATCACGAAGATGATGGTCAGCAGCAGGACCTTGCCGGAAAGGCCGCGCATGGCCCCAGGCTGTTTTGATCGGTTTGGCGCTTGCTCCTGCATTCAGCCTCTAGCTCACCAGTCTTATTACGCGCCGCAGCCACGGATTGGATGCAAGCCCTGAGAAATAATTAACCGCCACCCGGCGGTTGATCTCGCCCAGCGTCGGGTAGGGGGCCACCATACCGGCAATTGCGCGGATTTTGAGGCCCTCGTTCATCGCCAGAACCCAGGGCTGTATGACTTCCCCGGCGTTTGCGCCAACGATGCCCACCCCCAGAATCCGGCCTCTTTTTCCGATAACGGCCTTGATCAGGCCGGTGGTCTTTCCCTCGGCCTGGGCCCGGTCATTGTCAAGAAAAGGCCAGCGGACAACCTTGATGGAGGGACCATAGTCCTTGAGGGCTTGCGCTTCCGTAAACCCCACCTGGGCCAGTTCCGGCTCGCTGAAGGTGACGTGCGGAATGATGTCGCACCGGTTGCTGACAGGCAGGCGGAACAGGGTGTTCCGGATGACGAGCCCCGCGTGATAATTGGCGACATGGGTGAACTGCAGTCCGCCCGCCACATCGCCGATGGCATAGATATGCTTTTGCGAAGTCCGCAGGCCCTTGTCGACGGTCACGCCCTTGGCTGTATAGACAACGCCGGCCGCTTCCAGGTTCAGTCCCTCGACATTTGCCGCCCGCCCCGTGGCGACAAGCAGATGACTGCCGGTGATCTTTCCATGCCCGGCTGTTTCGATAGCGATGCCTGGTTTTGCTTTCGAGATTTTCTTGATGGCCGTTTCCGCGAAAATTTTTACCCCGTCGCGGCGCAGGCTCTCCAGAACAACGGCCGCCAGTTCCGGATCATCCTTGGCCAGCGGCGTGAAGGCCTCGATGACCGTAACGGCGGAACCCAATCGGCGATGAGCCTGCGCCAGTTCCATGCCGATTGCGCCCCCGCCAATGATGATAAGATGCTTGGGCAATACGCTGTTCTCAAAAATGGTTTCGTTGGTGAAATAGGCAACTGTTTCAAGTCCGGGTATCGCCGGAACAGCGGGCCGGGAACCCGTGGCAATCACAATGCGCTTGGCTGAGAATATGCTGCCGCCGGATTCAAGGGTCTTCGCATCACGGAATTTTGCAGCACCCGGCACGACCTTGACACCGAGCTTTTCAAAGCGTGCGGCGGAATCATGGGGCTCAATGGCGGCAATCACTTTCCGGATATGGTCACGCACCTTCTTGAAATCCACCTTCGGCTCGGCGGCTGCGATGCCATAGGGTCCCGAAGTGCGAAAGACATGGGCCTGCTTTGCCGCCGCTATGAGTGCCTTTGACGGAACGCAGCCATAGTTGAGGCAATCCCCGCCCATCTTGCCCTTTTCAAACAGGATGACCTTTTGTCCGAACTGCGCCGCCGCAGCCGCAACCGATAGCCCGCCGGAACCGGCGCCGATAATCGCCAGGTCATAGATCATGGTCTGGCCCGCAAACGCTTCGCCAGCACCGGGATCAACGCCGCAACGCCCAGAGCGGCAAGCGCCAGGAGAATTTGCGGCGTGATGATCCGCGAAGCTGAAAGATCAAAGCTGCAGGGTGTTGCAGGAGTCCGCGCCAGGCAGGCATCATAGGCGAGCTGCTGGGAATCAATCAGGCTGTCGAGGCCAGAGCCCACAAAACTGAAGGCAAAACCCGCCGGGATGATTCCGATTAAGGTGGCGCTCACGAATGTCTTGAGCCGGACCTGGGCAAGGGCCGCGGCGATGTTGACAAGCCAGAACGGAAACACCGGCGTGAGCCTGAGGAAGAGGAGATAATTGAAGGCATCCCTGGCAAAACCCTCCTGCAACTTGCTCACGATGCCGCCGGCCTTGCGCGACAGTGCTGCTTCAAGTGGTGTTCTGGCTGCCAGAAAAATTATCGTGGCTCCCGCTGTTGCCGCCATGATAGCGGCAATGGCGCCCGTGAGCCAGCCGAACAAAAGCCCGCCCATAATTGTGAGAAGGGTTGCCCCCGGAATGGAAAGGGCGACAGCGCAGGCATAGACAAGCCCATAAATGAGCAGCGCCAGGAGCCAGTTGTCGGCCATGTAGCGGCGTAGCTCCGCACGGTTGGCGGCAATGCTTTGCAGGCTGATCTGCTCGTGGAGGCCCAAGCCATAGGCAACCGCCATCAGGCCGGCTATCACCGCTACGGGGAGCCAGCGCTTGGCGGTGGAAAAACGGGATTGACTGGCCATGGCTGATGTCATGCCGCATCGGTCCTCCGCTGAAAAGCCCCTCTCACAGTGTGTTGAGAACACGTCAGGCGCCGTGTTGGGCCCGTGAAGCCCCCTTGGCGTTGACTTTCCCGGCGCTTTCCCCCTATAACCCGGCGCAATTCCTGACAGTGAGACAATCCCTCCTCGACGGCACCGTTCCCGCTTCTCAATTCGGCAGGATATGTATCTGAAAATACAGGTGTTTTGAGGCTGCGGCCAGCATATACGGAGACCGATCGTGAAGCGCACCTACCAGCCGTCCAAACTCGTTCGCAAGCGCCGTCATGGCTTTCGCAGCCGCATGGCGACTGTTGGTGGCCGCAATGTGATTACCCGCCGCCGCGCCAAGGGCCGCAAGCGGCTCTCGGCCTAACCCTGCGGCAATGGAACATCTCAAGCGCCGGCAGGACTTTGTTGCCGCCGCAAGAGCGCCCTCGGCGGCCACACCAGGTTTGGTGCTTCAGGCCCTGAACCGCCAGGACTCGGCCTTGCCCCGCCTGGGCTTCACCTGCAGCAAGAAGATCGGCAATGCGGTCACCCGCAACCGGGCCAAGCGCCGCCTGCGCGAAGCCGCCCGGCTTGTTCTGTGCAAAACCGCCCGGAACGGTTTTGACTATGTGCTGATCGGGCGTATGGCCACGGCCAGGCGGGATTTCGCTGATTTGCAGAAAGATCTGGCGTCGGCCTTGAAGCGGCTCAACGCCACGCCAAATGAAGTGGCTGACAAGGGTAAAAGATGATCGACCACAACAACAAGAACTTTATCCTGGCCATTGTGCTGTCCATGGCGATTATTTTCGGCTGGCAGTATTTTTATGCGGTCCCCATTGCCGAACAGGCACGGCAGGAAGCAACAACCGCGCAACCCAGCACCACGACGACAACCACTTCAACCGCACAGGTGCCGGGCGCGGCCACCGCCGTAACGCCTGTGACCCGCGATCAGGCCCTGGCGAGTTCACAGCGCCTCAAGATCGAAACGCCGGAACTGCAGGGCTCGATCAACCTGACGGGCGCCCAGCTCGATGATCTCCACCTTACGCAGTATCGCGAAACCATTGATCCCAAGAGCCCGACCATTGTCCTGCTCTCGCCCGCCGGTACCCCCAACGCGTTTTTTGCCGAGCAGGGATTTGTCGGCGCCA
Source organism: Hyphomicrobiales bacterium (assembly GCA_016792825.1). Taxonomy (GTDB): domain Bacteria; phylum Pseudomonadota; class Alphaproteobacteria; order Rhizobiales; family Aestuariivirgaceae; genus Aestuariivirga. The sequence goes on from JAEUMI010000222.1 coordinate 8,396, forward strand.
CCGGAACCGTAGCCAGGCTGCCTGATTCCAAAACTGTTTGGCAGGCGCCGGCCGATGCGGTGCTGGGTGTCGGCAAGCCTGTGACGCTCACCTGGGACAATGGCGCGGGCCTGGTTTTCACCCGCCAGATTTCCATTGATGACCACTTTGTGTTTTCGGTGACGCAAGGGGTTGAGAACAACTCCTCTGCTCCGGTGGCGCTCATTCCCTATGCCCGGATCCAGCGCCAGGATACGCCGCTGATTGCCGGCTGGTATGTCTTCTTCGAAGGCATGCTCGGGTTTCTTGACGATAAGCTCCAGGAAATCGACTACAGCGACGTGCAGGGCGCCAAAGAGCCGACAAGAATTGACTCACAAGGGGGATGGCTAGGTTTCACCGACAAATATTGGGCTGCTGCCATGGTCCCCGATCAGACGAAGCCTTTTACCTCAAGCTTCCAGCACCAAATCCAGAACGGTCGTGACATCTATCAGACCGATTACCTTGCAAAAGAAGCAATCATCGTTCAACCCGGTGGAACAGGGCTATATCAGGACCAAATCTTTGCCGGCGCTAAAGTTGTCAAGACCGTCGAGGCAATTGGTGCAAAGTACAAGATTGTCAGTTTCGAATACATAATCGATTGGGGATACTTCTGGTTCTTAACGATTCCAATGTTCTATCTTCTTGATTTCCTCAACGGCATCGTCGGCAATTTCGGCATCGCCATCCTGATTGCCACCGTCCTCGTCAAGCTCGCGGTGTTTCCGCTGGCCAACAAGTCCTATGCCTCGATGAGCAAGATGAAGAAACTGCAGCCCGAAATGCTGAAGCTGAAAGAGCTTTATCCTGACGACAAGATGAAGCAGCAGCAGGGCATGATGGAGCTCTACAAGAAGGAAAAAGTCTCGCCCATTTCCGGCTGCCTGCCGGTGGTGGTGCAGATTCCGGTTTTCTTTTCTCTTTACAAGGTGATCCTCACTTCCATTGAATTGCGGCACGCGCCGTTCTTTGGCTGGGTGCATGATCTGTCCGCCGCCGACCCCACCAACCTGTTCACGCTCTTCGGCCTCATTCCCTGGTCACCGCCGCTTTTCCTGGTCCTTGGCATCTGGCCGATTCTCATGGGCGTGACCATG
>JAEUMI010000162.1 GCA_016792825.1 Hyphomicrobiales bacterium
GATGTCGGCCAGCGGCCCATCCAGATTATGCGACCAGAAATCCAGGAACCTGATCAGCTTCGGAAACCGCGGCGCCAGGTCGTAGTCCTGCCAGATATAGATCTGCATGATGTCGCGGAAGTCCGGCATGCGGTAGGTGATCTCCGCCGTCGTAAGACGCATTCCCCGCAACTGACCTTCAAAATCTCTGGTACCCATGTTGGCTCTCCAGTGTCATGAGGGTCTCCGAATCAAGATCGGAGACATGGAGACAGTGCACGCCTAAAGGTTTAAACAGTGTTTAAAATCAATGCTCTAGCAGCAGCAGCCAAAGACTGCTGCTTGGCATTGGCATTAATTAACCTGGCAGTTCGAACAACACTCCGACGACCGGCCAAACTCTATGTAGCCGATCTGGGCCTTCCCCAGACAATCTGAAGACAACTGGAGGGTAATCTCCTGCTATATCAAGACTTTCCAACACGACTGTATCATCACTAGGCATTTGCAAACGCTTGAAATAGTAGTTCTCATCTGCGTCGCCAGCAACCACCGGGCTTCCAACCAGGTGCTTTAAAGACGCAGACGCAACTATTTCCTTCTTTATGATGATATACTGCTTGTCGAGTACAATTGGCGTTGCACTTCGTCCCGTTAGCAACAAGTGTTGCATCGATTTGTAGGTCGTCGCTGAAGCCGCCCAGTACATTGAGGCCCTCTTTCCGACTTAGGTTCGCTCTCCGGAATTGGAATTGTTCCGTGATAAACATTTTTTTCAATAATGCCGCAATCCGTAAGGAAAGTTCGTCGATGGCCTCTCTAGCGACCGATTCCGACAGTGATCCGAGCTGCTTAAGCTGAGAAAGGTTTCCAGCGATCTCCTGACGATGAAAAAGTTCTTTTTCTATGGGCGCAGCAATTTTCCCTGCTTCCCATGCTTTTCGCACTGCCTCAGCAGCCTTTCTATAGGGCTCAGCTTCTTCCAAAGCAGATGACAACCGCGTCAGGTGATCGACGAGGCTTTCGGGGCCGCTTGCAGTGGCGTCAGCTACGCCAGGCGATTTCAGCATCGTCGACGAAGCGAGTGCATTCCACCATTTTTCCCACAAAGCTGAATTGGCCCGGTACCAAGCCGCAATATCCAGCAATCGCTGAGCAATCATGAGACGTTCATGGAGCTTGCTCAGCACAGTTTCTTCAGTCGCAAGTTGCGACGTTGACAACACATCACTAGGTGATGATGCCAATGCACCCTCTACAATCTCACTAAATTTTACCAAGATTTTGCTATAACTGCCTTTAGTCACATACGTTGTACGGATGTCATTTTGCAATTTCGCCATTGGTTCAAACGCAAGGATTTCCGTGTCCTGCTTTCTAGCAATGGGGGGCAATGCACTGTCCAAAGCAGCAATAATTGCGTTCAAGTTGTCTTCAAACGTTCGCGCTGCCGGGTCCCCCGCCAATCGCAGAGCTTCAAGTTCAATTACAAGGGGCGAAGTTGCCTTTAATCGCTGTTCGCAAAGCGGGCACGCCTCGATGGAACCTTCCCCGTGCGAATGGTGCCATTGCGCTGCCATAGCCTTCATTCGGAACTTTGAGTCTTTGGTAGCTCTATCCAGGAAACTTACTGCCTCCTCGCCTTGCTTTCGCGCGGCTTCAATTGCCGAGGTCATTACTTTCATTGCATTATCGTCAAGTTCATTTGCAATGGAAACTAAAAACTTCCATGAACTAATCCCCCCCAGACCCAAACTCAAATCAGCTTTTGCAGCTCCAATTGCCACGATTATACTGGATTGAACTTTGAGTTCCGACAAATTCAGAGCACTAGCGAGGTCATTCGAAACAACTTTGGTCAACTCAGCGGCTCTGGCCGTAAGTTTTTTTCCGAGTTGTGCAAACTCCCCGTTTTTGTCATCCGTATCTGAAGGTTTGAAAGACGGTATCGAGAAATCAATGCCTTTAAGAGCACTTCTCGCACTTTCCAATTGGAGACCAAAGCTTGTCTTGGCTTCGGCTAGATCTTTCTTTTTGTAAGATTGGTACTCACGAGACCCGTGGCATAAACCCACAGCGAGTAGTCCAATTTCAATTAGATCATCAAGGCCAGTCAGTTTTTGCACAGCCGATGTTAGTCGTCCATCACGGTCACCTAGACGCAGAGCAGCGAGCCTAGCAGGCATTAGCAATCCCGTTTCAAGAAGGACCGACGGTATATCGAGGCTGGGGTCACGAAATTCGTGTACCTCGCCACCCTTCAGTGCCCTTGACGCCTTTACGACTTCGCCTTTGGGGTTCTCAAATATCAACTCCACATAAACTTGTGGTACAGAGTTGAGTTTGTTGGCCGCTGGTGGATAACAAGCAATTGGTGGCCAATTCCCTACGGCGTTTTGACCAACATCAAAAACGGGTTGAAGCATATGCGCACGATCATCCGTCTGATCCCGAGGTCTTTCACCAGACAAGGCCCAGACAACAGCACCTATCAACGAAGATTTGCCACTGCCATTAGGACCTTCAAGCAACAAACTTTGACCATCAAAATTAAACGTAAATGCTGGCCCTCCCCAAGTATTGATGCCGCCAAAGCCTTCGGATTTAAGAGATTTGAGTCGCCAAGGTCCTGACAAGGTTGGATTTGCAGGAGTAGCGCTGGCCTTGGTAGCTGGATCATCGGTTGCCAAGTACGTTGCCGAAAGCCCACTAATGAATGTCGGAGGCAAGTCCGTCGGTTCTCTGACCGATTGCTTCAGCAAGAATTGAAACAATCGCCTTTCCCTAGGGTCTGTAAGGACAATCTGGAAAGATTTGCCGCTGGCATCGCGCCATGGTACCGGGCGGCCAGCAAGCAATTGTCGCTCTATGTCAGTTTTTGTGAGACGTGCCATGTGGCCCCTAACAAAAATTGCAACTCATGAGAATACTTCAACTGGAAATTGTCAAGTATTACAAGCTCACAGCAGCCAAACCGCCGCCAAACCCAGAAACGCGAAAAAGCCCACCACATCCGTCACCGTGGTCACAAACGTGCCCGAGGCAATCGCCGGGTCGATGTCGAAATGGTCGAGCGTCAGGGGAACCAGGATTCCGGCAAGCGCCGCCGCCAGCAGGTTGATCACCATGGCGGCCGCTATGACCAGCCCCAGGATGTCCGAGCCGAACCACCACCAGGCAAAAGCCCCCATGATGGCGGCAAAGAGCACCCCGTTGATCAGCCCCACGGAACATTCGCGAAGCGCCACGCGCATGGCGTTGAGCGGGCCCAGGTTGCGCGTGGCCAGCGCCCGCACCGCCACCGTCATGGTCTGGGTGCCGGCGTTGCCGCCCATGGACGCGACGATCGGCATGAGAATGGCCAGCGCCACCATCTGCTCGATGGTGCCGTCAAACCACGAGATCACCCAGGAAGCGAGGATGGCCGTGAGCAGGTTGACGAGCAGCCAGGAAAAGCGCGAGCGCGTGGTCTGCCAGACCGTGTCGGTGATGGTTTCCTCCGCCCCCACGCCGCCGAGATGCAGGATGTCCTCCTCCGCCTCCTCCTGGATCACGTCCACGATGTCATCCACCATCAGCGTGCCGACAAGCCTTCCCGCATCGTCAACCACCGCGGCGGAAACCAGATTGTACTGCTCGAACTTGTAGGCGATGTCTTCCTGCTGCTCGAGGACCGTGAACACCGTCTGCTCCGTGTCCATCACCTCGGAGACCTTGGCCACGCGCTTCGAGCGCAAGACGCGCGACAGGGGCATGACGCCCTTGAGGTGAAAACCGGGATCGACCACATAGATCTCGACGAAATCATCGGGGATGTCCCGGGCAGCGCGGATATGGTCGATGGTTTGCCCCACGCTCCAGAATTCCGGCACCGCCACGAACTCCGTCTGCATCAGGCGGCCCGCTGAATATTCGGGATAGTCCAGCGCCCGGTTCAGCGCCGCCCGGTCCTCCCTGGAAACCTTGGAGAGGATTTCCTCCTGCTCCGCCTTTTCCATGTCCTCGATGAGATAGAGCGCGTCGTCCGTGTCGAGCTTCTTGATGGCGGACGCAATCACCTCATTGGGCAGCGCCTCCATCAGCGCGTCGCGCGTGTCCTCGTCAAGCTCGGCCAAGGCTTCCACGTCGAAGCCGCGGCCAAGGGCGGCAATGAGCTTGACGCGGTGGTCCTGCTCCAGGTTCTGGATGAGGTCGGCAAGGTCGGCGGCGTGAAGCTCTTTGGTGGCGGCGCGCACCGCCTTCTGGTCGCCGCTCTCCAGGGCTTTTTCAACGCGGGCCAGGAAGTCGGGCGCAATCGGGCCCCACTCATCCCCTGCCCGCATATCGCCCTGCATGTCCGTCATCTTGCCTGGCCCCAAGCATTCCGCTCTAACTGTAGCGCCTGATCAGGAAAAGTGGACTTCCGGTTTTCCGTCAGGTCACGCGCCAACATATACTTCTCTCAACACTATTCCCGGGGCCAAGGCAACCAATGCGAAGTGAAAATCTGGCAAAGCTGGCCGTTGCCCTCTCCGGCATTGCCTGGGGCCTGTTCTGGATTCCGCTGCGCGGGTTGAATGGGGCGGGCATCGACGCCTTCTGGTCCTTCATCATCTTCAACGCCACGCCGGCCATCATCCTGCTGCCGCTGTTCCTGGCGCGCTGGCGCCAGCAGCGCGCCGGCGGCCCCTGGCTTTTCGCCATCGGCCTCAGCATGGCGCTCACCCAGTTTTTCTATTCGCTGTCGTTCCTCCACACCGAAATCGTCCGCGCCATGATCCTGTTTTATTTCAATCCGGTGTGGGCAACGATCATGGCCCGCGTCTTTCTGGGCGAGGCCATCACCCCCATCCGCTGGCTGTCCATCGCCGTGGCCTTTTCCGGCATGTTCATCATTCTCGGCATCGACAAGGGCTTTCCCTGGCCGCGCAATGGCGGGGATTGGGCCGCCGTCGTGGGCGGCGTGGCCTGGGCGGCTGCCATCGTCCTGCTCCGCCATCACCAGGACCAGAAGCCGCTGGACCTCTTCCTGCAGAATTTCATGTGCACCGGGGCGCTCCTGCTGCTTCTGCTGGCCTTCACCGGTGTGGGCGGCGCACCGTCTGCCGGCCTGGTGCTGAGCCAGCTCTGGTGGCTCCTGCCCTTCATCTTCCTGATCGCCATGCCGGGCGTCTATCTTTCCATGTGGGCAGTGCCGCTCCTGGCGCCTGCCATCGTCGGCGTCCTCTACATGACCGAAATCAGCGCCGCCGCCATAAGCTCGGCAATGTGGTCGGGGGAACCTTTTGGAGTGCGCGAGATGCTGGGCATCACGCTCATCACCGTCGCCGCCGTCTTGGAAAGTGTTAGGGATCTCTGGCGCGGGCGGCGGGCCCTCCAACCCTGACCACTCCTCATCATGGCCGTGCTTCACACGGGATGATGAGAAATTTAAATAGCTAGGACGCCAGCTTCAGGCAGCCACCGTCTTTGACGACCCGCTTCGTCGACGCTGGATGTTTCGCCAGCATGTGAGCGGGCCGAATGGGCCGCGGCGAAAAATTCCCGCCGCAGTTCGGGCACACGCCCTTCAACACTGTTTCGGCGCAGTCCGAGCAAAAACGTGCATTCATAGGTGCAAATCCGCGCCTCCCTGCTGTCCGGCAGCAGGTCCCTGTCACAGCACTCACAATTGGGCCGAAGTTCCAGCATCATGGTTAACTCTTTGTCAGTCCGTCTACGCTCTTCGAGCTAGGCCGGACACGCCACGCCCCTCGGGGCGAAGCGTGGTGCGGTCGAGAGGACTCGAACCTCCACGAGTTTCCCCGTTACCACCTCAAGGTAGTGCGTCTACCAATTCCGCCACGACCGCACGTCATTTGCGAATGCGCTGGGGAATAACAGGGCGTTTGCCCGAAAGCAACCCCCGCTTAACCAAGCCGCGACGGCCTCACAGGGTTAACAAATCGCAACCGTTTTAGCCTGCATTTACATAGACTTATACCGCCGCCCTGAACGTGGCGGAAACACGGCATGTGTAAGTTGGCCCCATAAATACAAAAGGAATGGGGCAGCAAATGAACATCAAGACCGCAGTGGGAGCGGCACTTCTGGGAATCTTCTGGAGTTCGTCCATGGCATTCGCTTTAGACACCGCTTCAAAGGGTCCCTCCGGCCAAACCAGGGAAATTTCCGCCCGTGAATTCGGCAGCACCCTGCCGCCCATCGGCTTCGTGCAGTTCTGCGTGAGCAATCCAGAGGATTGCAAGAGCAAGGGCGGCAAGACCTTCAAGCTGGCCATGTCGCCCGAACGCTGGAACCTGATCTACCAGGTGAACGCCTACGTGAACGGAAAGATCGCGCCCATCAGTGACCAGGATCTCTACGGCGAACCCGAGCGCTGGGCCTATCCCACCGATGCGGGCGACTGCGAGGATTACCTGCTGCTGAAAAAGCGCTCCCTGCAGGAGCTCGGCTTTCCGCCTGAGGCGCTGCTCATCACCGTGGTTCTCGACGAGAAGAACGAGGGCCATGCGGTGCTCACCGTCTCGACCGACGGCGGCGATTTCATCCTCGATAACCGGCGCAATGAAGTGCTGCGCTGGCGCGACACGGATTACACCTTTCTCAAGCGCCAGTCGCACACCGATCCGGTGCAGTGGGTGGCCCTTGTGAAACAACCGTCACCAAACAGTGGTTTTGTCTCGGGAGGCACCAAGCACTGAGGTGAACCGCAGATAACGAGCTAGGCCCGGTCGGCGTCCCCCCCAATCCCCCAACCGCCGGGCTTTAGGAGCCGGCACAGTCCCACCCTGTGCCGGCTCCGCCTTTTCAGGCAGCCTTGTTCTTGTAATAGACGTCGAGGAACACCGCGAGCATGAGCACCGCGCCCTTGATCACGAACTGGTAGTCGATGCCGATGCCCATGATCGACATGCCGTTGTTCATGACGCCGATGATGAAGGCGCCGATCACCGCGCCGATGATCTTGCCGACGCCGCCCGTCACCGCCGCCCCGCCGATGAAGCAGGCGGCGATCACTTCCAGCTCGAACCCGGCGCCGGCCTTCGGCGTCGCCACATTGAGGCGGGCCGCAAACACCAGGCCGGCAAGGGCCGCCAGCGCCCCCATGATGACGAAGATCATCAGGGTCATGCGCTCGGTGTTGATGCCCGACAGCTTCGCCGCCTTCTCATTGCCGCCCATGGCATAGACCCTTCGCCCGAAGGTGGTGCGCGTCGTCAGGAAAACGAACAGCGCAATGAGCGCGAACATGACGATCAGCACGTTGGGCAGGCCCTTGTAACGCGCCATCAGGAAGGTGAAACCGAGGAACGCCCCGGCAATCAGCACGTTGCGGCCGAGGTAAATGATGTGCGGCTCTTCCGCCAGGCCATGGGCCTGCTGTTCCCGGCGCTCCTTGATGTTGAAATAGATGATCGTGGCGGTAACCACGGCCCCGATGATCAGGGCCAGCAGGTTGAAGGGCCCGCCCATGAAAGTGATGTTGAACACGTCAGGCACATAGCCTGATGACAAAAGCTGGAATTCCCGGGGGAAAGGCCCGACCGAAGCGCCGCCCAGCACGGTTAGCGCCAGGCCCTTGAAGATCAGCATGCCCGCCAGGGTGACGATGAAGGCGGGGATCCGGTGGTAGGCGACAAAATAGCCCTGCGCCCCGCCGATGGCGGCACCGAGCGCAAGGCAGGCCAGCATGGTGACAAAGGGATCCATCTTCCACGGCACCATCATCACGGCAGCCACCGCCCCCACAAAGCCCGAAACCGAGCCCACCGAAAGGTCGATGTGGCCCGCCACGATGATGAGCAGCATGCCCAGCGCCATGATGACGATATAGCTGTTCTGCAGGATGAGATTGGTCATGTTCACCGGCTTGAACAGCGTGCCGTCCGTCGTGACCTGGAAGAATATCATGATGACCAGCAGCGAAAGCAGCAGGGCGTAGTCGCGGATGTTGCTTTTCACGAAGCGCAGCATGTCGTTCCGGGTTTGCGAGTGTACGGCAGTGTCAGTCATGTCAGCCTTCCCAAGATTTCATGATCGCCCGCATGATTTTTTCCTGCGTGGCTTCTTTGGCCGGCATTTCGGCCACGAAGCGTCCTTCGTTCATCACATAAATGCGGTCCGAAATGCCGAGCAGTTCCTGCATTTCCGAGGAGATGACGATAATCGCCTTGCCCTCTTCCGCCAGCCGGTTGATGATTCCGTAGATTTCGTATTTCGCGCCCACATCAATGCCGCGCGTGGGCTCGTCGAGGATCAGCACATCGGGCCCGGAGAACAGCCATTTGCTCAGCACCACCTTCTGCTGATTGCCGCCCGAAAGGTTCACCGTGGTCTGGAACACGCCGGAAGAACGGATTCCGAGCTCTTTCCGGTATTTGTTGGCCACTTTGAGTTCAGCCGACTCGTCCACCACCGCGTAAGATGATACGCCCTCGAGATTTGCCAGGGTCACATTGTGCTTGATGTGGTCGATCAGCACCAGGCCATAGGTCTTCCGGTCCTCGGTGACGTAGGCAAGGCCAGCGGCCATGGCGCGCGGAATGGTGCTCACATCAGCCGGTTTGCCATGAATCAGGACTTCGCCGGTGATTTTCTGGCCATAGGCACCGCCAAAGACCGACATGGCAAATTCCGTCCGCCCTGATCCCATGAGGCCCGCTATGCCGACAACCTCGCCCTTGCGGGCGATGAGATCCACGCCCTTGATCATCTGCTTTTCCGCATGAAGCGGGTGATAGACACTCCAGTTCCTGACCTCGAAAATGGGTTCGCCTATTTTCGCCGCGCGCGGCGGGAAACGGTCCGTCAGTTCGCGCCCGACCATGGCCTTGATGATGCGGTCTTCGCTCACTTTGGCCGTGTGGGTGTCCAGGGTATCGACCGTCATGCCGTCGCGCAGCACGGTGATGCGGTCTGCGACCTTCAACACCTCGTTCAGCTTGTGGGTTATCAGAATCGAAGAAATGCCCTGCGCCTTGAATTCCTTGAGCAGCGCCAGCAGCGCGTTTGAATCTGTTTCATTCAGGCTCGAGGTGGGCTCATCGAGAATAAGCAGCTTGACCTTCTTGTTCAGCGCCTTAGCAATCTCCACCAGCTGCTGCTTGCCGGTTCCGATATTGGTGATCAGCGTGTTGGGATGTTCATTGAGGCCGACTTTCTTCAGCAGCTCCTTGGTGCGGGCAAAAGTCTCGAACCAGTTGATGATGCCGTTCGTCGCGGTCTCGTGGCCAAGAAAGATATTTTCCGCAATAGACAGAAGCGGCACCAGCGCAAGTTCCTGGTGGATGATGATGATGCCGGAATTCTCGGAATCGGCAATGGTGCCGAATTTGCGTTCCACGCCATCGAAATGAATGGCGCCGTCATAGGTTCCAGCAGGATAGACGCCGGAGAGAACCTTCATCAGCGTCGATTTGCCCGCGCCGTTCTCGCCGACCACGGCATGGATCTCGGCAGGCAGCACGGAAAGGTTGACGTCCGTCAGGGCTTTCACGCCCGGAAACGTCTTGGTGATGTCTCGCATTTCAAGGATTGGCAGCATGGCCGATCCCACCTCCCTTTACCGTCCGGCAGGTTTGCCCTGCTCTTGAATGCGTTGATACGCGAAAAGCAGCAGGCCCCGCAAGTCAGCTCACGGGGCCTGCCGATCATTAATCCGTTATTGCAGGTCTTCGGCCTTGATGTAGCCCGAGCCTACAAGCAGTTTTTCAATGTCGTCCTTGCCCACGTCGTGGGGCGTCAGGAGGTAGGACGGCACGACTTTCACTTCGTTGTTGTAGGTCTTGGTGTCATTGATCTCAGGTTCCTTGCCCTGCAGGACCGTGTCCACCATCTTGGCAGTCACAGCGGCGAGTTCGCGCGTGTCCTTGAACACTGTCGAATACTGCTCGCCGGCCATCATCGCCTTGACCGACGGAACTTCGGCATCCTGACCGGTGACGATCGGCATTTCGGGGCCCGGTGCGTAGCCTACACCCTTGAGCGACGAGATGATGCCGCGTGACAGGCCGTCATAGGGAGCCAGCACGCCATGCACCTTCTTGTCGGTGTAATTGGCCGACAGCAGGTTATCCATGCGGGCCTGGGCCACCGCACCGTCCCAACGCAGCGTGCCCACCTTGTCCATGCCCATCTGGCCGGAAACGATGGCGATGTCGCCCGCGTCAATCAGCGGCTGCAGCACCGACATGGCGCCATCATAGAAATAGAAGGCGTTGGTGTCGTCCGGCGAACCGCCGAACAGCTCCACGTTCCATGGCTTCACGCCGGCAAAGCGTTCCTTGAGACCCTTGATCAGCGAATTGCCCTGCAGAACGCCGACGCCGAAATTGTCGAAGGTGGTGTAATAGTCCACATCCGCGGTCTTGGTGATCAGGCGGTCATAGGCGAACACTTTCGCACCGGCCTCCTGGGCTTTCCTGAGGATGTCCGAGAGGGTTGAACCGTCGATTGCGGCGATGATCAGAACCTTGGCGCCCTTGGTGACCATGTTTTCGATCTGGGCAAGCTGGTTCGGAATGTCGTCTTCGCCGTACTGGAGATCGCTGTCATAGCCAAGAGCGGTGAATTCCTTCACCATGGATTCGCCATCGGAAATCCAGCGCGTCGACGATTTGGTTGGCATCGAAATGCCGATAAGGCCCTTGCCCTGGGCCATCGCCTGGCCAGTTGCCAAAAGCGATCCTGCGGCCACCGAGGTGACCAAGAAATTTCTACGAGTAAACATATTTTCCTCCCATTAAGCAGCCTTGCTGCGGTATAGATTTCCGGGCAGTTTCACCCAGAAACGCTATTGTTAGGATAATGGATTGAGCGACGCAATCCTTATTTGTATGACAATTCGGCATGAAGCGAGATAAAAATGAATCCCGGAAAAGTGAGCCCAAAAGTCACTTCAGGCAGATCCGCTGGCAGTAACCTGCACCGGAAGCTGGCGCAAAGTATTGGAAATCAGATACTTAGTGGCGTGTATGCGCCTGGCGCGATTTTGCCGAACGAGGCTGACTGGTGCCGCATCTATGGCGCAAGCCGCACCACCGTGCGCGAGGCCGTAAAGACGCTCACGGCAAAAGGCCTGCTTAAGTCCCGGACAAAGATCGGCTCGCGCGTCGAACCCCGCGAAAACTGGAACATCCTCGACCGCGATGTTCTGGCCTGGCACATGGCCTCCATGAACCCGCAGGAATTCTTCGCTTCGGTGCAGGAAGTGCGGAAAATCCTTGAGCCGGAGATCGCGGCCCTTGCCGCCCTTAACCGCACACCGCAGCAACTGCGTGCCATTACCGAGGCCTTCGAGGATATGCGCAAGGCCAGGCCGGGCCGCAGCTCGGTGGTTCCCGATGTGAGGTTCCACCTGGCGCTTCTGGCAGCCGCCAACAATGTGCTGCTCTCGCCATTCGGGATCATGATTGAGGCAGCCCTTACCAACATGTTTGAATTCACCTCCACCCACAATGCCGAGCCCGACATGTTCATTCCGAAGCACGAAGGCATTCTGAAAGCCGTGGCGCGTGGAAATGCGAATGCCGCCCGCAAGGCTGCCTTGAGCTTGCTCACCGATACGGACCAGACCATAGCCCAGGTTCCCATCAAGGCCAGAAAAGCGCGGAAAGCAAAATCCTAAACGGGCCGCAGGCCCTTGGCATAACGCTGCCAATTCCGCACATAGCTTGCGGCAGCCGCGCTCAGCCGGGCGATTGCCTCAGCATCGAGTTCCCGCACCACTTTGCCGGGCGACCCCATCACCAGTGAATTATCGGGAATGACCTTGCGCTCGGAAATCAGGGAATGCGCCCCGATCAGGCAATTCTTGCCGATAACCGCATTGTTGAGAATGATCGAGCCGATTCCCACCAGGGTGTTATCGCCAATCGTGCAGCCATGAAGCATGACCTTATGGCCGATGGTACAGTTTCTGCCGACGGTGAGCGGCGAACCCATGTCCGTATGCAGCACGCAGCCGTCCTGCACATTGCTGCCCTCCCCCACCGAGATCAGCTCGTTATCGCCGCGCAGAACCGCATTGAACCAGATGCTGGCGTTTCGCTCCAGCCGCACCCGCCCGATAACATCGGCGCTGGCGGCAATCCAGCAGCTTCCCTCCGCCGGCAGTTCCGGCGCGATCCCGTCAAGAATATGAAGTGCCATGGGAAGGTCCCGTTCAGGTAATGCCAAAGATCCGCGTCAGGATAAATACACCTTGCAGAAAGCTCCAGCCCAAACTTGCAGCCACCAGCAGCATGGCCACGCTGGCGCTGCCGACATAGCGCCAGGCCGCAAGCAAGAGCAGCAGCGGCACGGAAACGACGATTACCAGGGCACGAAGCGGCGCCACGGCACTTGGCTCAAGCAGGAGTGCAAACCTCGGTTCTTCCCCCGCCGCCCACGTCCACAAGCTCGCTGCGATACCCGCCGTTACGATGCCGACGGCAACGGCAAACAGATAGGCCAAATAAACCATGTCCATGCTTATGTCCCCTCGCCTGTTTCATTCAGGCACATCCACACTTCCCGCATGGAACACGCAGCAAGTCATGGACCAGAGGAAAGGCCCGACCTATAGTTTTGCCTTATGGTCAGCCATCATCTTAACTATCTTCTGCAACGCCGGCGCGAACGCTCCCTGGGATTTGTCCTCCTGTTCCTGCTGATGACGTTCTTCAGCCTCGCCGGGGTCGTTCTGGCGATCTATTTCGTGCCCAATCCGTCCCTGCTTTTTGGCCGCCCGGAAATAGGGGCACCGTCGACCTCAGTTGTCGTGGCGACCCTGGAGGACACCAAATTCACCCTGCCTGAAACCATCGTTGCCAAAATTGACAAGCCGATCCTCGGCAATGCGACGCGCATTGACCTCCGCCTGCCCTGGCCCTTTGACCGCCAGCAGCTCAACATCGTTCACGCCCTGCCGACGGACCTGCACAACTGGGTGCTGGTCACGCTTGAGCCACGCCTCGGACGCACCGGGCTTGAAGAGCGCATGGCGCCGATCTACAGCGTTTATCTGAGCCCGGACGAAAGTGAGGAAGCAGGCCTCAAGCTCAGGAGGTTCAAGGCTGATTCACCCTATAAGGATTCCGAGCTTCTCGTCGCCCCGTTGGGCGAAGTGATAAGGTGCGATAAGACGCCGTCCGTGCTGGGTCCGATTATTTGTGAACGCCTCTGGCCCTTCAGCCAAGGCGTCATGGCAAGGGTGCGCTTCTCGCGTCAAAGGCTGGCGGAATGGAAGGACATGGATGAGACGGCGCAAATTCTCCTCAAGGAATTCGCGCGCTAAGCTTGTCCCTCCCCTTTCTCATCATGCACGCACTTGATGCGGGCAACTCCACGGATGAAAGAAGATGGAACTTGATTACTCCAGGTCAATATCCAGGATGGCCATGGAAAAATGATAGGACAGCTCGCCGTCCTCTTCATCCTTGGATATCACGCCGATGAACTCTTCGCCGATATAGACTTCGCATGAGTCAGTCTTCTGCGGGCGCTTGCGCACCGCAATCGACGGCGAGCCGAAGGTTTTGCGGAAATAGGTGGTCAGCTTGGCAAGTTCTTCAGGCTTCAATGGGCTCAGCTCCTAAGGGCGATTGACCGAGGTCTAGCCTTATTCCAGCAGATCCGCAACGCCTTGAACCTGATGGTCCATGGCCCGCGCCGGCTCTTCGCAACCGGCAAAGCCGACGATCTTGGCCGGCACGCCGGCAACCGTGCGGTTGGGCGGCACATCGTGAAGCACGACCGAGCAGGCGGCAACCCGCGAGCAATGGCCGATTTCGATGTTGCCGAGAATCTTGGCTCCCGCCCCGATCAGCACGCCTTGCCTGATTTTAGGATGGCGGTCGCCGGTTTCCTTGCCGGTGCCGCCAAGGGTGACACCCTGCAGGATGGAGACATTGTCCTCGATCACCGAGGTTTCACCGATCACGATGTCATGGCCATGATCGATCATGATTCCCTTGCCGATTTTGGCGGAAGGATTGATGTCGACGCTCGAAATCATCGAAGAGCGGCTCTGCAGGTACTTCGCAAAGTCCGTGCGACCCATGTGCAGGAGCCGGTGCGCCATCCGGTGCGCCTGCAGGGCCTGAAAGCCCTTGAAATAGAGCAGCGGGTCCACATAGCGGTGGCAGGCGGGATCGCGCTCGAAAGTGGCGATAATGTCGGCCCGGGCCGCAAAGCCGATCTCCGGCTCTTCTTCCATCGCATCTTCAAAGGCCTGGACCACGAGTTCGGCGCTCAGATCCACACTGCCCAGGCGTTGCGCCAGGCGGTGCACCAGCGCGCGCTCAAAGGTGCTGTGATTGAGAACCGCCGAAAAGATAAAGCCGCCGAGAACCGGTTCCTTGCGGGCGATTTCCTCGGCTTCCCGCCGCATCCGGTCCCAGACGGGATCGATGGCCTGAACGACATGTGGCTTGGTGGACTGGCGCATGGTTTATTCTCCTCGGCACCGCATCTATAGCAGATATGCCTCTAGATGGGGAGTGCCCCGGTTAATTGTCAATTCCCAGTAAATGGCTGCCCAAAAAGGTTAAAACCGCTTGCTTGTACTGCTTGTCGCCGACCGCGTTCATATGGTTGCGCCTTGGCAATACAACGCCGGCAGCCCCCGGAATGGCCGCCACGAGCGGGCCGATTTCCCCCGCCACATCGTCCTTTTCACCCACCACCACGAGGACCGGATTTTTGATGGTTGCAAGCATGGCCTCGGTGATCTTCACCCGCGAGGACTTGATGCAGGCCGCCAGCGCCTTCAGGTCGCCGCGGGTCTGTTCGGCAAATATCCGGAAGGCGCGGGCCCCCACATCGGTCACGTCCAAGAGCGATGAGGCCTCAAGCCCCCGGGCAATCTCCGCCCCGCCGCCAACCCCGGTGATCATCCGCGCTGCCAGGCCGGCGAAAATCGCCGCTCCCACCCGGGAGGGATGGCTTATCGTGAGAAATGCCGCGATCCGCGCGCCCATGGAATAGCCCATGACATGGGCCCGGGAAATGCCGAGATGGTCCAGCAGGCGCCGCGCATCCTCCGCCATTTCCGCTGCCGAATAGAGGTCGGGATTATAGAGCTTTTCGCTTTCCCCATGGCCGCGATTGTCCATGGTGATGACCCGGAACCCGCCGTCCACCAGGGTCTTGACCCAGCCCGTGTCAACCCAGTTCACCCGGCCGTTGGAGGCAAAACCATGGATGAGAAGCACCGGCTCGCCCTGCCCCGCGTCATCGAAGGCGATTTCCACACTGTCCGAATTGAATTTGTGCATGCCCGGCAGGATATGCTATCTGGCATCCCTCACAAGTTATTTCGAGGTTCCCATGGCAGCTTCTTCCACCCCGCATTTCCAGAATGACATGGGGCTTTCCAAGATCGAGATCGGCGCCAGGGAATTCATGTGCGTCGGCGCCAAGCCGCCCTTTGACCACCCCCATGTATTTCTGAACATGGGCGGGGCCGAGGAAATCGTCTGCCCCTACTGCTCAACCCTGTTCAGGCACAGCGCCAAACTCAAACCGAACGAAGCCAGTCCCGCAGCCGCCGTATGGCACGACGAGGCCGCATAACTCCCCGCTTCACCATCCGAGAATATGAAGACCGCGATGAATCGCAGGTTGTCGAGCTTGTGCGTGAATTGCAGGCCTACGAAGCTCCCATGTACAAATGGGGCAAGGCGCCGGAGGATATCGGCCCATGGTACATCGCGGAGAGCAAGAAATGGTGCGCGAAGAATGATGGCACGATACTTGTTGCCGAGTGCGATGGCACGCTGCTGGGTTATGCCACGCTTCTTGCCAGTTGCGAAGCCGATGGAACCGGCGACGAGATTGCCTACACCTACGCCCATGTTGCCGATCTCAGCGTCACGAGTTCCGCGCGAAGGCAAGGCGTCGGAACCGCGCTGTTGGCGCGTTGCGAGGAACTGGCGCGCGGCAAGGGCCGGAAAATATTTCGCATCGGGGTGCTATCCGTCAATCAGGCTGCACTGGCCGCCTATGTGAAGTTCGGGTTTGCCCCCTATCATCAGACGCTGGAAAAAATTCTGAAATGAAGCCCGCCCTTTCGCTGGCTGAGGCCCGAAGGCTGGCGCTTGCGGCGCAGGGCTTCAGCTTTCCCAAGCGCGAGGGCAAGGCAAACTGGACAAAAATCAGCAACACCATCAACCAGCTAAACCTGCTGCAAATCGACAGCGTGAACGTTCTGGTGCGTTCGCATTACCTGCCGGTGTTTTCCAGGCTTGGACACTATGACCACGCCACGCTTGATGCCCGCAGCTTCAGCAACAAGAAGCGCACCATGTTTGAGTGCTGGTCTCATGAGGCAAGCCTTGTGCCGCTCGACCTGCATCCCCTCATGCGCTGGCGCATGAACCGCGCCCTGAACGGTAATGGCACCTATGGTTCAATGAACCAGTTTGCCCGCGACGAGGGCGATTATTTGAAAAGCGTGCTCGACTTTGTCCGGCGCAACGGCCCGACGGCGGTGAGCGATTTTCCCGACAGCGGCAAAAGTGCGGGCGGCTGGTGGGGCTGGAGCAAGGGCAAGATGGCGCTCGAGACCCTCTTCGACCAGGGCCTCGTGACCACCGCCGCCCGCCCATCCTTCGAACGCATCTACGATCTCACCGAAAACGTCATCCCTTCAGAAATATTGCAGCGGCCAACGCCACCGGAATCCGAAACTTTCCGCAGGCTCATGGAGCTTTCCGCCCTGGCCCTCGGCGTGGGCACGGAGTTTGACCTGCGCGATTATTTCCGCCTGCCCGTGGCGGAAACCAAAGTGGCATTGGCCGAACTCCTTGAAGAAGGAACCCTCGTTCCCGTGGCGGTGCAGGATTGGAAACATCAGGCCTACATCCACCGCGACACAAAACTTCCGCGCAAAGCCGGCGGCACGGCGCTTGTCTCGCCTTTCGACCCGCTCGTGTGGGAGCGCGCCCGGGCCGAGCGCCTGTTCAATTTTCACTACCGCATTGAAATTTATACCCCTGCCGAAAAACGCAAATTCGGCTATTATGTCCTGCCATTCCTGATGGGCGACCGCTTCGCTGCTCGCGTCTGCCTGAAGTCTGACCGGCAGGCGGGCGTATTGCGGGCCAACACCGCCCATCTCGAACCCCATGCCGATGCCAGGGAAACAGCCGAGGCCCTGAGCAAAGAATTGCAGCTCATGGCGGAGTGGCTCGGCCTCACGGGCGTTGAGGCTGGCGCCAAGGGAAACCTTGCCCGTGAATTGAGGGCCGCCCTGTGATCCACATCGAAACTGATCGCCTGATTCTCCGGCTCGTCCCGCTCGCTGCACTGGCCAGCACTGCCGCCGGAAACATCAAGGCTACCCAGGGCCTTGTCGGTGAAAAGCTTCCCGAGGAATGGTTCGATGATTCCTGGGTATACAAATTGCGTTACGATCAATGGCTGGCCGACCCCACCTACGCGCCCTGGTCCATCCGCGCCATCGCCGCAAAGGAGACGGGCGAAATCGTTGGCAGCATGAATTGCCATCACCAGCCCATGCCATTCCTGCTCAATGGCAAGGAACGTCTTGCAACCGAGATGGGCTATACCATTTTTGAAGCCTATCGCCGCCAAGGCATCGCCTTTGAAGCCGTTTCCGCATTCACCGCCTGGGCCAAAACCCAGGGACTTGAAGGCGTCATTCTATCAATCCAGCCGGGCAACGCGCCTTCGCTGGCGCTCGCCGTAAAGTTCGGCGCCACGCAGATCGGCTCGCAAATCGACGAGCGGGATGGGCCGGAAGATATCTATTACTTCGATGTACGTTAGTCACTCCGGCGAAAGCCGGAGTCCCTCATACGTCAATGGGATTCCGGCGTAGGCCGGAATGACAATTATCCGGTCAATTCCCTCCGTGCTGTATGGGCCGCGCGACGGCGGGCAGCATGCCGCCCTTCACCAGGTCATGCGTTACTTCTTCAATCGCCCCATGCAGCGTGTCGACGAGGAAGTCCGCCTCGACTTTGCTCAAGGTGAGCGGCGGCGACATTACGTCGAGATGGCCCAGCGGCCGCACCAGAAGCCCGCGCTCCTCACAGAGGTTTGAAATGCGCTTGGAAATGTTGATTTCATCGGGCAGATGCGCCTTCGTGGCCTTGTCCGCCACATATTCCACGCACATCATCAGGCGCTTGCCCCGCACATTGCCAACGAGGCGCAGGCTTTCCAGTTCCTTCAGGCGCTTTTCAAAATAGTCGCCCACCACTTTCACATGGTCAAGCAGGCCCTCACGCTCGATGATCTCGATATTCTTCAACCCCACCGCGCAGCACACGGGATGCCCGGAATATGTGAACCCGTGGGCAAACCAGACATCCGGTCCGGGCTGGCTGATTGACTCATAGACTTCATCGGAAAATATTGTGGCGCCGAGCGGCAGGTAGCCGGACGTGAGCCCCTTGGCTGAAACAATGATATCCGGTTGAACGTCAAACACATCATAGCTCGCAAACCAATGCCCCAGCCGGCCAAAGGCCGTGACCACCTCATCGGCGATGAAGAGAATGCCATTCTCCTTGGCCACTTCCCACATGCGCTTCAGGTAGCCGGGCGGAGGTGTCACTACCCCGCCTGAACCCTGGATGGGCTCCGCAATAAAGGCGGCAATGTTCTTGGCGCCCACTTCCAAAATCTTCGCCTTGAACTCCTCGACCAGGAAATCCGTGAACTGGTCTTCCGTCATCCCGTCGGGCCGGCGGTAGGGATAGGGCGCTGAGAGGTGATGGATGAAATCCGAGAGATAATGGAAATTGGGTGTCCGGTCGCCATCACGGTTGCCGATGGAAATCGTCAGATAGCTCGAACCGTGGTAGGAATTATGCCGCGAGATGATGTGCTTGCGTGAGGGCTCGCCGCGCCGCGCGTGATAGAAATGGGCCAATCGGACCGCTGTATCATTTGAACAGGAACCGGACGTCGAAAACGCCACGTGGTTGAGCGACCCCGGCGCCAGTTGCGCCAGTTTGGCTGCAAGTTCGGCAGCCGGTGCGTTGCTCATGTCCACAAAGGCATTGGCATAGGGCAGCAGCAGCGCCTGTTCCGCCATGGCTTCGGCCATTTCCTTGCGGCCATAACCCACGTTCACGCACCACATGCCGCCAAGCCCATCGAGGTAACGCTTGCCGTTCACATCGGTGATGTGCGCGCCTTCACCCTCCACAATGAGCAGCGAGCCTTCCTTCTTGAAACTGTCAAAATGCGTCCAGGGATGGAGGAAGTGATCATGGTCCTTCTGCCACAGGTCTTTCGCGTTGAAGCGATTGCTGGCCGGTTTCAAAATGAAGTCTCCCCTTATTGAATGTGCGTTCAATACATATTAGCCCGGGGGTCAGGCCGAAGCCACCAGCAAATGGCGATAGCGCTTGATGAAGCTTTCAAGGGCGTCCAAAAGCCGCTGCCTGTCGACCGCACTGACCACCAGGGAAAGCGCCATGAAGCCCCGCTCTGCAATGTAGATGCCCTGATCAAGCAGGTAGAGATAGAGGAGCCTTTTCAAACGCTTGTCTGCCCTATCCGCATCCTCCGGTTTAACGATGGAGCCGGCTATGGGATGCAGCGTGATCATCGACCCCACCCCCGTTGCCTGAAACGCGGCCTGGTAGCCCATGCACAGGTCATTGATGGCGCGGCGCAATTCCTCGCCCCGTTCATTGAGTGCGACACAGGCTTCCGCCGTGAAAATCTCCGTTAGCCCCACATG
Source organism: Hyphomicrobiales bacterium (assembly GCA_016792825.1). GTDB lineage: Bacteria > Pseudomonadota > Alphaproteobacteria > Rhizobiales > Aestuariivirgaceae > Aestuariivirga. The sequence continues at coordinate 19,664 of JAEUMI010000162.1, forward strand.
TCCCGCCGTCATGGTCAGGGTATTGTTGTTGAAGGTTCCCGCGTGCGGCAGCGCATTGGGCCGTGAGGGATCAAACTGTTCCATGATGGCGTGGCTGCCGCCGAAGGCCCCGAAGCTCATACCGCCGCCGATGTATTTGCCGAGGGTCTTGATGTCGGGCTGAATGCCGTATTTGGCGGAAAGTCCCTTGGGATGCAGACGGGACGACATCACTTCATCAAAAACCAGCACAATGCCGCGCCTGGCCGTCTCTTCCCGCAGCATCGCCAGGAACTCCGGTGCTGCCGGAAGGCACCCGCCTCCCCCCAGCATGGGCTCAAGGATGACCGCCGCCAGATCATCCGCATGCTGAACAATAAGCGCCCGGGTCTTTTCAATGTCATTGAAGCGCGCCAGCACACAGTCAAACGGCGCATTCACCGGCGAGGCGCCATGGCTGAAATAGAGCGTGCCGCCATGATAGCCGCCCTCCATCGGCATGATTTTCTTGCGGCCCGTGAAACACCGCGCCGCCGCCAGCGCCATCATGTTGGCTTCCGTGCCGGAATTGGTGAAGCGCACCAGGTCAAGATCAAAGCGGCTAGTCACGGCTTCCGCAAAGATCACCTCGCGGGTGTGATGCGCGCCCATATTGAGGCCTTGCGCCAAGGCATCATTGACCGCCTTGTGGATGCGCGGGTTGGAGTGCCCGTAAATCCCGGCTGAATATTCGCCCACCAGATCAAGATAGGAATGCCCGTCCACATCCCAGATGGTGCACCCCTCGGCCCGCTCGGCCCGGATGGGAAACGGCGCCGAATAAAGAACCGTGCGCGTATTGCCGCCGGGCATCACGGCCTTCGCCCGTTCGTGGAGTGCCGCCGTTTTTGGGCGCTTGGCCACAAAATTCGCCATTGCCTCGGCGAGGTCTTCATCAATCGTCGTCACGGCTCGGGCTCCACCACAAGTTCAGGTTTTGGACCACACCTTATCGAAAGCGTGGGCCGTTTGCACCTGTTCAAGCCTGCGCTTCGATCAGCGCAGCCACGCGTTTCTGGAGGTCCCGGAGGTGACCGTCATGGATGCCATGGGTCTCGAGCGACAGCACCGTTTGGCCGGTTCCATGGCCTCCTGAACGACATCAGCAAGGAAAAGGTCATGGCGGACATCAAGGAATGGATAGAAAAGCGCCTTTAGGTGTTTCCGCCTAGCTGACGTTGGCTTTCAGTTTCAGCCAGGCCATGCGCACGTTCTCCTTGACTTCCACCCACTCGCTCTTGGCAACATCCCAGTTGACGATGGCCCGCGAGGTGCCGGCAGCAGTCTCGTTGGCAACCGTCGAAGTCGCCATGGAATCATGGACATAAACGACGCCGATAGTTAGCAGGCAGCCGAGTATCATTCCAATAAGGGTTCGCATGGTGTTCGTCCTCCTCCGCCAACAACGTATTTACGCCCGGTAAGTTCCAACATCAATTCAGCGGTAGCCCGCCGCCTGCAGTTCGAACAACTCGGCATAGCGCCCCGATTGCGCCACAAGCTCTTCATGGGTTCCGGCCGCTTCCACTTTTCCATCGGCCAGAACGAGAATGCGGTCCGCCATCCGGACGCTGGAAAACCGGTGCGAAATGAGAATGGCTGTCTTGCCCTCGCTCAGCTCCTTGAAACGCTTGAACACTTCAAATTCCGAACGCGCGTCCAGTGCGGCAGTCGGTTCGTCAAGAATCAGAACCTCGGCCTCGCGCATATAGGCCCGGGCGATGGCCATTTTCTGCCATTCGCCGCCCGAAAGCTCCACCCCATTCTTGAAGCGCTTGCCGATCATCTGCTCATAGCCGCCGGGAAGCCTGGCAATCACCGCATCGGCCTGGCTGCGCTTGGCGGCACGCGCGATGCGGTCCCGGTCAGCGCGGGCTGAAATCATCCCCACCGCGATATTGTCGGCGGCGCTGAGATTGTAGCGGACGAAGTCCTGGAAGATCACACCCATGTTGCCGCGCAGGGCATCAAGGTCGTAATCCCTCAAGTCATGGCCATCGAGAAGAATGCGGCCCTCATCCGGATCGTAAAGGCGGCAGAGGAGCTTCACCAGGGTGGTCTTGCCCGCGCCATTTTCGCCGACAAGCGCCAGAACTTCTCCCGCCTTGAGCGTGAAGGTCAGATTTCGCACCGCCCAGCGCTCTGCACCGGGATACCTGAAACCCACGCTCTCGAACACAAATCCTTGGCGGATTGGTTTTGGGAAGGGCCGCGGATTCTCAGGCGACAGAATTTCAGGTTGGACTTCGAAAAACGAGAACAGGTCGTTGAGATAAAGCGCCTGGCTGGCCGTGGTCGAAAAACTTGCAAGAAGCCCTTCAAGCAAGTTGCGCAAACGGCGGAAGGATCCGGCGAGAAAAGTGAGATCGCCAACTGAGAACTCGCCAGCCAGGGTGCGCCAGGCGATATAGGCATAGGCAAGGTAATAACCCACGGTGCCGATGGCCGTGAACAACCCGCCCCAGCCGGCGCGCCGCAACGCCAGCCGGCGATTGGCCGCATAGAAGGCGGTGGCGAGTTTCACATAGCGGTCGATCAGGAAACCGTTGAGGCCGAAGATCTTCACTTCCTTGGCGGTTTCCACGCTTGCCGCCGTCTGCCTGACATAATCCATTTCCCGCCGCTCCGGCGTGCGGCCGAAATCGAGCGAATAGCTCTGGGCGTTGAAATGCGCCTCCCCAAGGAAAGCCGGCACCAGGGCGAGAAGCAGCAAGACAATGAGCCACGGCGCATAAAAGATGAGGCCCGCGGCAAAGCTGGTGACCGTCACAAGATCCTGCGCCTGGCTCAGGAGCTGGCCCATCAGCGTCATTCGCCCGCTGGTCTGGCGGCGCGCCCGCTCGAGCTGGTCCTGGAACTCGGCGTTTTCGAAATCTTCGAGATCAAGGGTCGCGGCATGTTCCATCAGGCGGATGCTTGAGGAATTCGTCACCCGTTCCGAAAGCAGGCTGTCGATCAGCGATACGATGCGCCCGAGAATATCGGCCAGAACCGCCAGCGCGAATTCGGCCGCGAGCAAGAAGCCGAGCCAGTTGAGATGCCCGCTGTCCCACCACTGCTGCAGCGTCCCTGGCTTGCCCGGCATCTGGACCAGCAGCACCACTTCGTCGATGATCAGTTTGCCGACATATAGTGTCGCAACTGGAAGAAGAGCCCGGATCAGGCGCAGCAGGAGCGAAGCAGCAGACAAGCCTGGACTGGCACGCCACACCATCGCAATGAAGGGGCGCAGGTTCTTGAGAGCGCCGACCCGTTGCTTGAGGGATCTGGCGCCCGGCATGGAAGACCCTTCAGAGGGCCGCCGGAACGCCCCAGCCGTTGCCCTTCCGCCCTGGTCATACTGTTTCGGCATGAAACCACTCCTTTGCCTGGCGGAAACCGTAAGGAGCTATCCTCTACAATTCCATGGTGAATGAGCAACGTTCCCAAGTCAAATACCAGAGGCAGTCCTTGCAAGGGCAGTCCCGGCGCTGCAAATTCAGTTTCAAGAGTCGCTCGACAGGAATACCCAAGATTGAAAGGCACGCCGTGCTTAGCCCACTCAAATTGCTGCTGGTCCTGATATCGGCCCTTGGGCTGGCAGCGGGGTTCCTGGCACCTTATTTCGGTTTGAATGCCCTGCAGGCCACAATATGGGGATTTGCGGCCGCATTTGTCCTCCTGTTCCTCGCCCGGGAGATTCTTACATCGCTGTGGCGCGGCGAGTTTGGCCTCGACATCGTTGCGGCCCTGTCAATGTCAGGAGCTCTTTATTTCGGCGAAACGCTTGCTGCGGCCGTTGTCTCCCTCATGTATTCCGGCGGCCAGTTGCTGGAGAATTTTGCCGAGGCGCGGGCCCGCTCGGAAATGAACACGCTCCTCGGGCGAGTGCCCACGAAGGCGCTGCGCTATCTCGACGGCAACTTGTCCGAGGTGCGCATTGAAGAGCTTGTACCGGGTGACCGCATTCTTGTGCGCCAGGGTGAGATCGTCCCTGTCGACGGCAAGGTGGCAAGCGGAAGAGCCCTGCTCGATCAATCCATCCTCACCGGCGAATCTGTTCCGGTGTATCGCAATGTCGGTGACGACGTGCTGAGCGGCTCCTCCAGCCTCGACATGGCCTTTGACGTCATTGCCATCCGCCCCGCATCTCAGAGCACCTATGCCGGCATTGTGCGCCTGGTTAAGGCAGCGCAAGAGGCAAAGGCGCCCATGGTGCGCCTCGCTGACCGTTTTGCAATGTGGTTCCTGGCTCTGACCGTGCTTCTCGCAGGCGGGACATGGATGATAACCGGCGAACACCTGCGCATGCTCGCGGTGCTTGTTTCGGCCACCCCATGCCCGCTCATTCTCGCGGTCCCGGTTGCCATCATTTCCGGGATCAGCAAGGCCGCGCGGCGCGGCGTGCTGGTCAAGGGGGGGCCGGTGCTAGAAACTCTGGCGCGGGCCTCGGTGCTGGTCATCGACAAAACCGGCACGCTCACCGAAGGGCGCGCCAGGCTTGTTGATGTGCATTCATCTGGCCGGCGCAGTGCGGATGAGATTCTGCGCCTTGCCGCCTCGCTTGATCAGGCGTCCCAGCATGTCATCGCGAAGTCAATCGTTGAGGCAGCCAGCGAACGCGGACTAACCCTCAGCATGCCAGTCAGGGCGAAGGAAATGGCTGGTTCGGGCATTGAAGGCCATGTCGACGGGAAGCGGATCATCGTCGGTGGCGGAGATTTCGTTCGCGGGAAGCTCAAGCAGCGCACCCTGAAAAAGCCCGCCGCCCCTCCCGGCTCAGTCGTCGTGGCAGTGGCTGTCGGTGACCATCTCGCCGGTTATCTCATTCTGGCGGACGCGCTTCGCGGTGATGCCGCCGATGCCTTGACTCATCTGCGAAAAGTTGGATTCACCCG
>JAEUMI010000165.1 GCA_016792825.1 Hyphomicrobiales bacterium
TTCGGGAGTGCTATGGCCGCGTTGTTTATTCACACAAGACACACGAAAAATGCGCAGATATACTTTTTCGGAGGCATGCCAGATTAAAACTTGCGCAAATCTTGCTGTCAGCGGTTGCCACTGCTGGCTTTGTGTCGACCCTGTTTGGTTCTGGAATGGCTGGAAACATTATAGGAGGCGTTGTTTCAACAGTCTTGTTAGTCCTTAATGCTTATACAAAAAATTATGACCTGGGCGAAGTTGCGCAAAAACACAAACAGGCCGCAGCGAATGTTTGGTTCATAAGGGAGCAGTATTTATCACTCTTAACTGACCTATCCATGGGTGAAAGACCGCTGAATGAGTTAGTTGAAGAGCGTAATCGGTTATTGTTGGAGTTGCAGGGGGTCTATTCTGGATCACCCGCAACTATGGACTCCGCTTACAGAAAAGCTCAACGCGCACTTCAGCGAGATGAAGATTTGACATTTTCTGACGATGAGATCGATGCATTCCTTCCTGCTGAACTCAAAAGGGCAAGTCCAGGCTTGGCCAGCAATAGTTGAATTTTGCGCAAAGCGTTGCCGGAACAATCTCTTTTTGACCTAAAATTTATTTTCCTAACCCCCTTGACATGTTCCTATTGTAGGAATATAAGGTCTGTGATGGTTCCGGAAAGGAGGGGACAGTGTCGACAGCGTCTCGAAATTGCCGGAACCATGTGCAGCGCCTGCGGGAGAGGGGACAGACAGCGCCCCGCTCCATCGGGAGCTTAGGGCAAGACCCGGGGACACTACGGTCCCCGCGCCTTAGATGGCTAAACAACCTCAGCGGCAAACACTGGACACCGTGCGATCTGAGGCTCTGCAAGAACGACCCCGAGGCAAAAACCGCTGCGTTTCAAGGCCGGGCTTTGAGCCTAACCAACCCAAACACCACACGTCCGAGCATATGCAGGCTTGAAGCCAGGGCGGGGACATCCCCTCCACCTTCTTTCCTCCAGATGGAAAGGCGGCCGCCATGAGCTGACGCCAGCACACCCCGCATAATCATCCGTAGACGGAGGAATTTTCCGCCGGCGCTTTGCGTCAGGCCGCTTTGCCGTGGCCCTTGATGCGGAAGGCAAAGGAGATGAGGAATACGCCGAAGATGATGGCGTAGGCGCCGATGATCCAGATCACGGCCAGCGCCCCTTCGCCCGGCCGGGCGATGATGAACATGCCGAAGAGGATCGACACCAGGCCGGAGAGGCCGAGCCAGAATTCGCCCTCGATTTCCTCGCGCAGCTTGATGGCGGCTGCAATCTGCAAAACGCCCACCACCAGGCTGTAGGCGGCAATGGCGATGAGCAGGCCAAGGGCGGTCACCCCCGGCATGAGCAGGGTGAGGATGCCGGCGGCAAGGCCGATCATGCCCTGCATGCCCACCAGCCAGTGGTCGCCCGGCTTGGTGCCGCCGGTGGCGGAGGCGTAAACCGCCAAAATGCCGTCGACCAGGGCATAGGCGCCCCAGACGATCACCAGGGTGGCGATGGTGAGGCCCGGCATGGTGAAGGCCAGCACGCCGAAGACGATGCTGAAGACGCCGCGGAGCAGGAAGATCCACCAGAATTTTGCCAGGTAGTTTTTCATGGGGCCTCCCGTTGCGTGGCGGAAAGTGTAAGAGGCAGGGGCGATTCAGGCAAATGCTAATTGGACGGTCAATGGCATTTCCAGACGGCGGAGAATGCCATTGCCCACCAGGCGGGGATCGACGCGCCGGGCAGGGTAAACGGCGTGGCCCGGGGGGCCATTGCGGGGCCGGGCATGGCTGGCTTGCATTTTGGGGGAAAACCCCCTAGAAGCCGCCCAAATCCCGATTTACCCCCGTTTCAGGAGAACACGAGCTTATGGCGCGCGTCACGATTGAAGACTGCATTGACAAGCTGCCGAACCGGTTTGAGCTGGTTCTGCTTTCGGCCCACCGGGCCCGGATGATTTCGCAAGGGGCGCCCATCACCCTTGACCGCGACAACGACAAGGATCCGGTCGTCAGCCTGCGCGAGATTGCCGACGAGACGATCAACAAGGACGACCTGCGCGAAGAGTTCATTCACGCCATGCAAAAGCATGTGGAAGTGGACGAGCCGGAGCCGACCGACATGCCGCTGCTCACCTCCAATGTTCCCGGCAGCGTGGGCGAGCAGACCGCCGGCGGTGAAGACGTCGTCGAGTTCGAACAGATGACCGAGGAAGAATTGCTCCGCGGCCTGGAAGGCATGCCGCCGGCCGAAAGCCCCGGCAGCCAGCGCAACGGCTACTGATTTCCGCTAATTTTAAGAATATTCAGGCCGGACCCTCGCGTCCGGCCTTTTTTATCGTAAACTGGGCATATGATACGCCAGTACGAATTGGTTGAACGGGTTGTGAAATATGACCCGGACGCGGATGAGGACCTGCTCAACCGCGCCTATGTCTATGCCATGAAGGCGCATGGCAGCCAACGCCGCGCCTCGGGCGAGGCCTATTTCAACCATCCCCTGGAAGTGGCGGCCATTCTCACGGAAATGAAGCTCGATGATGCCACCATCGCGGCGGCGCT
>JAEUMI010000287.1 GCA_016792825.1 Hyphomicrobiales bacterium
GCCAGAGCATGGCGGATCAGTTCGCCCGCCCGAAGCTGGCGCTGGGAAGGTCCTGCTGAACCCTTGCTTGGACGCATATCGCCCCGCTTAGTCCAGCTTGCGCTGGATCTTCTCCACGCGGAAGCATTCGATCACGTCGCCGGCGCGCATGTCCTGGTAGCCTTCAAATGCCATGCCGCATTCCTGACCAACCTGGACTTCCTTCACTTCATCCTTGAAGCGCTTGAGCGTCGAAAGTGTGCCTTCATGCACCACCACGTTGTCGCGGATGAGGCGAACCTTGGCGCCGCGCTGCACTTGGCCTTCGGTAACCTGGCAGCCCGCAACCTTGCCCACCTTGGTGATGTTGAACACTTCGAGGATCTTCGCGTTGCCAAGGAAGGTTTCGCGCAGTTCCGGCGCCAGCTTGCCGGACATGGCCGCCTTGATGTCGTCGACGAGGTCGTAAATGATGTTGTAGTAACGGATTTCGATGCCGGCCCGCTCCGCCGCATCCCTGGCCTGGCCCGAGGCACGGACATTGAAGCCCAGAACCACCGCGCCCGAAGCTGTTGCCAGCCCGATGTCGCTTTCATTGATGCCGCCCACCGCATAATGCACAACCCGCGAACGGATTTCATCATTGCCGATCTTTTCCAAGGCCTGCACGATGGCTTCGGCGGAACCCTGCACGTCAGCCTTGACGAGGATCGGGAATTCCTTGCGGCCGGCCTGTGAAAGCTGGCTCATCATCTGCTCAAGCGATGAACGCACGACCGATGTGCCGCGGCTGTCGCGGCGCTTGCGCTCGCGGTAATCGGTGATTTCGCGGGCCCGCGCTTCCGTCGGCACCACGTCGAACTGGTCGCCCGCTTCCGGCGCAGAACTGAGGCCCAGAACTTCGACCGGAACCGAAGGCCCGGCTTCCTTGATCTGCTCGCCCTTGTCGTTGATAAGCGCGCGAACCCGGCCCCAGGCGGAACCGGCCACGAAAATATCGCCGAGACGCAAGGTGCCGCGCTGGACCAGAACCGTGGCCACCGGCCCCCGGCCCTTGTCGAGCTGCGCTTCAATTACAAGGCCTGAAGCCTCGCGGTTTGGATTGGCCTTCAGGTCAAGCACTTCGGCCTGCAGCAGGATCGAATCCAGCAGCTTGTCGAGGTTCGTGCCCTTCATGGCGGAGACTTCAACATCGAGCGTGTCGCCGCCCATGCCTTCCACAACGATTTCATGCTGCAGCAGTTCGGTGCGCACCTTGTTGGGGTTGGCCGTCTGCTTGTCGATCTTGTTGATCGCCACGATGATCGGCACCTCGGCGGCGCGCGCGTGGTTGATCGCTTCAACCGTCTGCGGCATCACGCCGTCGTCGGCGGCAACCACCAGAACCACGATATCCGTGGCTTTTGCGCCGCGCTGGCGCATGGAGGTAAAGGCTTCATGGCCTGGCGTATCGATGAAGGTGACGAGGCCGTTCTTCGTGGCAACCTGGTAGGCGCCGATGTGCTGGGTAATGCCGCCTGCTTCGCCGGAGACAACATTGGTCTTGCGGATGGCGTCCAGCAGCGAGGTCTTGCCGTGGTCCACATGGCCCATGATGGTCACGACCGGCGGCCGCGGCTGCAATTGATCCGGCGCATCGGTGTCCGCCGAAAGCCCTTCGACAACGTCCGATTCCGAAACGCGCTTGACCCGGTGTCCCATTTCCTCGGCAATGATCTGTGCGGTGTCCGCGTCGATCACGTCGTTGATCGTGTGCATCTGACCCTGCTTCATCAATATCTTGATGATGTCGACGGCGCGTTCCGCCATGCGGTTGGCCAGTTCCTGGATGGTGATGGCTTCCGGAATGACGATCTCGCGGGTCATCTTTTCCGTCGGCATCTGGAAACCCTGCGCCTGCTTTTTCAGGCGTTCGGTTCGGCGCTTGAAGGCGGCAACCGAACGGTTGCGGTCCTCGTCATCGGACAGCGCATTGGCAACCGTGAGCCGGCCGCGGCGCTTGTCCATGTCGGCCTTGGTGCGCGTCGGTGCGGGCACTTCGATCTTGCGCTTGATGACCCCGGCACTGCCGCGCGGGCTCTTCGAGCGGGCCTCGGCTTCCTCTTCCCGGTCAGCCTGCACGATGGATTTCGGATTGAGCTTCTTGGCGGCTTCCTCGGCCTTGCGCCGGCCTTCTTCTTCGGCCCGGTGGCGCGCATCGTCTTCAAGCTTGCGCTTGGCTGCGGCCTCGCGGTCGCGCAGATCCTTTTCGTCATGTTCCTTGCGGCGCAGCGCCTCGATTTCCTGCTGCTTGCGCTCTTCCGCCTCGCGAACCCTTGAACCCACGAGGGCCCGGTCGCGCGCTTCCTTTTCTTCATCCGTCAGGGTGCGAAGGACAACGCCGGAGCGGTTGTTCTGCGTGGTGCGCGGCGGGGTGGCGGGCGCTGCCACCTTCGGCTGCACCTGAAACATCGGCTTGGCTTCCGCTGGCTTGTCATCGCCAAAACGCTTGCGCTTGGTTTCCACAACAACGGTCTTGGTCCGCCCATGCGAGAAGCTCTGCTTGACCCTGCTCTGCTCAGTCGTCGGGCGCTTGAGGGTCAAAGTTCCCCCGCCAGCGCGCCCCGCACCGGATTTCGTCTCGTTCTTGTCGTTGCTGTCGGTCATGCTCTCTCTACAATAACACAATAACTAGGCGCTCAACGGAGCGTCATATCGTTCAATCCGCTGCACGGCCAGAAGCAGTTTTTCGGCAAGCCTGCCCCGGCCCACGGCAGCATGTATCACATTTGATCGGCCAAAGGCCAAATCCAATTCATCAACGTGGAAAATATTGATCACTTTCACGTCTGGCGCCGCCAGCTTGTCGATCTTGCGCCGCCCGTCTGGTGCTGCTTCTACAGCATGTATGATGATTTGCGCTAGGTTTTTAGACACCATGTCCTCAACCTTGCTGTTTCCGGCCACCGCCAGCCCGGCCTTTTTGGCCAGGGAAAAGTACGAAAGGGCGAGTTTCCGCAGCAATTCCCCGATTGTCTCGGCAAGCTCCGGCGCCGCCTTGGTTTCGGCGCTAAACCCCCGGGAAAACAGGTTTTTCCTGACCGCATCGGAAACCCGCTCGCGGCTTAACGTGACCCAAACGCCCCGCCCCGGCAGCTTGCGCTGCAGGTCCGGAACCGCATAGCCATCGGGGCTGCGAACAAAACGGATAAGGCCATCCTCATCATGAACCGCGCGGGTTACAATGCACATGCGTTCCGTCAAATGTTCGTCCAGCCCGGCTTCCATGCTCCTCCCAGTCTTATGCCTCGGCTTCCGCCACGGCCTCTTCAGGTTCAGCCGCGGCCTCGATCCAGCCCATCTTGACGCGCGCCGCCATGATCAGGGCTTCCGCCTCGGCCGCCGAAACTTCCAGACCCGTGAACGCACCCTTGTGTTTGACGCTCTCGGTGCCCTTGCGCTCGGTCCAGCCCGTAAGGTCGTCCGTGGCGCAATCCGCCAGGTCTTCCATGGTCTTGATGCCCGCTTCGCCAAGCGCCACCAGCATGGCGGCACTCACCCCTTCGAGCTCTTTAAGCTCATCGCTCACGCCAAGCTCAACTCGTCGTGCGTCCTGCTCTTTCGAAACGCGGTCCAGATATTCCCGCGCCCGGTTCTGCAGTTCTTCGCCGGTCTGCTCGTCAAGGCCATCGATGGAGGCAATGTCGTTCAGGTCAACATAGGCAATTTCTTCCACCGTATCGAAGCCTTCCGACGCCAGAAGCTGGGCCAGGGTTTCATCCACGTCGAGAGCTTCGATGAAGCGCGCCGTGCGGGCCACGAATTCCTTCTGGCGGCGCTCGGATTCCTCCGCTTCCGTCATGATGTCGATGTCCCAGCCCGTAAGCTGCGAGGCCAGCCGCACATTTTGTCCGCGCCGGCCAATCGCCAGTGACAGTTGGTCATCGGGCACCACAACTTCAATACGCTCGGCTTCCTCGTCGAGAACAACTTTTGCAACTTCGGCAGGGGCCAGCGCATTCACCACAAAGGTTGCCACATCCGGCGACCACTGGATGATGTCGATCTTCTCGCCCTGCAGCTCGTTCACCACTGCCTGAACGCGGCTGCCGCGCATGCCGACGCAGGCGCCGACCGGATCAATCGAACCATCCTTCGAACGCACCGCGATCTTGGCGCGGCTGCCGGGATCGCGCGAAACCGAGACGACTTCGACCACCCCGTCATAGATTTCCGGCACTTCCTGGCCGAACAGTTTCGACATGAATTCCGGATGGGTACGGCTGAGGAATATCTGCGGCCCCCGCTGCTCGCGGCGCACGTCAAACACATAGGCCCGAACCCGGTCACCCGGGCGGAAGGTTTCACGCGGCAGGGCTTCGTCGCGCCGGACAATCGCTTCGCCGCGGCCCAGATCAACAATCACATTGCCATATTCAACCCGCTTGACCGTGCCGTTGACGATCTGGCCGATGCGGTCCTTGAACTCGTCATACATGCGCTCGCGTTCCGCATCCCTGACCTTCTGCACGATCACCTGCTTGGCGTTCTGCGCCGCAATGCGGCCGAAATCGATGGGCGGCAGCGGT
>JAEUMI010000173.1 GCA_016792825.1 Hyphomicrobiales bacterium
TTGACCGGGACCTGATCCGCGGAAGGCATTATGGCCAGCGGCCAGGTGAGCCGCATTCAAAGGCCGAACACATGGCTGCTCCGACCAGCACTGCATCGTCAGAAAGCCACTTGACAACCCGGAGCCGTCCACACATGGCCCAGCGCGAGAAGCGCCGGTGGGTGTTGTTCCAATCGCCGAAGCGCTCCGGCAAATCCCGCCAGGGTGCGCCGGAGCGGAATTTCCAGATCACCGCTTCGACAAACAGACGGTTGCCCTTCTCGCTGTTGCGCCCGACATGGCCGGGCCGCCCGGGCAGCAAGTTCTCAATGCGGACAAACTGGTCGTCTCGCAGTCCATAGCGTCTTACCATCGGCGCCTCCTTCCAGAAGGCTCCCCATGAATCACGCTTCAGTTGATTTGCGAATCCCCTAAATGACGACAGGCCCTAGTGAAAAAAGTCCTTTGTTCGAGGATGGGATCGCAAATTAGAAGGCCGATACTCTTTGACGTCTCCCATTTGAGGAACTCCTCCTTTTGCCGAGAAGCGATCAATTATGGATTGATCAAGGTGCGCCTTATCGCCAATATCCCTCACTTGCGTGGTCCAGGTAAGTTTGTCGCGTGTTAGCCAACGAAGCAGCGCCGGTTGACTATTCAGCGCGTTCTCGCGCTCATCATGCTGAAGCCCCAGTGGGTCGGGCGAAGTGACCAAGATATCCCCTCGCACCTTAACGTCTGGAATGGCAGCAATGAGTTCGGCCACCATCCACTTTAGAGCAATATCGGATAGCCGAGATTCCTCCTCCGGATAACTTCCACCGATATCGGAATGATTGCCGGGAAACCATACTTGCTTAATCCAATCCTTATTTCCCTGCTTTTCATTCCATTCAACGTCCTCAGGCCGTGCCCAAGGTACGCGGGGAAATTTTCTCCTCGCTTCATCGACTGCCAAGGCATGGCGAAGATACCGGACCTCGCGATCCACGTAGCGATCATAATTCTTTCCACTCCACCAAGCTAAATGGCCGTGCCGAAGGATCGCCACCCAGTCACATGGATTCCACCGTTTCGGCCTTCGACTTGGGTCTTTAAAAAAGTACTTGATCTGCCCTTTTATCACCACCAGAAACCAGTATGCAGCAATCGACGGAATTAAGGCCACAAAGGCAGTGATCCACCCCGGCGCGAATGTAGACACCCAGTACGTTGCACCAAGAAACACAAGAAATCCACCGACAGTCAGTAGAGTGGCAGATTGGCTTCCTAAGGCAGCTACTGTGTCGAACACCCCGATGAACACCGGTTGGACATTGCCCTGTTCTTCACCCCCAGCTCCAATCCTCGCTGAGCCGTACTTTTCTCGAAAGCGTTTGGCCTTTTCCTCGCGCTCCTCTTCGTAACGGTCGCGCTTCGCCCCAGCTCCATGATTATAAACATACCTGACTGCATCCGTCGCGATCTTGCGCAGCCTCGGGCCGTACCGGGGCACGGGGCCGCCGTCACTATTCTTTGTTGGAACACCACAGAGATTTAGGACATTTGCGAGCGAGCGCACCGTATATGCACCGCGACTAAAGCCGAATAGACAAATGCGATCATCCGGTTCGTAGTGAGAAATTATCGCTGCGTAGCAATCTATAACGTTCTGATCGATGCCAGTTCCTATCGCTGAAGAGAGGATATTTCTAATCCGGCGGAAAGTTATTCCATCAGTTTCACCCGCACCAAGTCCCGGATCGTAGAAAGCGACCTGTTCGGTAGGTTTAATCGGTGAATCCGACCCGGGTCGCATCGCGCGGTACATTTTGTAGATATTGGATAACCGCTGATCAGGGCGCATTCCACCTATCTGTCCAGTTCCGTCAGAAAAAATCAGAATGATTTTTGTCACTGCAAATACCTTTTGTGTCGCCATCCGAATCGTCACGGATCGCCGTCCATCTAATGATACTGTATTCAATGGTTCGGTCCAATTGTTGGCTTCCCTCAGCCACTAGTGCTGCGATTCAAAAGCCGGTGCAATCTTGGCGAAGCAGTGGTACGCAGGAGCACAAGTCTCCTGAAGAACTGCATTGAGCTTGCGGGCCACTCTCCTGGGCGCAGTAGTCCTCCAAAGGACGAACGGACGAGTTGTCCATTTTACCCCATCATGTGGGTTGTTTGGCGACTGTTCTAGCTTTCCCTGTACCAGATCGGAACGGCATAATTTAAGGAGAACCGCGGCCCGGCAAGAAAAAAGGTGGAGTCAGGTCTTGGCGGAGGCGGGCCACGTCGCGATCTGTTGTCCTTTGGCGCTTTCGGAGTATTGTTGCCCAAAGGGGGACGTCTAGGCATGATTATTGCTGATAATGAAACCGCTGTTGACTACCTGTACTACGAGTCTGTCGCTAAGACTGTTGTCAAAATCATCAAGAAAAAGTCAGATGAGCCGCTGACCATCGGCCTTCACGGCGACTGGGGAGCTGGAAAATCCAGCACTCTGCTCATGATCGAAAAGGAGCTGGGGAGCGAAGATCGGACGCTCTGCGTCCGCTTCAATGGCTGGCTCTTTGAAGGGTACGACGACGCAAAGGCCGTCCTCATCGAAACAATTGTTGCCGAGCTGTTGAAAAAGCGCTCCGGCGTCCAGATCGTGGCGGACAAGGCTGCCGAGGTCCTCAAGAACGTCAGCTGGTTCAAGGTCGCTCGAACCGTGGGCGGAGCCGCGCTGACGTTCGCTACCGGTCTGCCGAACTCCGATCTTTTACAAGGTATTGGCAAGATCGCCCAAGGGGTCATCGCAAATCCAAAGGACGTGCTGACTGGGGAGATGCTCAACAAAGTGCTGGACGGCGCCGCCGAGCATTTTAAATCCGCGCCGACTGATAGCGCACCGCAGCGAATGCACGCGTTCCGGGAAGATTTTGCAGAGCTGCTCAAGAACGCTAAAATCGAGCAGTTGATCGTCCTCATTGACGATCTCGACCGGTGCCTGCCATCGACAGCAATTGCCACCCTCGAAGCTATTCGGCTCTTCCTGTTCGTCCCGCATGCCGCGTTCGTCATCGCCGCCGACGAGGGTATGATCGAATATGCAGTGCGCAACCATTTCCCAGATCTGCCGGCCTCGACAGGTCCGAGCAGCTACGCCCGTAACTACCTCGAAAAGCTCATTCAGGTTCCATTCCGAATGCCGTCGCTTGGGTACGCCGAGACGCGTGTATACCTTACGCTTCTTCTTTACCTTAACAGCGGCGTCGACCCCACGTCTTCGGAGTTTGCTCAAGTCCTCGAGGTGGCGCGCGAGGCCCTCAAGCGTCCCTGGTTGGGAACGGGTTTTGACCGTGGCAAGCTCGCTGAGAAAATCACGTCGATGCCAGCGGAACTCGACACCGCTTTACAGGTGGCGGCCCAGATTACGCCCATTCTGACGGAAGGGGCGCGTGGTAACCCCCGACAGGTGAAGCGCTTCGTAAACACCATGGCTCTGAGGATGGCGATCGCTGACGAGCGTGGCTTCAAAGATGACATCAAGTTGCCAACGTTGGCGAAAATGATGCTAGCCGAAAGGTTTGCGCCCGAGGTCTTCGACGCCATCGCACTAGATTCTGCGTCCGACGGAAAGTCGAGGATCGTCGATGAGCTGGAAGGGGGCGGAGGAGAGATACCTCCCTCCAAGAAAGCACCGACGAAGAAGTCCGAAGAGGCGCAGGTCGAGACCCCCATCAAAGACTGGCCGAACCTCGAATGGGCCAAGCGTTGGGGCCTTATCAAGCCGACGCTCGCCGACACCGATTTACGCCCTTACGTTTTTGTCAGCAGGGACCGGCGCGCAGGCTTCAACGTGGGGATAGCGTTGGGCCCGGTAGAAGATCTTATCGAACGGCTTTCGTCAACCACACTTGCGATCAAAGCGATTCCGCCAACCGATCTCATCGGACTTTCGCCCACTGATGCCGACCGCGTTTTTCAAGGTCTCGTGGGGAAGGTGGAACAGGCGGAGGATCTCAAGGAACGCCCTACCGCGGCCGAGGGTCTCGCGGTCTTGGCCAGTGTTCGCCCAGCGCTTCAAGAACCGCTGCTCGCGCTTCTTCGGCGGCTTCCAGTTAGCAAGCTAGGGCCTTGGGCAGTCACGGGCTGGGCAGCGACTTTCACAGGAAGCAACGTCGCGGCATTCAGCGATCTAGCGCGCCAATGGGCGGAGCAGACTGAAAATAAAGCCCTCAACACCGTGGCGGGAATGCATGGCAAAACACAGAAGAAATCGGCGAGCAAGTGAATGGGCACTTCAGGAAGAACCCCCGGTTCACGACGCGGCCTCGTCCCTACTTGGGTGGACGACCCGATTCATCAGCCGGGTTCAATACCGGCCGCGCAGCCGATGGCGCCAACTTCATCGGATGTGCCCAACAATAGTCCCGGATCGCAACCGCCAGCGCCAAACCCTGCAACTCCTATACGCCTTCCCGTTCCGCCGTCTTCGGTGCAGCCCTTACCTGCGCTGCCTCTAGCATCAACAGGGGCCTCGCTCGTCAGCGCACGTGGTGACTTCACGCGCGCAGCGCGCTCTGGCGGCGGCGGTGCACTCCGCCGCAGCGCCGGCGAATTTGTTCATGCAGTCGGTGGCGCCAATAGTGCGGCGCGAACAATGGGCCCGTCGCGGCGAACCGCCACCGGCTTGGGTCAGTTTCTCGGCGACGTTGTGCAGCGTGGTCCGGTCGAAGCCCTCCGACCATTCAGTCTGGACAGCTTGGCCGGATCTCCAGCGACCGAGGTCTTCATTGCGTTGACTGATGTCCTGTGTCCGGATGGCGGCACCATTGACGAGGCCATCGCGCGGAATGCGATGTTAGAAACAGCTGCAGAATTAGCGGCGGCTGGAGATGTTGCCTTCGATTCGCTGACAGCTACCCAGCTCGAGGCCTTCTTTCTCGGAACGATCTCCCGGTCAATTGAAGGGAAGCTGTTCAACGAGCTGGGTGGAAGTGCCGTTCGGCTCCCGCAAGATGTCGTCGCGGTTCGTCGGGTTGAGCGGATGCTTCATGACTACATCCAGGGTGCCGTCCAAGACGCATTCGCGGGGACTGGACAGGCCTTAGCCACGATCCCCCGTGCCGATGTCGACCGTTTCGTGCAGACAATCTACGAACAGTCCTACGCATTACTGCAAGTTCTCGGAGACGAGGCATGAGGAGATTCAATTTCATTGGGCGCTTCGGCGCACTGGATACTGCTCCCATCCCTGTGCTTCAAACAGATGCGACACCGGTTGAAATCCAGTTTGTGACGGCCTTCCAAAGGTTCGACTACGGAATTGGTAACGCGCTTAATACCTTGCAGGTTCTCGGCTTGCGACCGAGTGAGACAGCAATCGACTTCCTCATCGTCGCTGCAATGGTCAACGCCGCCGATACACGCGTTTCCAGATTGGACAATGCACAAAATGGCTGGACACGGGAGATCGACCTGATCATCCCAGTTTCCAACCAAGCGCTCTGGACGTCTCAAGCCGACCTGCTCGGAAGAACCTTACGATTCCTCACCGGCGATCATTGGCGGCTTTTCTTCAGGGCTCGTCCATCCGGTTTCGACATGATCGCGACAGCGCCAACCAATCTGGCCCTGACAACGTTTGACGAGGTTTGCCTGTTCTCAGGTGGCCTAGACAGTCTCGTCGGAGCAATCAATCTATTAGCCGATGGTCGCAGGCCGCTTCTCGTAAGCCATTACTGGGATTCTGAGACTAGCAAGGCACAGACCTATTTACTTCACCGTCTGGAACAGCACTTTAGCGCCATTGGCTTCCGCTCGCTCCGTGCGCGGCTGGGTTTTGATAAGAACCACGCCGACACGGGTGAGAACGAAAATACCCAGCGGGGACGATCCTTCCTGTTTTTCGCGCTGGCGGCGTTGGCGGCTTCCTCCCTTGGCGGACGGGGTCGCATCGTCGTGCCGGAGAATGGCCTAATTGGTCTTAATGTGCCGCTGGATCCCCTGCGACTCGGAGCACTCAGCACGCGAACCACGCATCCGTACTATATGACACGCATTAACGAGCTACTCCTGGGACTTGGCATCCCCGTTCATCTTGACAACCCGTATCGTCACCAAACGAAAGGCGAGATGGTGGCCGGATGCCACGACCTGGCCTTTCTTAAAATCGTTGCCGAGCACTCGATGTCCTGCTCGTCACCCGCGAAAGCAAGATACAAGGGAATGTCGCCCCGGCATTGTGGAACCTGCGTTCCCTGCCTCATTCGCCGAGCTTCCCTCTTGGCTGGCCTTGGTGTCGCCGATTCGACGCTTTATGCCGTTCCTAGCCTTACGTCCCACACGCTCGACAGTGCAGCCGCAGAGGGAGAGCACGTACGGTCGTTCCAGCTGATGATCGCGAAACTTCGGGAGAATCCGCGGTGTGCCGAAACACTGGCGAGAACGCCTGGCCCGCTGAATGACGCCCCTGATGAGATTGGCGCCTATGTTGACGTCTTCCGACGTGGCATTCAAGAAGTGGGGACTCTGCTCCAATCGGTAACAGCAAAACCCGCGTGATGACGCCAATCCCTCGCCAAGTCGACTTTCACTGCCACCTCGACCTTTACCCCGACCTCGAGGAAGCCATCAGTGCGTGTGAAGACACACAAACAGCAACGTTAGCCGTCACGACCACACCAAAAGCTTTTCGGCGAAACTTGCAGCTCTCAAGTAAATCAAAGTTCGTTCGTGTCGGGATTGGTCTGCATCCACACCTGGCAGAAGAGCGGTGGACAGAGTTGCCGTTGTTCGAAGTACTTCTTCGTGAGACCCGCTACGTGGGTGAAATTGGTTTAGACGCTGGGCCTCACTTCTATCGGAGCCTCGATCGTCAGACCCAGGTGTTCCGCCGTATCCTTTCTGCCTGTGCCGAACAGGGCAACAAAATCCTGTCCGTCCATAGCGTGAGGACGGTCTCCAAAATCCTGGATTGTGTGGAGGAGCTGTTTCCCATGGACGCCGGAAAGGTCGTGCTGCACTGGTTCAGCGGATCGGCAGCTGAAGCCGCACGTGCCTCGTCCCTTGGGTGCTATTTCTCCATAAATCAAGCGATGTTCAGGTCAGAGAGAGGATTGGCCGTCATCAAAACGTTACCTATCGACCGATTGCTGACAGAAACTGATGGCCCGTTTGTGGAGGTCGATTCCAATCCAATCCGGCCGGGAGACGTGGCAGAAGCAATTCGTCTTCTCGCCTTGGCTCGTGGGTATGATGCCGATTCGATGCGGAAGCAGGTAGTGATCAACTTTGTAGCATTAGTCGCTCAGCGTTGAGCTGATCGCAGATTAACGGCTACCCCAAACCCGAACAAATGTCGGCTTCTGACGCATCGGGTCAAATTGCGCACTTTAGCAATTAGTCTGCATTCGGAGGGTAGGCTGAAATCGAGCGGATGACAAACTGTCAGCGCGTCCGGCGCTTCCCCTTGCTCTCGTCATACTCCACTTTCCTAGATGCATAGGTATTGCACGGTTTTTCACGGCTTTCCCAATTGAGTAGGTCGGCTCTGGGATGCGATAGCTCATGGGTGTCTGAGGACTTGCTCTTTACCTTGAATTGAGTGAACGCAAATATCGCCAAGCCAGTTTCTAATGGAACAATTCTGCTCAATGCAACCAAATGAACTGGACCAGTCGTCACAACAAAATTCTGGAGTAACAAAACAGAATGACATCTGTTTGGAAATAGCAGGACCGCCTCAGCTCGGTGAACTACTGCCGCTCGTTGCTGCATATCATCAATTTGAAGAGATTTCGTTGTCAGCGGATACTCGTGAAAAATCCGTTGAAAGGTTGTTGAGCGATGGAACGTTGGGTGAGGTTTTGTTGATTAAGAAATTTGATCAATTGATTGGTTATGTTGTCGTGTGTTTTGGCTATTCGATTGAATTTGGAGGCCGCGCAGCTTTTATCGATGAGTTCTACATCGAGGCTCTTGAACGTGGCAGAGGGATAGGAGCTGAAGTTCTTGGAAAATTGAAAGAGCGTATGCCTGCTCACGATTTAGTGGTCGTTCAACTAGAGGTGGATCAACGTAACGAACGTGCGAAATCTCTCTATGTGCAATCAGGATTTTCGTGCCGTGACAAGTATCAATTGATGACCATCGCCCTGAAGTAGATGTTCCCTACTGCTTTAATAATAGATTGCCGAGGATCGCATCTGGGCCAACATCGAGTTTTGCGTGGCTCCCAACTGCGCCGAGCTGTCTCTTCGTTGCGGATAGGCGGCTAAACTTAGAGGGAATTACCTATTGACTGTATCAAAAGAAACTACCGCCGTTCTGTTGGCTATTGCGGCGGCGGGTACCTGGGGCCTAACAGGCGTGTTTAGCAAATACCTGCTAGGTAGCGCGGCACCCATGATCGTCGTTCTTATCGAGTTGGGTTCCAGCTTACTCGTTTCCTGGGTCATCGTCGCCATTAAGTTCGAAGAAGTGGAAATTGGCGAGAAGTTTCTCACGGCATCTGCACTTGGAGTTCTTCACCCGGGCCTCTCAACCTCTCTCGGCATCGTCGGGCTTGCTCACTTGGATGCTTCGATCTCTTCAACCATCTGGGCTCTCGAAGCTGCCATGACAATGATTCTGGCTACAATGATTTTGGCTGAAAAACTCAGTGTTATTCAAATTTTCTTGACTGTTTGTTCTGTCGGCGGAGTGTTTTTCACGACCATGAATAGCGATCAAACGAGAGAAATAACTGAAAGCCTCTATGGTGTTTTCCTTGTCTTGATCGCTGTTGCCAGTTGTGCCCTGTACGCAGTTTTCTCAAGGCAAATTTCGAAAGATTCGGCTGCTGAGCCCCTACTGCTCGTCGCCGGCCAGCAGACAATTGGTTTACTCGTGAGCCTTGCGATGTTTCCGTTTCATTGGAGCGCTGATCGACTTGGCGACCTCAACGCAATATCAATTGACATTTGGCTCATTTGCGCTTTGTCGGGTATCCTGACATTCCTCATTGCAATGGGACTATTTCTTGCTGCTCTACGCTATCTGCCGGCAGGATATGCGAGCAGCTTTCTCATACTGACGCCGGTTTTTGGTTTGGCCGCCGCCTTTCTGTTGCTGGGTGAAGTGCTTAACGGCTGGCAGTGGTTCGGAGTTTTCATCATCCTCTTGTCTGTGTTAGGCATTCAGTCCGCCAACTCGAATACAAGTGGATAGTTCAGGGGCGAAATTGAACCACCGCCGCTCGGTTTTGCAGCTTGCGCTGGGACTTTCTATGCATACGTCAAATGCAGTGAGAACAACGGTTCATCCTGTCGGGGGGAACGGTGGTAGCGGGCTCTCGCTACCACTTCTCTTGTTGAAAAGTCCGCGCTGCCTCAGCCCAGGTTTTTCGGTGCATAGTCGGCCCCGTTGACTGTCTTGGGGCGCCCAGCGATCTGAAGTTTCGAAAACTGTTCATCTGATTCCGCAATAATTTTGCCGCTGCGCACCACCGTTAGGCGATTTGCCTTGAGCCTGATGGCTTCGATCGGATCCTTTGCCTGCAGGATGACAAAATTGGCTTTGCAGCCTTTTGCCAATCCGTAACCTTCGAGGTGCATGGCTTTGGCGGGGTTCACGGTGACCGCATCAAATGTCCAGCGCATGGCTTCGCGGGAGGTCATGGGAACGGCGTGGATGCCCATGCTCGCCACCTCCAGCATGTCCGCCTGGCCGAGAGAATACCACGGGTCCATCACGCAATCATGGCCGAATGAAACGTTGAGTCCCGCAGAGCGCAATTCCGGGATGCGGGTCAGTCCCCGGCGCCTGGGATAGGTGTCGTGGCGGCCCTGTATGGTGATATTGATGAGGGGATTTGGCGTGGCATGAAGCTGGGATTCAACCATGAGAGGTATGAGTTTTGACACATAGTAGTTGTCCATGGAGTGCATGGAGGTGAGATGGGAACCTACGACGCGTCCATGCAGCCCGAGACGCTGGGTTTCGCAAGCCAGCGTTTCCACATGGCGCGACAATGGATCATCGGTTTCATCGCAATGGATATCAACCAATAGCCCCCGCTTTTCGGCGATTTCGCAAAGCTCTTTCAGGCTTGCGGCACCGTCGGCCATGGTGCGTTCAAAATGGGGAATGCCGCCGACGACATCGACGCCGAGGTCCAGGGCGCGAATGAGATTCTGCCTTGCGGTCCTTGAGCGGTAGAAGCCATCCTGCGGGAAGGCTACGATCTGCAAGTCAATATAAGGCGCGATTTTCTTTTTCACCTCGAGCAGGGCTTCCACGCAAAGCAGCCGGTCATCGCAGACATCAACATGGGTGCGGATTGCGCCCATGCCTTTTGACACCGCAAGATCGCAATAGCGCAGCGCCCGCTCAATGACGGCCTCATGGGTGAGCAAGGGCTTGAGCTCGCCCCACAGGCCAATTCCCTCAAGAAGGGTGCCCGACATGTTGAGGCGCGGAATGCCAAGCGACAGGGTTGCATCCATATGGAAATGCGAATCGATGAAGGGCGGCGAAACGAGATAGCCCCTGGCATCGATTGTCTTGCGCGCCTCACCTTTTATGGCAGGGGCAATTTCTGCGACGAGTCCCGAGGCACACGCTATATCCATGCCGGTGCGGCCGTCAGGAAGTGTTGCGTTGGTGATGAGAAGATCGATCATGATTCAACGTTCGCCTTTCCGGTAAGGCACCATCAGGGCGCGGGGGTATGCGGCGCGGCGCGACATGATGATGAGTGCGATGATGGACAGGATGAAGGGTAGCATCAGAAACACCTGATAGGGAACATAGGCCCCTGCCAGCTGCTGCAGGCGAAGCTGGTAGGCATCAAAAGCGCCAAACAGAAGGGCGCCAGCCAAAGCCTTGCCCGGGCGCCATGACCCAAACACCACCAACGCCACGCAAATCCAGCCGCGCCCGTTCATCATTTCAAAGAAGAATGAATTGAAGGCGGAGAGTGTAATGAAACTTCCGCCGATGCCCATAAGGGCACTTCCCAGCATGACCGCGCCCATGCGCACCAGGGTGACATCGACCCCCTGCGCTTCAGCGGCCGAGGGATTTTCCCCGACGGTGCGGATGGCAAGGCCGATGGGCGTCTTGTAAAGGAGCCAGGCCACGAGGAGAACGGCGACAAAGGCCAGGTAGGTAAGTGGTGTTTGCCTGAACAGGGCTTCGCCTATAACCGGAATATCCGACACGAAGGGAATAGGCCAGGGCTGGAAGGGCTCAATCTTGGGCGGCGAGGTGACCGACGGAAAGATCAGACGGTAAGAATAATAGGAGAGCGATGTGGCAAGCAAGGTTATGCCAATACCCGTCACATGTTGCGAGAGGCCGAGCGGAACCACCAGAAAACCATGCAGCAGACCGAAGAGGGCTCCCACCATGGCAGCAACCGCAACACCGAGCCACAGGTCCCCACCCAGGAATACGGTGAGCCAGCCGGCAAAGGCTCCCGCCGTCATGATACCTTCAATACCGAGATTCAGAACCCCGGCCCGCTCGCAGATGAGTTCGCCGAGGGTTCCGAAAATGAGCGGCGAGGCGATACGAATGGCCGCGGCCCAGAGCGATGCGGTGAACAGGATTTCTACCGCTTCCATGTTCATCTCCACCTGACGCGGTAGCGCGTGAGCATGATGGCGGAAACCATGGTGAGGAGGGAGGTTGCCACCATTACATGGGCGATGTAGCTGGGAACGCCTGCCGTCCTGCTCATGGCATCGGCGCCGACAAAAACCGCAGCGACAAAAATGGCGGCGGCAATCACTCCCAAGGGATGCATGAGTGCCAGCATCGCCACAACGATTCCTGTGTAGCCAAATCCCGGGGATAGATCGAGCGTGAGGTTGCCCTTGAGGCCGGTGACCTCCGACATGCCGGCAAGGCCCGCCAGGCCGCCGGAGAGCAGGGCGGTTTTTGCCAGCACGCGATTGACCGGGATGCCGGCAAACGAGGCCGCCTTGGGACTGTGGCCCACGGCACGCATTTCATAGCCCAGGGTCGACTGCCGGTCGATGATCCAGACCGCGATGGCAGCGGCAATGGCGACAACAAAGCCAAAATGCAGGCGCTTGCCCTGAATTAGCTTTGGCAACTGGGCCTCGGCGATGACCTTTTTCGACTGGGGCCAGCCCAGACCGGTCGGATCCTTCAAAACGCCTTCCAGAAGCATGCTGACAAACAATATGGCGATGAAATTGAGGAGCAGGGTGGTAACGACTTCGTCAACCCCGAAACGTGTCTTAAGGAATGTTGGTATGGAAAGAACCATGGCGCCGCCCAGCATGGCAGCCAGCATCAGAACGGGAATGAGAATGGGTTGCGGCAACGGCAAGAAACCTGTGCCCAGAACAACTGTCATTACGGCACCGATATAGAGTTGCGCCTCCCCGCCAATGTTCCAAAGCTTGGCGCGGAAAGCCACGGCCGCTGCAAGACCCGTGAAAATCAATGGCGTCGCCCGGGTGAGGGTTTCGAGAAACGCGAATGTCGTTCCCGCCGCCCCCTTCACCATCAATCCAAACACTGAAAGCGGGGAAGCCCCGGAGAGCATGACGAGAGCCGCGCAAACAATCACCGAAGCCAAAAGGGCGAGCCCGGGATAGAGGATCAAAATCGCTGGCGAGCGCTGTTCGCGCGGTTCAAGCCGCATGGGATTGATTCCCGGTTTTTAACCCATGACCCGCCATCATGAGACCCAGGTCCTTGATGCTGGTGCTTTCACGCGGGCTCGCGTTGGAAATCTGGCCACGGAACATGACGGCGACACGGTCTGATAGGGAAAGCAGTTCATCAAGATCTTCCGAAATGAGCAGAATGGCAGCACCCCGCTTGCGTGCCGCCAGCAGTTGCTCATGCACATAATTGACGGCCCCGACGTCCAGCCCGCGGGTGGGCTGATTGGCCAGAATCAGGCAGGGATTGTTTGCCATGACGCGGCCGAGAATGAGCTTCTGCATATTGCCGCCCGAGAGAAGCCGCACCCGGGCCTCGGGCGATGGGCATTTCACCTCGTAGGCCGTGATGATTTTCAGGGCGAAGCCGCGGGCTTTTTTCCAGCTGATGAACCCCCGCTGAGCAAATTCAGCTGAGCGGTAGCTTTCTGAAATGACATTTTCGGTAATGCTCATGTCACTGATCAGGCCTTCGGCATGACGGTCCTCTGGAATGCGCGCGACCCCGAGATTGACCATCACGCGTGGGCCTGTCCGGGAAAGGGTTGCTCCCTTCAGCGCCAGGGTTCCGGCTGTTGGCACAGCAACGCCACTCACCACATCGGCGAGCAGGCTTTGGCCATTGCCCGAGACTCCGGCTATTCCCAAAATCTCGCCAGCACGGATATCAAGCGTGATGCCATCAAGGACCTGGGAATTGTGCCGGGCATGAATTCCGTGCAAGCCCAGGACAACTTCCCCTGACTTCTGAATTTCGGCCTTTGCCTGCGGAATGCTGCGGCCAAGCATCAACTCGGCAAGTTCAGATCGTGTGACCCCTGCAACCCCCCGTTCCGCCACCAGCCTGCCGCCGCGCAGGACGCTGACACGGCTGCAGGCGGCGAGGATTTCGCCAAGCTTATGGGAAATGAAAATAATAGAGAGGCCCTTGGCCACAAAGCGCTTCAGGGTTTCAAACAGGGCGGCTGATTCCTGGGGCGTCAGAACCGCGGTGGGTTCATCCAGAACCAGGATTTTGGCTTTGCGGTAGAGCGCCTTCAGAATTTCAACACGCTGGCGCTCGCCCACCGATAGCGATGCAACAATTGCATCCGGGTCTACCTCCAAGCCAAACTCCTGGGCCAGTTGCCGTATGCGCGTGCGGGCCTTTTGAGAATTGGAGGAGAGCTGCCACAGGGATTCCGTTCCGAGCACAATATTGTCGAGCACCGTCAGGTTTTCAGCGAGGGTGAAATGCTGGTGCACCATGCCAATGCCGGCGGCAAGGGCGGCGGCAGGCAGGCCGGGCGGCAGCACCTTGCCTTCAACCTCGATCTCTCCCGCATCTGCCACATAATGCCCGAACAGGATGTTCATGAGCGTGGTTTTGCCGGCGCCATTTTCACCCAGCAGCCCCAAGATCTCGCCGCGCCGCAGGGACAGTGAAATGTCATCATTGGCCAGCAATGCGCCAAACTGTTTGGTGATGCCGGAAAGCCGGAGAACGGTTTCACGCTCTCCGGCTGTTGTCTTGCCCATGCCCGTCAGGAGGATTTGGGTTCGTTGTCGTCAATGGCAACCGAGAAGGCGCCCGATTTGATATCAGCTTCCTTGGCGGCAACCTTGGCTTTCACGTCATCGGGAATTTTCGACTCGAAAGTTCCGTATGGGGCAAGGCTCGAGCCGCCTGCCTTCATGAAGGAATATTGGCCGTAGTCATCGGCCTTGAAGGCGCCAGCCTTGAGCGCGGCAATGGCAGCATCCAGGGTGGGCTCAAAATGCCAAAGGGCTGAGGCCACAACAGTGTCCGGATAGTCGGTTTGCGTGTCGATCACGTTGCCAACCGCCAGAATGCCTTTTTCCTTTGCGGCATCCGAAACGCCAAACCGTTCCGCATAGAGAAGGTCGGCACCTGCGTCGATTTGGGCAAGGGCTGTTTCCTTGGCCTTTGGCGGATCAAACCAGGAGCCGATGAAAGCCACCAGGAACGTGGCATCAGCGCGGGTTTCGCGCACCCCTGCCATAAACGCATTCATCAGGCGGTTCACTTCCGGGATGGGATAGCCGCCAACCATGCCGATTTTGCCCGTCTTGGTCATGGCGCCCGCGACGATCCCGCTGAGATAGGACGCATCCTGGATGTAATTGTCGAACACCGCGAAATTTGGCGCCGCCGCTGCATCGGGTTTGAAGCTTGAGCCGATGAGGAAGGCACGGTCCGGATAGTCCTTGGCAACGGCGCGCGCCGCATCCTCAACGGCAAAGGCCTCGCCAACGATGAGCTGGTTTCCAGCTTCGCAATATTCGCGCATGACGCGCTCATAATCCGTGTTGGAAACTTTTTCGGAGAAGACGTATTCAATGTCGCCACGGTCTTTGGCGATGGTTGCGGCCTTGTGAATGCGGCTCACCCACTGCTGTTCGACCGGCACTGTATAAATTGCTGCTGTTTTGATGGGGCCTGCAGCATTCGCAAGCCGGGGAAACATGCCGGCCAGAGGCAATAGGGCTCCGGCGGCGGTGAATTTCAGGACGTCGCGTTTGTTCACGCGGAAAACATTGGTCATGGTTCGACTCCCTCCAAGGGCCTTATGCCCCTTTAACGGGATACTACACTTGCGGAAATTCTTGTCCAGAAGGTCAAATTAGGAAGTGAACTCATAAACGGGCAGGGTCAGATCATGCACCTTTGTCTGCTTCCGAGGCGATTGCGGCCATAGTCGGCAACCAATGCCATGGCGCCTCTGGGCAAGAAGCAGCATTGGTCGGGCACACTCAGCGGCTATTCCGGGTTGATCATGAAGTCCTTTCCTTCCGGCAGGGTTTGCCCGCCGTCGACGATGATTGTCGTGCCAGTAATGTATGACGCATCGTCGGAGGCAAGAAACAAGGCCGCATTGGCAATATCGCGGGGCGTTCCAAGGCGGCCAAGCGGAACGGCGTCTTTCATGGTTTTGATAAAGCCGGCCGAGCGATGCAGCTTCATCCCTTCGGTGAGGATATTGCCGGGCTCGATGCCATTGACCGTGATGCCAAAGCTGGAAAACTCAAGGGCCGCCGCCTTGATGAAGCCATTGATGCCGGCCTTGGAAGCCGAATAATGGCCATGCCCGGGGCTGCTCACGCGTGGGCCCGTGATCGATGACGTGAAAATCATCCGGCCCTGTTTGCGTGCTTTCATGACGGGTAGTGCGGCCCGTGCCGCAAGATAGGTGCCCTTTAGGTTGACGGCCATCACCTGGTCCCATTCTTCGGGTTCAATGTTTTCAATCAGTGTCCAAGGATAAATGCCGGCATTCTGCACAATGATATCGAGTCCGCCATAGGCTGTAACGGCCTCACTCACCGCCCGCTCCGCGTCGATTTTCTGCGAAATGTCAGTGGAGATGAAGCGGCCCTTGAGGCGTTCAGCGGTGGCCCGGCCCGCTTCCTCTTCGGTGTCTGCGATCACGACCCACGCCCCTTCCTCGAAAAAGCGCTCGGCAATTGCCGCACCAATGCCGCGGGCGCCGCCGATCACCAGGGCGCTGCGATGATGGAGGCGGCCGGTCATGCCAGTTTCTGCCGGATTGAAAGTTTCACCGTGTCGAGAAGGACAGCGACAAGCACCAGTCCTCCGAGGATCATCTGGGTGAAATGGGCAGGAAGCCCCATGAGATTTATCGCGGTGTGAATGGACGAGAGCAGCAACACACCGGCATATACGCCAGGCAACCGGCCGACGCCGCCTTTCAGGCTGACGCCGCCTATCACCACGGCGGCAAAGGCATTGAACAGCATGCCGGTGCCCAAATTGGCGGTGGCGCCGGAGGTGCGGATGGCCAGCAGCCAGCCGGCAACGCCTGCTATGGCGCCGGCCAGCACGAAAGAAAATACCACAAGCTTATCCACCTTGATGCCGGCGCGGAAGGTGGCAACGGCATTGCCGCCGATCATGGTGATGTGGCGGCCAAAGGGCGTCTTGGCCATGATGAAGGTGAAGAGGGCGAAACAGGCGATGGCGATCCAGGCGATGAGCGGGATATAGGCCACCGTATCAATACCGATAAAGCGGAGTGACGGCGGCAGGCCCTGGGCGGAGCGGCCGCCGGAAATGGCAACGACAAGGCCGCGAACCCAGATATAGGCGGCCAGCGTTACGATGAAGGCGTTCATTTGGAGCCGCACGACAAGCCAGCCATTGATGGCGCCGATAGCGCCACCCACAGCAATGGCGAGGAGCAATGACACGGGCACGATGAGCCATTCGGGCGACAGGGTGTAACCGAGGCCGATGCCATGGGTGCAGAAGAGGATGCCTGTCACCATAGCTGTGAGGGCGGCGACGGACTCGACCGACAGGTCCATGTGGCCGGCGATGATGACGATGGCGAGGCCGATGGCCATGACACCCACAAAGGTGGACTGCTCAATGATGTTGGCGAAGATGCCGATCTGGAAAAAATTTGGGATCGCCAGCGAAAAAATGGCGAGCACGAATGCAAGCAGGAACCAGACAAGGTTATCGAGGACGAACTCGATAAGGGCTCTTTGGCGGGAACTCATCATGCGGGGGATCCAATTGGGTTTCCCGGGCCGCTACGGGCCCGGGAGTTTATGAGGTGATTATTCGACCGGCATGATCTTGTCGGTCGGCGCCTTCAGGTTGCCCCAGAAGCGCGGCTCATCAATGTTGTCCTTGGTGATAGCGGCACCCGGGATCTTGATGTTTGGTCCCCACTTCTCGATCGTGACGGTAGATTCAAGGCCAAGAACCGTATAGGTGCCGGGCTTTATTTCCTGCTTGTTCACGACCTTGTCGGCAAACATGGCGATTGCCGCCGCCTGGGCATAGAGCGGCTGCTCGACTTCAACCTGTTCCCAGCCCTTGCGGATGAGATCAAGGCCGACCGGTGCACCGTTCGACGAGACCAGCATTACATCGCCTGGCTTCTTGCCCTTTGCTTCAAGCGAAGCAACGGCGGCAACGGCAAGATGGGCCGCATGCACGAAGATCAGGTCAATGTCCGGGTTGGCCACGAGTTGGTCGGAAACGATGGTTCCGGCGTTCGAGGCTTCCCAGGCCATGGCGGGCAGCGAGATGATCTGTACGCCGGCAAATTCCTTCATCTTCTCTTCGAAGCCTTTCTGGATGTCGAGCGTGTAGGGGTCAGCCGGGTCGCCGAGGACCTGGAGGACCTTGCCCTTCACGTCGCCATTCTTTTCCTTGAGCAGGCGTTGGATTTCGCCGGCGGCGACATAGCCGATCTCGACGGTGCCTGCGACCGAGGTAAAGTCTGACATCGTTGCAGTGATTTGCCGGTCAAACTGCATGACCGGGATGCCAGCCGCGCGGGCCTTTTCGATGGATGGCTGAAGCGCATTGAAGTCAACAGCGGCAAGGACGATGGCCGCGGGCTTCAGTGTGATCGTATCATTCATCTGGCTCTGCTGCACATCGGTCTTGTTGTCGGCATTGAGGGTGACGACTTCATAGCCAACGTCGGCCAGGAATTTCGTGAGGGCGCTGACGGATTCCGTCTGGAACTCGTCAAGCAGCGTTGGCACCATGTAGTAGATTTTGCCTTTTGACTGGGCATAGGCCGGAGACAGCAGCGCAATGGCGGTGAGCGCCAGCACGCCAGCTATGGCCGTAAGTATTCGTTTCATGGGACGGCTCCTTTTAGGTTGATCGGGTTCATGGGCCATTCGGCCTCGCTTCTTGGGCTTTGCCTTGGAAGGCTTCGCCGGTAATCATGCGGACGATTTCGTCCGGGCTCGTCTTGTCCCGGGCAACATCACCTGCAACCTTGCCCTGGCGGATGACAACGATACGGTCGGCCACCTGGAAGGCCTGGGCCATAATGTGGGTAATGATGACAACGCCGATGCCCTGGGCGGCGATGCGCTTGATCATTTCAAGGCCTCGGCGTGTCTGCTCCACGCCAAGGGCGGCAAAGGGCTCGTCGAGCAGCACGAGCTTGCCGCCCCAATGAACGAAGCGGTTAAGTTCAATGGCCTGTCGCTGGCCGCCGGAGAGATGTTCGACATTCACCCGCAGCGAAGGGATTTTAGTTCCGGCATTGCTGATGGCCTTCTCGGTGGCCGCTATCATTTCCGCTTCCTGCAATATGGGAATGCCGAAATAGCGCTTGACGATTTCGCGGCCCATGAAGAAATTCGCCACCACGTCCACATTCGTGCAGAGCGAGAGGTCCTGATAAACTGTTTCAATGCCGGCGGCTTTTGCTTCAGCGGGCGAGGCGAAATTGCGCTCCTTGCCTTCGAACATGACTTTGCCCGAAGTTGCTTCCAGGCCGCCGGCGATAATCTTGACGAGGGTTGATTTGCCCGCGCCATTGTCGCCGAGCAGGGCCACCACTTCGCCGCGGTTCATTTCAAAACTGACGCCGCGCAGGGCTTCGATGGCGCCGAAATTGCGTGTGATGTTTTGCAAGCTGAGCAGTGGCGCTGTGTCGGTCATGCGGCCTCCACTCGCTTCAGCATGGGATCGCTCGGCGGGCTGGCGCTGGCTTCCGTGAACTGGATGCCGAAGCGCGGCGACAGGACGCCCGCCACGGCAAGAGCGGCGGCGCCCCGCAGGACGGCGTCGTTGCCCACCGTCGAATGCATCAGGCGCGGGGCCTTGCGGTTTTCCCGCTTTGAAATGGAATTGTTCAGCGGCTGGGCGGCGGCAACGAGGCGCGCCAGCAGGGACTCGTTGGCAAGCCCGCCGATGATAATCGTTTCGGGATCGAAGAGATTTTCAATCGTAACGATGGCGGAGCGAAACAGCGGCACGGTTTCGGCTATCCAGCCTTCAACGCCAATCTGTTTCGTGCGCCGCTCATGGGCTTCAAGCGACAGGTAACGTTCGAGGCAGCCGCGGTTTCCGCAGGGGCAGGGCTCGCCATCGGGGACAAGCGGCAGATGGCCGATCTCTCCGGCATTGCGGAAACTGCCGCGCAGGGGATGGCCCTCATGGACCATGCATCCGCCGAGGCCAACGCCGAAATACAGATAATAGAAGTCACGGAAACCGCGGCCGGCGCCATAGAGCCGTTCACCAAGCGCGGCGGCGGCGTGATCCACTTCGATAAAGGCCGGCAAATTTGCGCCTTCGGCCAGGCGTCGCTGAACATCAACGCCTTTCCAGCCTTCCAGCGTGGTGGGGCCGACAAAGCTCATGGATTCCACGTCGAAGGGGCCTGGCATGGCAAAGCCGATGCCGAGCATACGCTGGCCGTGTTTGATGCTCCTGAACTCCTTCACCAGCGCGAATATTTCCCGGAAGGCCGCTTCGGGGGCGGGGTGGGTAAGCTTGCGCTGTTCGCGCGCCACCACTTCTCCGGCCAGATTGATCAGGGCCGCTTCAAGCCCCAAGGGCGTAATGTCAATGCCGATGGCATAGCCGCCTTCCGGATTGATGCTGAGGCTGGTGGCGGGATAGCCGCGGCTTTTGGGGGCATCCCTGACGCCGGCAATATAGCTCTGTTCTTCCAATTCGCGGATAATGTTGGAAACAGTCTGAACCGTCAGGCCCACGCGTCCGGCAATATCGGCCCGCGCAATTGGCCCGTACTGGCGTATGGCTTCGAGCACAATCCGCCGATTATACGGCCTTCCAAATTCCTGGTTCGTTCCCCTTAGTGCCATTTTGTGGTTCTTTGTTTGCTTTTTTCAGGAAAGCACGAGATAAATATAAAATCAAATGGAATTCAAAAATACTGGCTTTATTTTTGACATTGAATTTCTGTCGTGATTTTCGAACGCGTGGGCGGGGGCATTATCTGTGGATGAGAGAGTAATAGAGTGATCGCATGGTGAATTCTTGAACCTGTTTGAAGCCATCGGTGTTGGCACCATCATAAATGCCAAGGGACCTGCAACGCGCCTGTCCGGCGGCATCATGCGGGACGAGGTGGCGCAGGCTATGAGCGAAGCCTCACAGCATTGTGTCGAGATCGCCGAACTTCAGGCCGCCGCATCACGGATAATCGCCGAAACAACCGGTGCAGAGGCAGGTTACGTTGCTTCTGGCGCGTCAGCTTGCCTGCTGCTGGCCACCGCCGCATGCATGACAGGGCTTGACCCCGGCCGCATGGGACGGCTGCCGGATGCAAAAGGGATGAATGATGAAGTCATTATGGTGCGCAGCCAGCGTAATTTCTACGATCACGCGGTTCGCACTGCCGGGGCGCGGATAGTCGAAGTAGGGTTGCCCGACCGTTACGCAGGGGCCGGGGTGCGGGACGCGGAAGCCTGGGAGATTGACGATGCCATCACCGAACGCACCGCGGCGGTTTTTTACGTGGCCGACGCCCGGGCGCGGCCGCCGCTTTCCGAAGTGGTGAAGGTCGCTCATGCGCGCGGAGTTCCCGTCATCGTGGATGCGGCAGCGCAACTACCGCCCCAGGCCAATCTCAAGCGGTTCATTTCCGAGGGTGCCGATCTGGTGGCCTTTTCCGGCGGCAAGGCATTGGGCGGGCCACAGGCCAGCGGCTTTCTCTGCGGGAAGCGCGATCTCATCATGGCTGCGGCCCTGCAACATCTCGACCACGATGTTTTCTGGGACTTGTGGACTCCTCCCGAATTCCTCATCGACAAGCAGCATCTGAAGGGGCTGCCGCAGCATGGCATTGGCCGAAGCTGCAAGGCGGGCAAGGAAGAAATCATGGGGCTGCTTGCCGCGCTCAGGGCTTTTACCTTCGAGGGCGATGTCATCCGGCACGCCCGCTGGCTAAAATCAGCGGAAGAAGTTGCCAATGGTTGTTTGGGAATTGTTGGTATTGAAGTCCATATACATGATGCTGAAAACATCGAAGGCGTGCCACTCGTCGTCCTGTCATTGGACAAGGCAAAAAATGATGCCACGTTCGTTATCTCAGCCCTGCAGAATGGCAATCCATCAATCCATGTAGATCCGTGCCAGCGCGAGCAGAACAAGATCCTCATCAATCCCATGTGCTTGAGAGATGGCGACCCCATGTTTATTGCAGGTGCAATTCGTAAGTCTCTCACGTGACGTGGAGATGGCCCGACGGGCTCCAGACAAAACACGGGATTGTCCTTTGTGTCAGTCGGCGTCCAGACTCTCCCAGATCCTTTAAGCGATTGAAATAAATCAAATACTACAGAAATCCTGGGGTCGGGGGTTCAAGTCCTCTCTCGCTACCAGTTCTCCCATAGAAAAGTCATTGCTGTGACTTGGCGGGTTTCTGTTCTGAAAATACCGTCCTGTCCCCCTTGTTCGTGTCACGTCCAAAATTCTGGAGGCGAGGCGGGCATGGCCGCCGCAGTGCGTGATCTAAAGCCTCGCCTTTCAGACCATACAGGCAGTCGACCGGCGGACATGGTGCATTAACCGGCTAAATTGACGGCGAGTTTCTCCTGTCTCAACTTGATCCTCATCAATGTCATTGCGGCTTAGACGTGGAAACTGACACTGGTGGTCAGTGCGGGCTGCCAAGCTGCGGAATAAGCAGGGCGCGAATTCGCTGTGCCCCGCGCGAATTGAGGATAGACTGATGCTGAATGCGCGTTACAAGAAGTTGACCGGGATGCATGCCGGGCATTCCTACACCGTTATAGCTCCCTACAGTGAAGTGGAAAACCCGCTGCGATGGATGCTCCATTGCGAAGCCGATGCAGATGAAAAACAGATCGTGGGCGAGGATGAACTGGCTGACCGGAAGCTGTGGCAACCGCTGACCTAGCAGGTGCGGCGGCGAGGGCATGGATCTCACGCTCATCGAAACCATGCCGCTGGGAGACATCGAAGGCGACCGGACCGACCAATACCTGCCCCTCTCCGTCGTCCGGGCCCAGTTGATGGACCAGTTCACCCTGGAGGACATTGCCTACAAGACCGGCGGCCCGGCGCGCTATGTGAAGGTCAAGGAAACCGGCGGCCGCCTCGGCTTCATCACGCCGCTCACCCATAATTTCTGCGAAAGCTGCAACCGGGTGCGGCT
>JAEUMI010000049.1 GCA_016792825.1 Hyphomicrobiales bacterium
ATGCTGCGGCAGAGGCTGGCCAGCACCTGCATCATCATTGAGCGTACGGGCGGCATTCTGCTGATGGCGACACCCGTGGTGTTCGCGGTGACCCATTCCCCGGCCGTTCTGCTGGCGGAACTGGTGCTGGGGCTGGGCATTCTGGCGTCAACAGTTGTCATTCATGTTTTTACCCTGCCGACGGAATTCGATGCGAGCTTCAAGCGAGCGCTGCCCATTCTTGGGAGCTACCTGAGGCCCGAGGACATGCCAGGGGCGCGGCAGGTGCTCAAAGCTGCGGCATTCACCTATGTGGCGGCAGCGCTGGTCAGCATTTTGAACATAGCTCGGTGGTTACGCATCCTGCGCTTCTAAGCTAGGCTGATGTTTTCTGGAGGATTCCCTTGAACCAGCTTTCCAACATGGCGCACCGCGACATCGAGACGGTATTGCATCCCTACACCAACCTGGCGCGGCACCGGGAGGTGGGGCCGCTGATCCTCAATGAGGGGCGCGGCATCTATCTCTATGACGACAAGGGCAAGCGCTATATCGAGGGCCTCGCGGGGCTGTGGTGCACGGCGCTGGGTTACGGCAATGAAGAGATCGTCGAGGCGGCAGCGCAGGCGATGCGCAAGCTTTCCTTCACCAATGTGTTCGGCGGAAAGTCGCATGACGGGGTGATCGAGCTTTCGGAAAAGCTGAAGGAGATCGCGCCCTGCCCCACCTCGAAGGTGCTGTTCGGCACGTCGGGCTCGGAAGCCAATGACATGCAGATGAAACTCACCTGGTATTACAACAATGCCAGGGGAAAGCCGGAGAAGAAAAAGTTTATTTCGCGGATGCGCGGCTATCATGGCGTCACAATCGCCTCGGGATCGCTCACGGGCCTTCCCATGGTGCATACGGATTTCGATCTGCCGATCAAGAATGTTTTGCATACGACGTGCCCGCATTTTTACCGCGGCGGGCAGGAGGGCGAAACGGAAGAGCAGTTCACCGACCGCATGGCGAAGGATCTCGATGAACTGATCCAGCGCGAGGGGCCGGAGACAATTGCGGCGTTCATTGCGGAGCCCATCATGGGGGCCGGCGGCGTGGTGGTGCCGCCGATGAGCTATTTCCCCAAGATCAATGCGGTGCTGGAAAAGTACGATGTGCGTTTCATCGCCGATGAAGTGATCTGCGGTTTTGGCCGCACCGGCAACTGGTTCGGCACGCAAACCTTCGGGATGAAAGCCACGTCGATTTCCATGGCGAAGGCCATCACCTCGGCCTATTTCCCGATGAGCGCCATCACCATCGAGGAAGATTTGTACCAGGCGATGGTGGATGAGAGCAAAAAGATCGGCACGTTCGGCCATGGCTTCACTTATACGGCGCATCCGGTGGGTTGTGCGGTGGCGTTGAAGACCATCGAGATTTATCAGCGCGACAGGATCGTCGAGCATGTGCGGAAGATGGCGCCGGTGTTCAAGGCGCGGCTCGACAAGCTGGCGGAGCATCCGCTGGTGGGCGAAGCACGCGGCGTCGGCCTGATCGGCGCCCTTGAACTGGTGGCCGACAAGAAAATCAGGCGCGCCTTTGACCCGAAGAAGATGGTGGGCGCCACGTGCGTCAATTTCCTGCAGGCGCTTGGCCTGATCAACCGCGCCATGGGCGACTCAGTTGCCTTCTGCCCGCCGCTCATCATCACGGAGCAAGAAATCAACGAGATGTTCGAAATGGTGGGCGCGGCACTGGACCAGACCGAAGCTTGGGTGCGCAAGGAAAACCTGCGTCAGTAGTACAGCATGGTGATTGCGGCGAAGTGGCAGGCGGCGGCAGCGGCGACAAAGCCATGCCAGATGGCATTGTGGTATTTCAGACCCTCCCAAAGGTGGAAGATGATGCCGGCGGTGTAGAGAATGCCACCGGCGACAATCAGGCTCATGACCTGCGGCGGGAGAACCTGGATGAAGGCGCCCGCTGCGGTGAGAACGACCCAGCCCAGGGCGAGATATATTAGGATGGCAAGACGGTCGAAGCGTCCGGGGAACAGAAACTTCATCGCAATGCCGGCGGCCGCGCCCAGCCAGGTGACAAGCCCAAGCGTCCAGCTTTGCGACGCATCGGGCAGGAACGGCAAAAGTGGTGTGTAGGTGCCAGCGATCAGCAGGAAAATGGCGCTGTGATCAAAGCGGCGCAGAATCCATTTGAGCTGTGAGGGCGGCGTGAGATTATAGGCGGCGGAGCAGGCCAGCATAACGATTAGGCCGAAGAGATAGGCCGCCAGCACGAAGCTGACGCCGGCATGGGCGAGCAGCACGATGCTGCCGGCAAGGGCTGCCAGAATGCCTGCGCCATGGACCAGGGCATCGGCGCGGACTTCGTTCCGCGTATAGACCTTCCTGCCTTCGAAGAAGGAATGCATATATTTTCACTTCCGCTCGACGGGAATGACGAAGCGGTCGCGCCGTTCGCCTTTCCGCAGCAGGCTGACGCGCACGGATTGATTGACTCGTTCATGATTGAGCAGGCGCAGAAGGTCGTCGATGCCCAGCACCGGTGCATCATCGATGGCAATGAGGAGATCGCCGGACTGGAGGCCGGCGGCTTCGGCGGGGCCGTCCTTGATTGTCTTCAGCACGCGCACGCCGGCGTCCTGTTCGACGCCGGAAAAGCGCGCGACATGGCGGGGAATGGGGGTCGTTGCGCCCTCGATGCCGAGGCTGGCGCGGCGCACCCGGCCATGCTGCAGGACCTGACCCAGCACATAAAGGGCGGTGTTGGCGGCAACCGAGAAGCAGATGCCCTGGGCGCCGCGAATGACGGCGGTGTTGATGCCGATGACGCGCCCCCGTGAATCTACCAGGGGCCCGCCGGAATTGCCGGGGTTCAAGGCGGCATCGGTCTGGATGACATCGTCGATCAGGCGGCCGGTCTGGCTGCGCATCGAACGGCCGGTGGCGCTCACCACCCCGGCGGTCACCGTCTGCTCAAAGCCCAGGGGATTACCGATGGCGATGGCTAGTTGACCCTTGTGGATGGCCTTTGAATCAAAGAACGACAGGGCGGGAGCGGCGAGATGAACATCGGTGCGGAGCACTGCGATGTCGCTGTGGGGATCCTCGCCGATGACGCGGGCATCGGATTTCTGGCCATCGGCCATGCTGACCTTGATGGCGCCCGCACCTGACACCACGTGGCTGTTGGTGAGGATCAGGCCATC
>JAEUMI010000060.1 GCA_016792825.1 Hyphomicrobiales bacterium
ATCAGGCGGTCCATGGCGGCAATGGTTGAAAGCCTGTGGGCGACGGCGATCACGGTCTTGCCCTCCATCAAAGTGTAGAGATTTTCCTGGATGGCGGATTCGACTTCGGAGTCCAAGGCGCTTGTCGCCTCGTCAAGGACAAGGATGGGGGCGTTCTTGAGCAGCACGCGGGCAATGGCAATGCGCTGGCGCTGGCCACCAGAGAGTTTCACGCCGCGCTCGCCCACATGGGCGTCGTAACCCTTGCGGCCCTTGGGGTCGACAAGATTGGCGATGAATTCCCCGGCATGGGCTTTCTGGGCGGCTGCCTCCACCTCGGCAAGTGTGGCGTCGGGCATGCCATAGCGCAGGTTTTCAAGGACCGAGCGGTGGAGCAGGGAGGTGTCCTGCGTCACTACGCCAATTTTGGCGCGCAGGGATTCCTGGGCTACCTTAGATATATCCTGGCCATCAATGCAGATGGCGCCGCTTTCGATATCGTAAAAGCGCAGCAGCAGGTTGGCGAGGGTGGATTTGCCGGCGCCGGAGCGGCCCACCAGCCCAACCTTTTCACCGGGCCTGACGGTGAGGGAGAAGTCATCGACGACATCAAGTCGGCCTTCAGCTTTTGCCTTGCCATAGTTGAAGTGCACTTTGTCGAAGATGATCTCGCCCTTGCTGACGACAAGCGGTTTTGCATTGGGCACATCGATTACGAGACGGTCGCGCGCAACGGTTTCAATGCTATCCTGGACAACGCCAATATCCTCGAAGAGTCCAGCTATTTCCCAGACGATCCATTGCGACATGGCCTTGAGGCGCAGGGTCAAGCCGACAGAGAAGGCAATTGCCCCAATGGTGATGGCGCCGACATACCAGAGGTATATTGAAATTCCGGACATCATGAAAATGAGAATGCCGCTGAGGAGGCTGAGCGTTGATGTCATGAAGGTGGACATGCGCATGGACCTGTTGACGCCTTCCAGCATCCAGCCCATGCCTTCGCGGGCATAGGAATCTTCCCGTTCCGCATGGGCGAAAAGCTTGACCGTGGAAATGTTGGTGTAGCTGTCGACGACTCGGCCCACGACGAGGGAGCGCAATTCGGCCTGGGCCGCCGACAATTTGCCAAGGCGCGGCACGAAGTACCAGCAGGCCAGTGCATAGCCACTGAGCCAGACGAGAAGCGGCACCATCAGCCAGTAATCACTGGTGGCCACAAGCACCAGCGCGCCGACGAAATAGACTGTCACATAAACGACGACTTCGGTGATCTTCATCACCGCGTCGCGCACGCCCAACGCTGCCTGCATGACCTTGGTGGCAACACGGCCGGCATAATCATTGTGGAAGAAGTCCATGCTCTGGCGAAGCACATAGCGGTGAGCCAGCCAGCGGATGCGCATGGCAAAGGCGCCGCGCAGGCCCTGGTGGGAAATGGCCTCGGAAATGAAATTCAGGCTCGGCAGCACTAGCAGAACCAGCGCGCCCATCAGAATCAGTTTGGTACCGTTCACCTCCCAGAAAGTGGCGCGGTCAGCAGTTGAGAGTAGATCGACCAGATTGCCGATGAAGGCGAAGAGATAGACCTCGATCAGGGCAATCACCGTCGAAAAGAGGATCGAGGCGGCGAGCAGTGGCAGAAACGGCTTGGTGTAGTGAAAGGCAAAGGCAAACAGCTTCGCATCGGGCTTTTCGGCCTGCTGCATGGGAAAGGAATCGACGTAGGTTTCAAGCCAGTTAAAAAATCTCGTGATCATGGGCGCCTTATAGCGCCTTCACGGCGCAGGGGTCAAAGGTGCGCGCTTTTTCCCTATGGCCTTGTTTGCGTTCAAAAAACCCAGTCTTATGAGGTGGTTGCATGGGGTTTGCGCATTTACGCATGAACTTTCACGGGCTCCTATCATTGTATCATCAGCCATAGTTTGGCATTCTCCGGTTCATGTAAATGGTCTCCCCAGCCCGCCTGCTTCCACTCATCGTGGCCTCTGCCCTGTTCATGGAAAACATGGACTCGACGGTGATTGCCACGTCGCTGCCGGCCATCGCGGCGGACCTTGGCACCGACCCCATTGTGTTGAAGCTGGCGTTCACCACTTATCTCCTCAGCCTTATGGTTTTCATCCCGATCAGTGGCTGGTGTGCCGACCGCTTTGGCGCAAAGCATGTGTTTCGCGCGGCAATTGTGGTGTTCATGCTCGGCTCCATCGCCTGCGGCTTTGCCCAATCGCTGGGCTGGCTGATAGCGGCGCGCGCACTGCAGGGGCTCGGCGGGGCCATGATGGTGCCGGTGGGCCGCCTGATCATCCTCCGCGAGGTGCCAAAATCACAACTGGTAGATGCCCTGGCCTGGCTCACCATTCCGGCTCTCATCGGACCCGTGGTGGGCCCGCCCATCGGCGGGTTCATCACCACCTATTTTGACTGGCGCTGGATATTCTGGATGAACGTCCCCATCGGGCTACTCGGCCTTGTCGTAGCAAGCCGGTTCCTGCAGGAGATGCCGCCAGAACCCGTGCAGCGGCTTGATGTGCGCGGCTTTCTGTTTTCGGCGCTCGGGCTTTCGTCACTGGTATTTGGCTTCACGATCATAGGCCGGGATTTCCTGCCGCTGTACGGGCAGGTGCTTCTCATCGGCCTTGGCGCGGTTTGCCTCGCGCTTTACGTGCGCCATGCGGCGACTGCTAAGAATCCCATCATTGACCTGAAGCTTCTGCGCATTCCCACCTTCCGTGCCGGGGTGGAGGGTGGAAGCTTTTACCGCATCGGGGTGGGGGCCATTCCTTTCCTCATGCCGCTCATGTTTCAGCTTGGCTTTGGCCTCACCGCCTTCCAGTCCGGCCTGCTGAGCTGCTGGGCGGCGGCGGGGGCGATAGCCATGAAGTTTTCGGCATCGGCCTTGCTGCGGTGCTTTGGCTTCAGGCAATTGCTGATCGTTAACGGTGTGGTATCGTGCCTGCTCATGGCCTGTTATGGCCTGCTTTCAGAAGCCACTCTTTTTGTCCTGATCTCGCTCCTGCTGCTTGTAGGCGGCTTCCTCCGGTCATTGCAATTCACGGCGATGAATGCGCTGACTTATTCGGACATCGACCGCGGCGACACCAGCAATGCCACGACGTTTTATGCGGTGGCGCAGCAGTTCTCGCTGTCTGCCGGGGTGGCTGTCGCGGCCTTTGTCCTGGAGGCGGTGCAGGCCTGGCGCGGCGAGCCGGTCATCGC
Organism: Hyphomicrobiales bacterium; assembly: GCA_016792825.1. GTDB lineage: Bacteria > Pseudomonadota > Alphaproteobacteria > Rhizobiales > Aestuariivirgaceae > Aestuariivirga. The sequence continues at coordinate 3,199 of JAEUMI010000060.1, forward strand.
GGCGGATGATTTTTCCATGGCGTTTTTCATCGTTTCGGGAATAGCCATGACCTGCGTATTCTACTTTGCGAGGCTTGATGCGAATGCCGGTTCTTCGGTCATTACACGGCGAAAGGCCTCCGCCCCGGAACGCGTGGTGGAGGGGCCGGTTGAGCTCTGAAACCTTTTGCCTGTTGGGGGCGTAATTGGGGTAAAGTGAGGATATCATGGATCGCCGCAGCATTCTGAAATATGCCGGATTTACGGCCCTGGGCCTGGTCGCGGGAAGCCGGGCAGGCTTCGCCGAGACGTATGAGATCAACAAGACCGAAGCCGAATGGAAGGCTGTCCTTTCGCCTGAACAATATGCTGTGTTGCGCGCGGAAGATACCGAGGCGCCCAACAGCAGCCCGCTTCTGGACGAGCACCGCAAGGGCATTTTCGCCTGCGCCGGCTGCGACCTGCCGCTCTATTCTTCGGACACCAAGTATGACAGCGGCACGGGCTGGCCGAGCTTTTATGA
>JAEUMI010000069.1 GCA_016792825.1 Hyphomicrobiales bacterium
CGGCGCGGGCCCGTGATCTTGAAGCGGTAAACAAACGAGGAATAGGCCGAACCCCAGCGCTTGCACGCATCCCAGGTTTCAAAGACGCTCGAGCTCACAAGCGAGTCGAAGGCCCAGAAAACACGGAAAATGGGGTTGCGATTGGGTAGTTTTGCCACGTTTTTGACCGTTAGACTCTCGTTGTGATCCTGCGACTGCTGTCTGTATAGCAGATTAGGGCGCGATTTAGGCAAAATCACGCCGCATGGCAATTGCTCATGGGGCATGGGAAGGATTAAGAGGGGGCCATGACAGGCGATGTTCCCTTCTGGAAGACCAAGACATTAACCGACATGAGCCGGGACGAGTGGGAAAGCCTGTGCGATGGCTGCGGCCGCTGCTGCCTCAACAAGCTGGAAGACGAGGATACCGGCAAATTCCTTTACACCCGCGCCGCCTGCAAGCTGCTTGACGTCAAAACCTGCCGCTGCACCGATTATCCCAATCGCGCCGCAAGGGTGCCCGATTGTGTAACATTGACGCCTGAGAACGTGGGCGAGCTTGGCTGGCTGCCGCAAACCTGCGCCTACCGCCTGCTCGACGAGGGAAAGAGCCTCCCCTGGTGGCACCCGCTGGTCTCAGGAAGGCCTGAGACCGTGACCGAGGCCGGGATCTCGGTCAGCAGCGAAGCCTATTCGGAAGAGGGCATCACCGTGGAGCAGCTCCTCGATCACCTCTGGAAACTGCCCAGGGCGAAGCGCAGATCACTTTAATTTGCGTGCGCTCTCTCAGGCATTGGCTTGACAGGACTGGACGCTTCTCAAAGAATCACACAGGACAGGGCGCGCACGGGCGGGCCTGTGAGGTTTGCATGGCCCTTCATCTTGTCGCGGTGTGCTTCATTATTCTCTCCATTTTCGCGCCCTCCCGGGCCGCGGCGCAGGCAGCAAGCGTCGATCTCGAACTGGTTCTGGCGGTGGACGTTTCAGGTTCCATCGATGCCCGTGAAACCGCGCTGCAGCGCGGCGGCTATCTTGCGGCAATCCGCAGTCCCGAGTTCGCGGCTGCCGTGGGCGCCGGCACGCTCGGGAAAATTCGCCTCACCTATGTGGAATGGGCGGGCGACGGCGCCCACCAGGTCACCGTGCCCTGGCGGCTCATCGATGGGCCGGAGACGGCGCGAGCCTTCGCCGACGAACTGGCGGGAAAGCCTGCTGCCCGTTTCCGCTGGGGCACTTCAATTTCGTCGGTTCTCCGCTTCAGCGCCGGACTGTTCGAGGGCAGCGGCAGCCGTCAGGTGATCGACATCTCCGGTGATGGGCCAAATAATGTCGGCGGGACTGTAACCGTGGCGCGCGATGCAGTCGTGGCCCAGGGCATCGTCATCAACGGGCTGCCCATGCTGCTCAAGCCGGCCCAGATCCTGCCGCCGCTCGACCGCTACTTCGTCGATTGCGTGATCGGCGGCGAGGGCTCCTTCTCGCTGCCTGTCACCTCCATCGACAGTTTGGCCGAAGCCATCCGCATGAAACTGATACGCGAGCTTCTGTCATCGGATGCGAATGACACTGGCAGAATCATCCCGGCGGCAACCGAACCCCCCACCGACTGCCTCGCCGGCGAAAAGGAACGCGCCCGGCGTCAGGATCAGTACTGACTATTTCACCAGCTCCGCATGAACCAGATAGCGCTCTGATCCCCGCGTGATGGCGTCGAAGGGATAGCAGGTGGCCAGCACCAGATTGAATCCGCTGGCATGCCGGTCGATGCCTGACTTGTTCCAATCCACAATGGAGGTTCCGGTCACCCGGTAAGTGAACACCAGGCCATCATCGCGCGTGATCGTAATACGGTCACCCACCACGACATCTTTCAGAAATGCAAAATGCGTATCCCGGTGCGCCGAAATAACCGCTGTGCCGGGCTCGCCGATGCGGGAGGTTTCAGCAAGCAGCGCTGGGCCAAAGGCCAGCGCTTCGCCGCTGCCGCCGTGCAGCACAATGGCGCTGGCCGCGATGCGCGGAATCTGAAGGCGTGCCACCGGCCAGGTATCAGCCCAGCGCCAGGCCTTGACCGGTTCGCCCGTCACAACCGATTGGCTGAAAGCCCGTTCGAGCAGAACCTGGGCCAGTTGCGCCTTGGCGAATATCCATGCGGATTGCCCGAACAGGAGCAGTGAAAGCCCGAGGCACAGTGCGCTCAGGAAGTTGAGGAAGGACCGGCGCGACAAGCGCACCGGTCCGACCTTGGGCAGCGTGAGGGTTGCGGGGACCATGTCACATCTGCCGTGGGGACTGGCGGGGGAGTGCCAGCCTGAATGCAAGACTCAAAACCAGGAGGATTCCGGCGATGAGCATCATGAATTCCGCCGGCGTGGCGGTCTGGGGCAGCATCACCTGCTGCTGGCCAGGGACCGCCGCCGGCTTCTGCAGCATGGCCAGCTGCAGGAATTCGGCCCGGGCATCACGCTGCTCAACCGCGGGCATTTCCTCGCCAAACACCGAGTCATAATCCCAGCCTGCCGGCAGGTTGAGCGGAATGTCGGCCCGCGTCAGCTTTTCGCCCGGAGGCCGCTTCGGTGTCTTGTCCACCGCCACAAGGCTGGTTTGGCTGGACACGATCTGGTGATCGAGGGCCATGGCCAGAATGGCCTTGTTCGCGGCATCATAGGTCAGTGTGCCAAGGGTGGACGCCACCTCGAAGTCGGCAATCCGCCGCCTGGCCCAGAGCTTGGAAATGCCATCGCCTTTCGCCGCCTTTGCGATGGGAAGCGTCACTTCCCAGGGCTGCGCGCCGATATTGCCGCTGATTTTCAGCGAGCCGCTGAGATCACGGGCCGCCGCCATCAACAATACCGGTTCCCCGCGATAAAGGTCAGGCAACATGTCCGGGGTGATTTTGGCGGAATTGCCGACGAGTTCGGCCTTCAGTTCGGTGACCACCGGGCTGCCGATCTTGCTGAACAGGTCCTGCATCCGGGCGGTGACTTCGGCGGCTTCGCCGATATGGGTGAAAGTGCCGCGGCCAAGCTCCGCCGCCCGCGTCATCAAATAGGAGTTCGGCGCCGAGCCGATGCCCACCATGAAGACGCGGCTGCGGCCCAGGCCCTTGCTGATCGTGGCGAAGAGCTGCTCTTCGTTGCCGATGGCGCCATCGGTGAGGAAAACCACCTGGCGCAGATGCGAAGTATCGGAGGCGTGGCTGTCCATCAGGGCAGCGCGCATCGGCGGGATCATTTCGGTTCCGCCATTGGCGTTGAGCCGGCTCACGAAAGCCTTGGCCCGGTCGATGTTCTCCTTGTCCGCCGGAACCGCATCAGCGAACAACTGGTCCATCGTGTCGTCAAAGCGGATGACATTGAAGTGGTCGCCCGGCTTCATCTGGTTGAGGCCATAGATCAGGCTGTCCTTGGCCTGCACCATGGAAGGCCCTTCCATGGAGCCGGAATTGTCGATCACAAAAATCGTCTCGCGCGGCTTGAAAACCTCATTCGTCGCAGCCACAGGCGGCGTGACAAAACCCAGCAGGTAATTCTTGCCGTTCACCGTTTCGGTGAACAGGCCCGCCTGCGGCGCCGTGCCGGCCGCCTGCCACTCAAGAGCAAAGTCCTTGTCAGCCGGTACATTGGCGTCGACCAGCGAAATCACCTGGCTCACCGGATCGGTCTTGATCGGATGATAAAGGCTCTTCACCTCGCCCAGCGCGAACCCGGCGTTCAAGGTCACCGAGATGGTGGTTGGATTGACCGGCGCATGCTTCCGGGGATCGAGAACCGGCGGGCTGATGCGCTCCCGGTCCGGCACCGGGTCATTCACCGTAACGCCATAGCCGTCGTTCGAAAAATCAACCGACTGGACAATGGGGGCAGGCATGTAGCGCGGCGCCACCACCAGCGGCAGGCGCAGCGAGAATGTCCCCGAAGACTGCTTCACCGTTTCCTGATACTCGATCTGCACGATTACCGTTTCATGCGGGCCGATATTGGCCACCGAATTGGTGAAAAGATTGGGCCGCTCCTGCTCGAGCAGGGCCGCCGCCTGGCCGCTGGCCTTGGCGGTTTCATAAATGACCTTGGCCTCCTGCCGTTCCTTCACCTCGCCGACGATCACCCGGTTGCCCGCAATGATCTTCAGCGTATCGACGGCGGAATTCTCCGGCAGCGGAAACACATAAACGCCTTCGACAAACCCGTCCGCCGGGTTTTCAAACCGTTGGGTAACGATGGTGCGCGCCGTCGGCCCCGAGACGGTGACATTGAAATCCGTGGCCAGGCGCGGTGCTTCAAGGTATTTGCCGCCTTCCGTGGATTTGAGCAGCAGGCTTCCCGCCTTTACGTCATTGGGGGTGACAAGGGCGAGTTTCATCTCTCCCGCCCGCGCCTGCCCGAAAATGGTTAAGGCCAGAACGAAGGCCAGTCCAAAGATTGCAACGATGAAGTCGAGTCGGGATTTGAAGCTGCGGGCACGTAAATAGGTGTTCACTTTTTCCTCCAAGGCAATGCCCCCTGGCAAGCCGTGGATTGATTCATTACAGCCAGTCAAGCCTGCTTCGCCAAGGTGAAGAACGTGCTTCTTCCGGCGCTCTCCGCCAACGGAAGGTGGAAATGTGCGGGAATATGTGGAATGTTACGGCCACCATGAGTGACGACGACCTTTCCCCCGAAGAGAATAAAGTGATTGGCGCCCAGGTCCGCGAGGAACTGGCCAGGCGCCGTCTTTCCCGCCAGCACCTCGCCGATAAGGCCAAGATCAGCCTCTCCACTCTGGAAAAGGCATTGACCGGAACCAGGCCCTTCACGCTGGCCTCCGTGGTGCGCATCGAGGAAGCCCTGCAGCTTTCCCTGCGCAAGCCCCGGCATATGCATAACGGCGATATGGAACTGGCCCCGGAATCCCTTGGCAGCTATTCGCATCCGGCTGTCTCCTGGCTCGAAGGCGATTACCTCACGCTCCGCCCGTCCTTCAGCGATGCCCAGTCGGCTTATGCCTACCGCACCGAAATCCGCTGGGATAAGGCGCTCTCCCATCTCGTCTTCCGCGAGTCCGACCGCCTCGATGCCGCTTTCAAGCAGGATGGCGCCGTCTCGGTGCCGCACCAGTCCGGCTACATCTATCTCGTCACCAACAAGATGGGCCAGTACCGCCTCATCATCCTCACGCGCCCGATGATCGGCGGCGAAATGTTCGGCCTCCTCAGCACCCTGCAATCGGGCAGGGGAACCCTGCTGATCCCTGTTTCCACGCCCATCGTCTTCGTGCCGGTGAAGAATTTCAAGGAAGAGCTCCAGTTCGGTAAATTCAACGCCGACTCGCCCATACATGCCACCTACACCGCACTCCTCAAACGCGCCACCGAAGAGCCGTTTGTTCTGCTGGTGAAGTGAGGTTCCCATGACCACAGAATATTCCACGGCCCTGATCGTCGGAAGCGGCAGCGGACTGAGCGCTTCGCTCACGCGGCTTTTAGCCCGTGAAGGATTCAAAGTTGCCCTTGCCGCCCGGAACATCGAAAAGCTTGCGTCCCTCTGCGAAAGCACCGGGGCCACGGCATACGCCTGCGATGCGACCGACGCTGCCCAGGTCGCCCAGCTCTTCCAGGATGTCGAACACAAGGTCGGCGCGCCCGATGTCGTCATTTACAACGCCAGCGCCCGAGCGCGGGGGCCCTTCGTTTCCCTTGTTGCATCGGAAGTTGAGCAGGCCATTAGAGTCAGTGCCTTTGGCGGATTCCTCGTCGCCCAGGAAGCGGCAAGGCGCATGCTGACCAAGGGCCATGGCGCGATCCTGTTTACCGGCGCATCCGCCAGCGTGAAGGGCTATGCCCAGTCGGCCCCCTTCGCCATGGGCAAGTTTGCGCTTCGCGGCCTCGCCCAGAGCATGGCCCGCGAACTGGCGCCCCTGGGCATTCATGTCGCGCATTTCATCATCGACGGGGGCATCAGGAATCCGGGCCGCGGCGAAGCGCCGGAAAATCCGGATTCCATGCTCGATCCCGACGCCATTGCCGGGAATTACCTCCATGTCCTGCGCCAGCCGCGCAGCGCCTGGACCTGGGAAATGGAACTCCGGCCCTGGGTGGAAAAATTCTGAGATGACCAGGCCGGATCTTGCGAGGTCTCTCTGGCTGGCCGCCGGTTACGTGGGGCTCGCCATGATCGTCATGTTGTCGCTGGCCCCTGCCGCGGCGCGGCCCCACTCCGGCTATGGCGGGGAATATGAACATCTCCTCGCCTATGCCCTGGTGGGCTTCGCCTTTGGCATGGGCTGCCGCACCACGAAGTGGCAGCTAGTCTCCGGGCTGGCTTTATCTTCAGCGTCGGCAATTTTGGAACTGCTCCAGACCTTCGTCCCCGGGCGCACCCCTGAGATCACCGGCTTCGCAACGAGTTCGCTCGGCGCCTGGCTCGGCCTTGCCCTGGCAGTTGGTGTTTCAGCTATTCTGCGAGGCAAGAAATGACGGGCAACTGGCCGCGGCAGCGCAATCAGGCCGCGTCCGCCTTCGGCTTCCTGATTTGCGGCGCCGCATCGATGATCAGCGGATCAAGCCCTTCGCCGCCCTTGGCCAGATGCTCGAACAGATGCTTGCGCATGCGCGGGTCCCAGTAATTGTTGAAGTGCGTGGCGGCCTCTTTCAGCGCTTCTTCGCGTGGATAGCCTTTGAAGAAATCGGCTATCTGGTTTGCCATGCGCAGCATGTCGCGGGTTTCCATCGTCTACTCCTGCTCGAAGATCATCACGCCGCCCTTGGACAGGGCCGCAAGTTTCAGTCCCGCCTGCTTTGCAAGCTGGAGCGCCAAAGCCGTCGGCGCTGAAATCGTGGCCAATGCACCAATTCCGGCGAGTGCGCATTTCTGCACCAGCTCAAAGCTGCAGCGGCTCGACATCAGCACAAAGCCCTCACGCAGATCCGCTTTCGATTTGGCCAATGCGCCAATCAATTTGTCCAGCGCATTGTGCCGGCCCACATCTTCGCGCGACAGCAGGATGACGCCATCCGCCGAACACCACGCGGCGGCGTGCACCGTGCGGTTCACCGCATTCATCGGCTGCCATTGCGGCAGCGCCTCATAGGCCCGCGCCACCGCCTGCGGGGAAAGCGCCGTGTTCACCGAAATGCCTGCCGGCATGCGGATCGCGTCCTTGATGTCTTCAATGCCGCAAAGCCCGCAGCCCACGCGCCCCTCAAGGCTGCGCTTTACCATGCGCTCGCGGTTCAGATGCGTTTCGTCGACTGCCAGATCAGCCGCCAGGCCTTCTTCCGAAGGCAGCGTGAGGATGCCCTTGATATGCGAAGCCGAAGTGATGATCCCTTCCGCCAGAGCAAAGCCAACGGCAAAATCATCGAGATCAGCGGGCGTCGCCATCATCACCGCATAGGGCGCCGAGTTGAACAGGACGGCGACGGGAACTTCTTCAGGCACTTGCCAGATGGTTTTCACCGGGCCGGTTGATCCGTGCAGCGTACCAGACGCAGGCAGCGAATTCGCCGCCTTGTCTGTCACCCCGACGGAAGCCGGGGCCCAGGCTTTCCGAGTGGTAACTGGTTGCAAGTCTGGGTCCCGGCTTTCGCCGGGATGACGGAAAGGGCTGCTCACTCCGCCGCCACGAGTGGTTTGACTTCAATACGCTTGTTCTCGTCCTCGCGGATTTCCCAGTCCTTCTGCCAGTCCGATTGCTGGTTGGACAAAGTCACCTGAACCGCCGTCACCTTGTATTCCGGGCAGTTCGTGGCCCAGTCGGAATTCTCCGTGGTGATCACGTTGGCGCCCGACACCGGATGGTGGAACGTCGTGTAGACAACGCCCTGCGCCATGCGCTCCGAAATGAGCGCCCGCAGCGTTGTGGCTCCCACGCGGCTGGTGATGGACACCATCTGCCCGTTCTTGATGCCGCGCACCTCCGCGTCATGCGGATGGATCTCAAGCACATCCTCGGCATGCCAGGCCACATTCTCGGTGCGCCGCGTCTGCGCCCCCACGTTATACTGCGACAGGATGCGGCCCGTGGTGAGAATGAGCGGGAAGAAGCGGTTGGTGCGCTCCGTCGTCGGCACGAATTCGGTGATCATGAAACGTCCAAGCCCGCGCACGAAGCCTCCCACATGCATGATGGGCGTGCCTTCCGGTGACTTGTCGTTGCACGGCCATTGCACCGAGCCGAGCCGGTCCAGCTTCTCGAAGGAAACCCCGGCGAAGGTCGGCGTCACCCAGGCGATCTCGTCCATGATCTCGGAGGATGAATTGTAATGCATGTCATAGCCCATGGCTTGCGACAGTTCGCACACCACCTGCCATTCATCCTTGCCCTGCATCGGTGCCTTCACCTGGCGCACCCGGTTGATCCGGCGCTCCGCATTGGTAAACGTGCCGTCCTTCTCGAGGAAGGAGGTGCCGGGGAAGAACACATGTGCGAAGGCTGCCGTTTCATTGAGAAACAGGTCCTGCACCACGACGCATTCCAGCGCTTCCAGCGCATGGGTCACATGGTTTGTATTGGGATCCGACTGGGCAATATCCTCGCCCTGCACATAAAGGCCCTTGAACGTGCCTTCGACGGCCGCGTCGAACATGTTGGGAATGCGCAGGCCCGGCTCGGAATCAAGCGCGGTCTTCCAGACCTGCTCGAACATTTCGCGCACCGCATTGTCGCCCACGTGGCGGTAGCCCGAATACTCATGCGGGAACGAGCCCATGTCGCAGGACCCCTGCACATTGTTTTGGCCGCGCAAGGGATTAACCCCCACGCCGTTGCGGCCCACATTGCCGGTGAGCATGGCAAGATTGGCCATGGCCATCACCATGGTGGAGCCCTGGCTGTGCTCGGTCACCCCCAGCCCGTAATAGATGGCGCCGTTGCCGCCCGTGGCATAAAGCCGGGCCGCGGCGCGCACGTCGGCCGCCGCAACCCCGGTGATCGATTCCATCGCTTCCGGGGAATTTTCCGGCTGGCGGATGAAATCGGTCCAGCGTGCGAACTCCTTCGGATCGCAACGCTCGGCGATATAGTCCTTGGCTTCCAGTCCCTCGGTGACAATGACGTGCGAGAGGGCATTGACCACCGCCACATTGGTGCCGGGCCGCAGGGGCAAGTGAAAGTCCGCCTTGATGTGCGGCGAACGCACCATGTCGATGCGGCGCGGATCAAGGATGATGAGCTTCGCCCCTTCACGCAGGCGCTTCTTCATGCGCGAGGCGAAAACCGGATGGGCATCGGTGGGATTGGCGCCGATCACCAGCATCACGTCACATTCATCCACCGACTTGAAATCCTGGGTGCCGGCCGATGTGCCGAAAGTCTTGGAGAGGCCATAGCCGGTGGGCGAATGGCAGACGCGGGCGCAGGTATCCACATTGTTGTTGTGGAAGGCGGTGCGCACCATCTTCTGCACCACGAACACTTCCTCATTGGTGCAGCGCGACGAGGTGATGCCGCCGATTGAGCCGCGGCCATATTTCTTCTGGATCTCCATGAAGCGCCTGGCGGCAAAGCCGATGGCTTCTTCCCACGACACTTCCTTCCACGGATCGGTGATCTTGTCGCGCACCATGGGCTTGGTCACCCGGTCCTTGTGGCTGGCATAGCCCCAGGCAAACCTGCCCTTCACGCAGGAATGGCCCTCGTTGGCTCCGCCATCCTTCCACGGCACCATGCGGACAACGTCTTCACCTTTCATTTCGGCCTTGAAGGAGCAGCCCACGCCGCAATAGGCGCAAGTTGTAATGACCGAGGTTTCCGGCCTGCCGAGCTCGATCACTGATTTTTCCAGGAGGGAGCCCGTGGGGCAGGCCTGCACGCAGGCCCCGCACGATACGCATTCCGAGTCCATGAATTTCTCGTCCATGCCGGCTGAGACATGGGACGCAAACCCGCGGCCATCAATGGTCAGCGCGAAGGTGCCTTGCACTTCCTCGCAGGCCCGCACGCAGCGCGAGCAGACAATGCATTTCGACGGATCGAAAGCGAAATAGGGATTGCTTTCATCCTTTTCCTTGAAGCGGGGATTGGCTTCGCCGTCCGCCCGCACCGGTGACACGTGATTGTCGCCCTCGAAGCCATAGCGCACATTGGCAAGGCCTACCGTGTCCGCCATGTCCTGCATGGCGTTGTCGCCGGTCAGCGGGTGGTCGGAAAGGTAGAGTTCCATGACCCCCTGGCGCAGCTTGCCGAGCCGGTCCGTCTGGGTGTGGACCTTGATGCCGGGGGCAACCGGCGTGGTGCACGAGGCGGGCGTGCCCTTGCGGCCTTCGATTTCAACCAGGCACAGGCGGCATGAGCCGAAGCTGGCCATGTTGTCGGTGGCGCAGAGCTTTGGAATCTGCGTGCCAAGCTCCATGGCGGCGCGCATGATGGAGGTGCCTTCCGGCACCGTGATGGACTGGCCATCGATTTCCAGCGTCACCATGGCGGTGGCTTTGGATTTCGGCGTGCCGTAGTCGATTTCTGTGATCAGGGTCATGGGTAGCTACCTCATTCCGCCGCCTGCATTTTAGCAGGCCGGTCAAAATCTTCAGGAAAATGTTTCACGGCGCTTTGCACCGGCATGGGGGTCAAACCTCCCATGGCGCAGAGCGAGCCATCCGTCATCGTCTGGCAAAGGTCATCAAGCAGCAGCAGGTTCTCTTCGCGCGCTACGCCCGCCACGATCTTGTCAATCACTTCCATGCCCCGGGTGGAGCCAATGCGGCAGGGCGTGCACTTGCCGCAGGATTCAATGGCGCAGAACTCCATGGCAAATCGCGCCTGCGCTGCCATGTCGACGCTGTCATCAAACACCACCACGCCGCCATGGCCCACCATCGCGCCATTGGCCGCAAAGGCTTCATAGTCCATTTCCAGGTTGAGTTGCGAAGCGGGCAGGTAAGCCCCCAGCGGGCCGCCGACCTGCACGGCGCGCAAGGGTTTCCCCGTTGCCGTGCCGCCGCCGAAATCATTGATGAGCTGGCCCAGCGTGATGCCGAAGGCTTTTTCGACAAGGCCACCCTGCCTGATATTGCCGGCGAGCTGGAAGGGCAGCGTGCCGCGCGAACGGCCCATGCCGTAATTCTCGTAAGCCTTGCCGCCTTCCGCCAGAATGTAGGGCACGGCGGCAAAGCTCAGCACGTTGTTGATGACGGTGGGCTTGCCGAACAGGCCATAAAGCGCCGGGATCGGCGGCTTGGGCCGCACCATGCCGCGCTTGCCTTCCAGGCTCTCGAGCATGGAGGTTTCTTCGCCGCAGATGTAGGCGCCGGCCCCGCGCCGCACGTCGAGCGCGAAGGAATGCACTGAACCCTGAATATTCCGCCCCAGCCAATTGCCTGTTGTCGCGATGCGGATCGCATCCTTCATGGCGCGGATCGCATCCGGATATTCCGAGCGGATATAGATGAAGCCCTTGCTGGCGCCCACGGCGACGCCGGCGATTGTCATGCCTTCGATCAGCATGAAGGGATCGCCCTCCATAACCATGCGGTCGGCGAAGGTGCCGCTGTCGCCCTCGTCGGCATTGCAGCAGACATATTTCTGGTCTGCCTTGGCGTCGTGAACGGTTTTCCACTTGATGCCCGTGGGGAACCCGGCGCCGCCGCGGCCGCGCAAACCCGACGTGGTGACTTCCGTCACGATCTCGGCACCCTTCATCGCGAGTGCTTTTTTCAACCCGACGAACCCGCCATGCGATATGTAATCGTCAAGCGACAGCGGATCGGTCACGCCGCAGCGCGCGAAGGTCAGGCGCTCCTGGTTTTTGAGATAAGGAAGCTCTTCGGTCAGGCCGAGAGACAGCCTGTGCGTGCCGCCCTCATGGAACTTGGAATCGAACAGGCTCTTCACATCACCAGTTTCCACCGGAGCGAAGGCCACGCGGCCCTTTGGCGTCTCGACTTCGACAAAGGGCTCGAGCCACAAAAGCCCGCGCGAACCGTTGCGGATGACTTTCGCGTCAATCTTCCGGGAAGCGGCTTCCGCCACAATGGCATCGGCCACCGCATCAGCACCAACGGCGCGGGCGGCGGAATCCTTCGGCACGTAAATTTTGATCATGAAGCCAGTTCCTTGACCAGCGCGTCAAACTTTTGCGGCGTCATGCGGCCCATTGGCCGCTCGTCCACCAGCAGGGCAGGAGAGGTGGCGCACAGCCCCAGGCAATATACCGCCTCCAGAGTAATGGCTCCATCCGATGTGGTCTCGCCGAATTTCACTTTCAAGCTTTTCTGGGCGGCGTCGGCCAGCTCATTGCCCTTCATCGATTGGCAGGCCTCCGCCCGGCAGACCTTCACCACATGGCGGCCCGCAGGTTTGCGCCGGAATTCATGGTAAAAGCTCACCACGCCATGCACTTCGGCGCGGGAAAGGTTCAGCGCCTTTGCCAGAACCGGAAGCGAGGCTTCAGGAATATGGCCGACCTCATGCTGCAGATCATGGAGGATTTCGAGCAATGCGTCAGGCTTGTTGTCATAACGCGCGGCTATGAGACTGGCAGCATCAGGTTTTGTGACGTGAACATCTATGAGGGTGTGTTTTCCGGACATGCGCCATTATGGCAGATACCCAGGGTTTAGCCAATTGCGCCAGCCTATGGGCCTATAGGCCAGGCCGATCAGGAATCCGGATCCCGGTTCAACCCAGACAAAAGCAGGGTAAGCGCCCTGGAAAACCGGCCCTCGTTGAACTCAGATTCGAGCGGGCAGGGACCATCGGCGCAATTGTGGCGCTCGCGGCATTGCTCCTCGCTTTGCTCCAGCGATACGTTCCGCTCGGTACTCTTGCAGTAATGATAGCCCAGGTTGATCGGATCGCGCATGAGTCCTGCCTCCGCCCGCCAATGGGCTCCGGGTGCCGGAATTCGTCATTGATCTGGATCAAGATATCGACTTCGCCTTGCCTAGGGTGCAGGGCGGGCGGCCCGCCATTTGCTGGCGAGCTGTTCCGCTTTGGCTATGTCCTCGGGACTCATCAGTTTTGTCACCACATCACGTTGGCTGACCGCTTCCATTTCGCCGCCCTCAGCCGCCAGGCTGAACCACAGATGCGCCTGGACATTATCCTGACGCACGCCCTGGCCATTATAATACATCAACCCCAGGCTATATTGCGCCGGTACATGGCCCTGCTGGGCCGCCCTGCGATACCACCTGGCGGCTTCTGCCAAATCCTGCTTTACGCCCTGGCCGCTGCCGTACAACCCGGCAACCTCATGCTGGGCTGGCGCATATCCCTGCTTGGCTGACCGCAGATACCATCTGAGCGCCTGGGCTGGGCTTTTTTCAACGCCTCTGCCACTGGCATAAAGTGCACCGAATTTGTATTGCGCTGGCGCATATCCCTGCCGGACGGCTTCCCGGTACCATTTGAAGGCTTCCGCATCGTTTTGCGGCAGGCCCTTTCCAAGGTCGTAACTGACGCCGAGACTGTACTGGGCCTTGGGATTTCCCTGCGCCGCGGCAAGGGCAAACCACTTTGCGGCTTCAACGGCGTCCGGAGCCACGCCCAGGCCATTTTCATAACTGACGCCGAGGCTGTATTGCGCCGTGGCGTTCCCAAGTTCGGCGGCTCTACGGTACAGTCTGACCGCCTGTACGGGGTCCTGCGGCACGCCTTGCCCTCTCTCGTACATCACCGCGAGATTTTCCTGGGCTTCAAGCACGCCCTGGTCGGCGGCCTTGAGATACCATTTTGCGGCTTCGGCAAAATCCTGTGATACGCCCCGGCCGGCCTGGTACATTCTTCCCAGATTGTGCTGTGCCATGCCAACGTCCTGGTCGGCGGCCTTGCGATACCACTTCGCCGCCTCCGCATAGTCCTGCGCCACGCCCTGGCCCTTGTCGTACATCGTGCCGAGCGAAAGCTGCGCCTGGGCATGCCCGTTCTCGGCCAGCGGCTTCCACTTCTCCAGGGCCTTCGCATAGTCGCCCTTTTGAAACGCGACATAGCCTTCCTCGTGCTTGCCCACCCAGGAAACCGCCGGCAGGTGAAGCGACATCAGGAACAGCATCAAAAGGAATTTGGCGGTCATGGCAGTCAGTTGATTCCTTGGCGCTGTCCTTTGCTTTTCAAGTCATGCCGCCAGGCGGCTCTTCTCCTTGGCGAAGGGGCTGAAGCCAAGCCACTCCTGCATGGCGCCGGCGATGGCCCTGTCGCCCTGGATGTCGAGCTCGCCTGCCGCCACCTCTTTCTTCACCGTGGTCACGCCCATCCAGACTGCTGTCATGGAGCGCAGCGAGCCGGATATGAACAGATCCACCTCGAAGCCCGGATCGGAACTGCACAGGTCTACGGTGCCATCGGCTTCAACCACCAGCCAGAATTTTTGCTGGGCCCTTTCGACATCCGGAAAATGAAACGCGATTGTGCAGCGCTTTTTCGGCAAAGGCTTCGGATCAAGCCAGCGCCGCATGTCCCACATGAGCAGCGAGGGATCGAGATTCTTGAGCGACAGCTTTGATTCCACCCAGCGCTGGCCCCAGAACCCCAGGGCCATGACGATGGGCTTCAAATCCTCGCCGGCCGCAGTCAACTGGTATTCCTTGCCGCCCTTGCCTGCCACTTCCTCGATGATCCCGGCCTCGCGCATTTCAACGAGGCGCTTTGAAAGCAAGGTCGGCGACATGCGCGGAACCCCCCGCCGGAGATCGTTGAAGCGCCGGCTGCCACAGATCATTTCGCGCAGGATCAGGGCGGTCCAGCGCGAACAGAAGATTTCCGCCGCCATCGCCACCGGGCAGAACTGGCCATAACTTCCATGGTCGGGCATCGCTTCGTCTCCTCCACTGGTATTGCAGGGACCGCTAACATAGCGCCGGATTGGGCAACAGTACAGTTTCTGTACCTCTTCCCGGCAATGAAACTTGTCGTAGGAGCAGCCTAGTACAGTTTCAGGACTATCAGCAAACAGCCGCGAGGCGCACGATAGAAGCATAAAAACGCACAAGGAGACCGCCATGAACACTGCTGCCAAAGTGAAACCGGGAAAGTCCGAATCCCTTGACCTTGCCGCCCGCGCCGAACTGCTGGGCAAGGATTTTGCCGCCAGGGCCGAAGTTGCCGATGAGACAGATTGCTTTGTGGCTGACAACTATGCCGCATTGAAAACCTCAGGCCTGGTTGAGGCCTCCGTTCCAGCCGAGCTCGGCGGCGGCGGGGCAAACATCCATGAACTGGCCGGAATGCTGCGCACCCTGGCCCACCATTGCAGTTCGACCGCACTGGCTTTCGCCATGCATACCCATCTCACGGCGGTGCCATCCTGGCGCTGGAGCCACCAGAAAGTGGCGGCCGTGGAGCCTTTGCTCAAGCGCATCGCCGCGGAAAAAATCTTCCTCTCGACCAGCGGCGGCTCCGACTGGGTTGCCGGCGCCGGCAAGGCCGAGCGCGTCGAAGGCGGCTACAAGATCACCGCGCGAAAAGTGTTTTCCTCGGGCGCGCCCGCCGGCAGCATCTTCATGACCACTGCAATTCTGGAAGAGCCCGGGCAGGAGCCCATGGTCCTGCATTTCGGCATTCCCATGAATTCGCCAAACCTGCGCATCGATCCCGTGTGGAAAACCCTTGGCATGCGCGGCACCGCCTCCCATGACGTCATCATCGAGGGCCATGTGGTGCCGGAAGCGGCCGTCGCCCTCAAGCGCAAGGCCAACGAATGGCACCCGCTGTTCCAGATCATCGGAACTATCGCCATTCCATTGATCTACAGCGTCTATCTCGGGGTGGCCGAAAGCGCCCGCGACATTGCCGTGAAGCTGGCGAAGAAGCGCCGCAGCGACCATCATATCCTGCAGCTCGTCGGCCAGATGGATTCGGAACTCCTGGGTGCCCGCGTCGCCCAGAGCTACATGCTGGATGTGGTGGCCCAGAACACCCCCGGCGCTGAAAGCATCAACCAGGTGATGATGGGACGCAGGCTCGTGGCCGCCCACGCCATCCGTACCGTTGAACTTGCCATGGAATCGGCTGGCGGCGCGGGCTTCTACCGCAGCCAGGGACTGGAACGCCGCTTCCGCGATATCCAGGGCGCGCGCTACCATCCCATGCAGCCCGGCCAGCAGGCCGAATATGCCGGCGCCATGGCGCTTGGAATTCCGGTCGATAAGATCTTTTAAGGGAGACTTGCTCTTTAAAGTGCCTCCCATCTTTCGGTCGCGCATCAGTAATTTCGAAGGGAAAACTTCTATGAACACTGCTGCTGTTACCAAGGGAAAGTGTTTCTGCGGCGCGGTAGAATTTACGGTGACCGGTGAACCAGCCGCGATGGGCTACTGCCACTGCAGTTCCTGCCGCGAATGGTCCGCCGGGCCCGTCAATGCCTTTACGCTGTGGCCGCCCGAGGCGCTCAAGATCACCAAGGGCGCGGAAAACATCGGGGTCCATCACCGGACCGACAGGAGCCTGCGGAAGTGGTGCAAGACCTGCGGCGGGCATCTGTTCACCGATCATCCGCACTGGAACCTGGTTGATGTCTATGCCGCCGTCATTCCGTCAGTGAAGTTCAAGCCCGGGGTGCATGTCCATTACCAGGAAACCGTGCTACCTGTGAAAGACAGCCTGCCCAAGCAGAAGGACGTGCCGAAAGAAATGGGTGGCTCCGGCGTCCTGTTGGCCGAATAGGCCTGAATTGAGGAGATGAAGATGAGCAATGTGGAAGCCGCAGTTGAACCCAGGAACGAGTATGTCGATTTCTGGAACACCATTCTTGTTCCAAAATTCGTCCGCTGGCGCCACATCATCGTCGATGGCCTGACCCTGCATAGCGCCAAGATCTTCCCTTCGCTCGAAGTGCAAGAAGGCGACAAGGTCGTTGATGCGGGCTGCGGTTTCGGCGACACCGCGATCCAGCTTGCCCGGCTGGTGGGTCCCACCGGATCGGTCCTGGCGGTTGACTGCTGCGACGGGTTCCTCGCCTACGGGCGCGACGATGCCAGGGCCGCCGGCGTTTCCAACGTGACTTTTCTGGAAGCCGACGTGCAGTCCTATCCCTTCAAGCCGGAGCATGATTTCTGCTTCTCGCGCTTTGGCACGCAATTCTTTGAAAGCCCCGTCGCCGGCTTGCGCAACATGCGCAAGACGCTCAAGCCGGGCGGCGTCATGACCATGGTGGTATGGCGCGGCATCAAGGATAATCCCTGGCTCGGCCACGCCAAGGAAGTCGTTCTGAAATTCCTCCCGCCGCCCGGTGAAAATGCCTTGAGTTGCGGCCCTGGCCCATTCTCCATGGCGGACACGGGTGTCGTCACCAAGCAGCTGGAAATCGCCGGCTACACCGGCATCGAGTTTGAACAGGTTGATGCGGAGCTGTTCGTGGGCAAGGATGTTGATGACGCGGTTGCCTTCCAGCTCGCCCTCGGCCCGGCGGGGGAAGTTTACCGCGAGGCCGGCGAACTGGCTGAAAAGCGCCACGACGAGATTGCCGCGGCACTCAGGGTGGAGCTCGCCAAATACCAGCGCCCCAATGGCATCATCATGGATTCAAGCTCATGGAAGGTCACGGCCCGCAATCCTGGATAATCGCGCATTGCGTCGGCGCTAGTCGGAATCCCGGAATACCGCCGGCGGCTTTGGCCGCCGGTCCACGTTCAGTTGAAACACGTCCGAACGGGAATAGTGGCCCGCAACGTCCAGCGACTTGCGCGCGGCGCGGGCCATGTCAGCGTCGATCGTGACATAGAGGATCGCCTTCTCTTCATGCAGCGGCCCGGCTGCGAGCGTGCCACCGGGCTTGACGGCAATGGCATCACCCGGATTGATCCATTCCGCATCCTTGAAGAGCTGGCCGCGGGCCGGGAATGACGTAGGCATATCTGAACCCTGCAGCGCAGTGGCCGATGACAGCACCCAGCAGCCGCCTTCCTTTGCGATATGCCGCATGCTGGCAGTCCACAGGTCGCCGCAATCCCAGGTCAACGCCACCAGAATGTCCATCTGCTGTGCATAAAGCGCGTAACGGGCGAGCGGCATGTAGTTTTCCCAGCACAGCAGGCAGCCCAGGCGGCCGAACTTCGTGGCAACCACACGCAAGCCGCTTGCATCACCCGCACCCCACACCATGCGTTCCGGATTCGTGGGCATCAGCTTGCGGTGCGTGTTCAGGATCGCGCCGTCATCTCCGATGGCCACCACCGTGTTGAAAAGCGTTGAACCGCTGTACGTGCTGTCGAGCTCATGCATGCCCATGACGATCACCATGCCATGTCTTGCGGCCGCGTCGCGAAGCGGATCAAGGTCGCCGGATGCGGCGTCGATTGCGTTCAGCTGCAGTTGGCGATGAATCTCGTTTCCCAGCGCCATGTCGGCCCCGGGGCGCAACCGCCACACCCAGGTGGGATAACCCGGAAGAAACGCCTCGGGAAAAGTCATCAACCTGGCGCCCTGGCCAGCCGCTTCAGCCACCATCGCCAGCGCCGCTGCTATCGAGGCCTTTTTGTCCAGCAGGACGGGGGGCCGTTGGCAGATTGCGGCTTTGACTTCCATGATATGAATCCCGTGGCGTGTCCCGGCTGCCTATGCAATCAGGCCCGCGCTCTCCATCAAATCCCGAACTCGGCGAGAAGCCGTCTTGATGCGGCGTCAAAACGCTCCGTGCCGCCATGCGAACGCGCCATCATCATCGAACCTTCAAGAGAGCCGATAACATAGTCCGCTGCCTCGGAAGCCTTTCCCTTGAACTGCAACGTGCCGCCGGTGCGGCCATCTTCAAGAATTGCCGCGAGCCAGCGCTCGTTTAGCGCAAAAAAACTGTCGAGCGCCGTCTGCATGGCTTTTGGAAGCGTGACATATTCTGCAGCCAGCATTCCGCACAGGCACATCCTTTCATCTGCCAGGACGCTTAAATAGATATTCACATAGCGCCTCAGCTTCGTCGCTGCCCCGCCGCCACTGGCATCAATTTCATGAAGAGCCCGCTCCATTCCGGCTTCATAGCGTTCGATGAGCTTGATGCCGAGTTCGGCCTTTGAAGCGAAGTGGTAGTGCAGGCTGGCCTTCGAAACCTTCAACTCGCTGGCAATATCGGCATAGCTGAAAGCATTGAACCCGCGGGTTTGAACCAGCCGCTGGGCAATATCCAGTATCTGTTGTGAAGTGTGAACCTGGTCTGTTTTCTGATCCATGTGCCGGCCTGGAAATCCTTTGGAAAAATGGCATTTGTCGAATCGTGTCTGCTCTCGCCCTCATACGATTCTATCTACTAGTTGACAAGTTACTTATCAATAGGTAAGCACAGGTTAAGTGAGCGATTCCAAACTGCCCACAATCTAGGGAGAAGTATCATGAAGAAGTTTGTCTTGCTGACAGCTAGCCTATGTACATTCTGCCTTGCTGCCGCATCGGTCACCCGGGCTGACGATGCCGAATTGATCAAAAGCGCCGAATCCGCCAGCCCAGCCGCCGTAGGGGCAGGCGCCACGATCTATGCTCCCCAGGCCGACGGTTCTATGAAGACTCTGCGCGAGGGAACCAACGGTTTCTGGTGCATGCCGGACAATCCCGCCTCACCCGGACCGGATCCGATGTGCGGCGACGCCAATGCCATGGAATGGGCCATGGCCTGGATTGGCAAAAAAGATCCGCCAAAAGGCAAGGTGGCCATGATCTACATGCTTGCCGGCGGCACCGATGCCAGCAACACCGATCCATTTGCAATGGCGCCGACCGAAGGCAACAACTGGGTCAAGACGGGGCGTCATATCATGATCATGAATGCCATGGACATGATGACCGGCTACCCCACCGATGCAAAACCCGATACCAGCAGGCCTTATGTGATGTGGTCCGGAACGCCGTACCAGCATCTCATGGTTCCGGTGGAATAAAGTGTCCGGGCGCAGGGACATATTCACTGTTCCTGCGCCATGGGTTTTTTCCATGAGAACGGCAGTGGTCATCGCTCTCGTGTTATTTGGTGCCTGCGCAGCGCAGGCGCATTCCTACCGCATTGGCAATCTGGAAATTGTTCATCCGGCCATAATGGTGCCGCAGGCTAACTCCGATTGCACCTGTGCCCATGTAACGATCACCAACCATGGTTCCGAGACCGAATATTTTCTCGGGGCGGACATTGAGGCAGCGAGCAGTACAAGGCTTCTTCATGTCGCAATCCGCGGGCTCAATATCAGCGCGCCTTCCATAGTGGCGATTGCACCGGGGGCCAAGCTTGACCTTCACCGTCATGAATGGTGTCTGTTTCTCAGCGATATTCCCAAAGGCATCGAACCTGACATTGGTGCCTATCCGGCGCGACTGATGTTTCGCCACGCCGGAACCATCGCCATTGAATTCATGGTTGACGCAAATCAATGAAGACAGTTGAACAACTGCTCAATCACGCAAAGGCGCTGCTCCCGCGCAGGTATTCGCCGTCGGAAACCCTGTCCGAACTTGCGGCCGGCGCCCTCGTCATCGACATCCGCGGCGACGAGCAGCAGCGCGCCGATGGCCTCATTCCCGGCACCCTGGTCATTCGCCGCAACGTGCTGGAGTGGCGTTGCGATCCCGTCTCGCCCTGGCGCCATCCCAGCGTGACAAATCACCAGCAGAAGATCATCCTGTTCTGCAACGAGGGCTACCAGTCGGTTCTGGCCGCCGCAAATCTTCAGATATTGGGACTGAGCTTTGCGTCAGACATGGAGAGCGGCTTCACCGGCTGGAAGGCCTCAGGCTTGCCGACCAAGCCCTATGATCTAGATAAAATAAGTTGATCTCTCCAGCCCGCAGCGAGGAATGCCATGTCGAAGCTTTATGGCGAAAGCCACCGCAAGCTGCAGCGCGAGTTTGACACGGAACGGCTCGCCGACCGGATCGAGCAGCGCCTGTTCCACGAGCATATCACGCCCGACGACCGGGCCTTCATCGAACGCATGGACATGTTCTTCCTTGCCACCGCCGATAGGGAAGGCCACCCCAACTGTTCCTACAAGGGCGGCGATCCCGGCTTTATCCGTGTGCTCGATCCAAAAACCCTGGCCTTCCCGAATTACGATGGCAACGGCATGTATCTTTCCACCGGCAACACCCTGGAAAACCCGGCGGTGGGCCTGCTCTTCATCGATTTCGAAAACCGCAAGCGCTTTCGCCTCAATGGCACCGCAAGCATCGTGCCGGCTGGCTCCATCGAACCCGCCTATCTGGAGGCGCAGTTCGTGGTGAAGGTTCACGTCACACAAGTCTTTCCCAACTGTCCGCGCTACATTCACAAGATGCAGATGGTGGAGCGCTCCAGCTTCGCACCCCGCGTCGGCGTCACCACGCCAGTCCCCGCCTGGAAACGCATGGAATGGTCCTGCGACGTGCTGCCTGAGGGCGATCCGGCGCGCTTGCCTGATGACCCGGGCGGCCGGGCCGGTGCCTGATCCCGGCCCGATGCTCCTCATTTGACCGGATTAGCTTGACTCCATGGGGCGGAATTCTGCAATCTGCCTTAGCCGTAATCAGACTGTCACAATTATGCTGTGAATGTCGCGATGTCTGGCAGGGAGAGAAACATGAAACTGACAAGAAGAATTTTTCAAGCAACTGCGTTTGCGACCATGCTCGCAGGCACCGCCGCCTATGCGGAAACCGAACTGACCGTCTATTCGGCGGTCGAGGCCGAAGACCTCAAGCGTTATGCCGAAACCTTCAACCAGGACCATCCCGATATCAAGATCAACTGGGTCCGTGATTCCACCGGTGTGGTCACCGCCAAGCTGCTGGCCGAAAAGAACAATCCGCAGGCCGATGTGGTCTGGGGCCTGGCTGCCACCTCGCTGATGCTGCTCAAGACCGAGGGCATGCTTGAACCCTACGCCCCCAAGGGCGTTGAGGCGCTTGATCCCAAATTCGTCGATTCGGCCAGCCCGCCCCAATGGGTTGGCATGGACGCCTGGATCGCCGCCATCTGCTTCAACACCGCTGAGGCCGCGAAGGCCGGAGTGGCCGCACCTGCCTCGTGGAAGGACCTGCTCAAGCCCGAATACAAGGGCATGATCGTCATGCCGAACCCGAATTCCTCCGGCACCGGCTTCCTCGATGTCTCGAGCTGGCTGCAGATCTTCGGTGAGGCTGAAGGCTGGAAATACATGGATGCGCTCCATGAAAACATCGGCGCTTACACCCATTCCGGCTCCAAGCCCTGCAAGCAGGCAGGTGCCGGAGAAGCGGTGATGGGCATTTCCTTCGCCTTCCGTGGCGCCAAGGAAAAGGCCGGCGGCGCCCCGGTTGAAGTCATCATCCCGTCCGAGGGCGTGGGCTGGGACATGGAAGCGACCGCCATAATCGCGGGCACCTCCAAGATGGAAGCCGCCAAGACCCTGGTCGACTGGTCGATCAGCAAGAAGGCCAACGAAATGTACAATGTCGGCTATGCCGTCGTTGCCTATCCTGGCGTTGCCAAGCCGGTGGATAACTATCCGCCGGAAGCCGTCACAGGCATGATCAAGAACGACTTCGAGTGGGCTGCCAACAACCGCGCCGCCATTCTCCAGGAATGGCAGAAGCGATACGACGCCAAGTCTGAGCCGAAGTCGTAAGCTGTTCGGGCCGGCGGCCGGGGCGTCATGCCCGGGCCGCCGCTCCATTGTCCGGGCACCAGCACCTTGACCGCATCGCAATCCGGTGGACCAGCGGCGTATCTCCGTGTCGCCAATCTCACCAAGAACTTCGGGCCTTTCACCGCGCTGAAAGACGTTTCCCTTGACGTGGCGCTGGGCGAGTTTGTCTGTTTCCTCGGCCCTTCCGGCTGCGGCAAGACCACCCTGCTGCGCATCATCGCCGGGCTGGAAACCCAGAGCGTGGGCCGCATCGAGCAGGCCGGCCGCGACATTTCAAATCTGCCGCCGTCGCAGCGCGATTTCGGCATTGTCTTCCAGTCCTACGCGCTGTTTCCCAATCTCACGGTTGAGCAGAACATCGCCTACGGCCTGCAGAGCGTCGAGCGCGACAAGGCGAAGATCAGGGCGCGTACTGCGGAACTCCTCAATCTCGTCGGCTTGCCGGAGCAGGGGCCGAAATATCCGGCCCAGCTTTCTGGCGGCCAGCAGCAGCGCATAGCGCTCGCCCGCGCCCTGGCCATATCGCCGGGCCTGCTGCTGCTTGACGAGCCGCTCTCGGCCCTTGACGCGAAGGTGCGCGGCTATCTCCGCCACGAGATCAAGCGGCTGCAGCGCCGCCTCGGCGTCACCACCATCATGGTGACCCACGACCAGGAGGAGGCCCTTTCCATGGCCGACCGCGTCGTGGTGATGAACGACGGCGTCATCGAGCAGATCGGCACGCCAACCGAAATCTACCGCGAACCCGCCTCGCTCTTTGTCGCCGATTTCATCGGCAGCATGAACAAGCTGCGGGTCACCGTCGCCGACCAGACCCATGTGAAGATCGGCACCGCCACGCTTGCCTGCCGCAGCCATGGCCTTGCCAAGAAGGCCGAGGCGGTCCTGGCGCTCCGCCCTGAAGACGTCATTCCTCTCGAAAGCGCTGATGCCGCCAAGGCCGTCAACGCCTATCCCGTCAAGGTGCGCGACATGGAGTTCCTCGGCTCCCACTGGCGCGCCTGGCTCACCTCCGAGGCCTTCGGCGGGGCCGAGATCGACTGCCAGTTCTCGATCAACGCCGTTCGCCGCCTCGACATTTCGCAAGGCGCCAGCCTCTCCATCCAGTTGCCGCAGGACCGTGTGCATGTCTTCACCACGGAGGGCCGCCGTGGCTGAGAGCGTCATGGCTCAGCCAGCCCGCCCGGCCCTGGCCATCGACCGCGACCGGATACTGCAGCTTGTCTTCATGGCGGCCATTGCCCTCTACCTGGTCCTCACCCTGGCCTGGCCGCTCTACACCATGCTGTCCAAGTCCATGACCACCTACCGCTTCAACCTCGCCTCCTTTGAAATGCAGGTGGATGCCGGGCAGGGCTGGCAGCCGCCGCAGAAGATTTCGAAGCTGGCGGCGCAAATGGATCCCGCCAGGCTGCCGAAACTCAGCTCCAGCACCGATGGCCGCCTCGCGGTCGTCGATTTTGTTCAGGGCTACAGTTTCCGCGGCAAAGAGGTCTACCGCTTCCGCAATGCGGAGGAGGGCGCCTTCCATCTCGCGGGCTCGCTCCGCATTGCAGACATGGATTGGCACGAATATCCGGCCAATGATTTCCGCAAGGTCATGATGCGGCCCGCCCCCAGCCGCGGCCTCGACAATTACGTCACCTATTTCTCCACCCCCTCGCTGGTCAACTCGATCAACAACTCGCTGTTCATCGCTGCCATCAGCACTGCCTTCACCGTGGTCCTGGCCTTCGGCTTTGCCTATGCGCTGGCCATGACCGTGATGCCCTTCAAGGGCCTGTTCCGGCTCATCGTGATGATCCCCATTCTGGTGCCCTCGCTGCTTCCCGGCATCGCGCTCGTCTACATGTTCGGCAAGCAGGGCTTTCTCACCCCGCTGCTCATGGGCCATTCGATCTATGGCCCCATCGGCATCGTCATCGGCTCGGTGTTCTTTTCCTTTCCGCACGCCTTCATCATCATCGCCACCGCCCTGTCCTTGTCTGACGCCCGCCTGCACGAAGCCTCGATCGCGCTCAAGGCCAGCCCGTTAAAACGCTTTCTCAGCGTCACGCTGCCCGGCGCCCGCTACGGCCTTATCTCAGCCACTTTCGTCACCTTCACCCTGGTCATCACCGACTTCGGCCTGCCCAAGGTGATCGGCGGCCAGTTCAATGTGCTGGCGGTGGATATCTACAAACAGGTCATCGGCCAGCAGAACTTCGAAATGGGCGCGGTGGTCTCCGTCGTGCTGCTGATCCCGGCGGTCATCGCCTTCGCCGTGGACCGCATTGTCCAGCGCCGCCAGCAGTCGACGCTTTCGGCAAGGTCAGTGCCCTTCGCGCCGACTCCAAATCCCCTGGCTGACCGGCTGGCGCTGCTGTTCTGCATCCTGGTGGCGGTGTTCATCGCCGGCATCCTGCTCGTCTGCCAGTTCGCCGCCCTGGTGAAGCTCTGGCCCTATGACCTGAGCTTCGGCCTCCGCAACTATGATTTCAGCCGCACCGACGGCGGCGGCTGGGAAGCCTATTTCAATTCCATGCG
>JAEUMI010000127.1 GCA_016792825.1 Hyphomicrobiales bacterium
GCCAAGTTGGCGTGACGCAGATCGGCGTTCCACAGGTTGGCGCTGCCAAGGTTCGCGTTGCTCAAATCGCACCCCGGGCATTTCCTGGTGCTGAGGAGTTGTTGAAGCTGCCCGGCATCGCCCGCCAGCGCAGGAGCGGCCATGCCCACCGTGGTCAGCGCGACAATTGCTGCTCGCAAGTTCTGAAACATTGCAATGCCTCCCGACCCCGCCGCCCGCGTGCCGTGATCACAGTAGCACTGTTTCCGTATTTCTCCAATGTGCGATGATAGAGTTCGGCCTACGCGGGGCCCGTGACCGGCTCCTGTTGGGTGATGCAGTGGATGTTGCCGCCGGCGTAGAGCAGGGCGCGGGAGGGGACGGGGACGATCTCCAGATCTTTGAACAGCTCGCGGAAAAGGCCCTGCGCTGCCGCATCGGATTCAGGGTTTCCGAAGTCGGGCAATATGAGTCCGCCGTTGGCGAGGTAGAAGTTGAGGTGCGAGAGGCCAAGCCTGGTGCCGGTTGCCTCGTTGTACGCGGCGGGCGGCTGGGGCACCTCGATTACTTCGAAGCTGCGGCCCTTGGCGTCGCGGGCGCCGCGGAAGATTTCCAAATTCTCCTGGAGGGCGGTGTAGTTGGCGTCGGCCGCGTCATCACAGCCCAGCGCCAGTACCACGCCGGGCTTCACGAAGGCCGCAAGCAGGTCGATATGGCCGTCGGTGAAATCATCGACCACGCCGCGGTTCAACCAGATCACTGTGTCGGCGCCGAGATGGTCTTTCAGTTCGCGCTCGATCGAAGCTTGCCCCCAGGCCGGGTTGCGGTTGGGGTTCAGCAGGCATTGCCTTGTGGTGAGCAATGTGCCCTCACCATCCACATGGAATGAGCCGCCCTCGAGGATGAGGGGCGAGGCCACGCAAGCGATTTCCTCGCGCGCAAGAATGTGTTTGGTGACGGCGCGGTCGCGGGTGAAGGGAATGCCGGGTTTGCGGCCCCAGCCGTTGAAATCCCAATTCACACCCCTGATGTTGCCGCGGCCGTCAATCACGAAGCTCGGGCCATTGTCACGGAACCAGCCGTCATCAATGGGCGCGGCCTGCACCTCGACCGAAGGACCGCACAAAGTCTGAGCCTCGATTATGTCGGTTTCATTGGCCAGCATGATTACCGGTTCGAAGCAGGCGATGGCTGCGGCCACGCGGGCTGCCGCCTGGCGGGCCTCGGCAAACTGGCCGCTGTAACCGCCGGCATTGCTCGGCCAGGCCATCCAGCAGCGCCTGTGCGGATGCCATTCGCCCGGCATATAGAATCCCTGTTCCTTCAGCGTGGCCATGGGTTCACGCTAAGGTGAGCGGGGCGGGGATGCAAACGGCTTCTGCCCGTTAGAGTCCGGCGGCGCTGGCCAACTCACAGGCGCCGTCGGAAGGGCAACTGCCCACCACCTGGAAGCGCTTCTCCTTCAACTCGTAGACAAACACCGGATCGGAATCCGGAAAGGGATCCCGGCAAAAATTTCCGGCGGTGCGAAGCGAACTCGGGCGCTGCAGGGAAATCCAGACGGGCGGGCCGGCCTCGATACGGCTGATCAGGCCGGGCAGGAAAACTTCCGCGTATTGGCCGGCCTGCGACAGAAGCAGTTTGCCAAAGGGGCAGGGGGTTCCGACGCCCGAAAAGGCAAAGGGCTTTTCGCTGCAGCCGAACATGCACTTGTAGATGACGTAATCGGGGGCGCCATCGCCGTTCACATCGGCGGGACCCGGATTGCCGGCCCGGTAATTCTCGTTGACGACGGCCTCGCCAAGGCCGCGCGCCTGACAATCTTTGCTGAATTGTTCCGCATAGGCGGCCACGGGGCCGGGCAGATCGCTGAGCCTGTCTTTTGCCTCTGCGGAAATTCCCGCCAGCATCCAGATCATTGCAAGCACGCAGGTCGTTCGGGTCATGGGAGCATCTCACTCCGGAACGGCAGCCAAGGCTGCATGATAGACCAATCCGGCAACGCCTTCAACGTGCCGGACTGGTTCTCAATGCAAGCTCAACCGTGGTGCAGGGTTTTGAAGCGGTCGGCGATATTCAGCAGGCCGTCGGCGAAGACCTCGCGGATGACTGCCTGATCGGTGCTCGACTTCCTTTCGAGATGGCCGAGACGCGCTTCGAGCATATCGATGGCCTCGGCGGCGCTGGCCAGGCAACGCGCTTCCAGGGCCTGGTTGTTGCGTTCCTGGGCGATTTCGGCCTCGCGTTGGGAAGCTTCGAGCTTCACGGCCAGGGCCTCGATCTTGCGGTCCACCCTGGCGGTCATCTCGGCGATCTTGGCGTCGATGGCCATGAACATTTCGGAGAGCATTTCCTGCTGGCCGGCCACCGACTTCTGCAGTTCCGCCTGGAAGAATTCGGTCTGCTGGCGGGTCTTGTCGCGGCTCTCGACGGAGGCGGTCACCAGTCCGTCGGTGATGTCGGAGAGACGGTAATAGTTGCTCTCCAGCGTCTCGAGCGCGGTCTGGACTTCGCGGTCGGATTCCTCGAGGATGTCGATCACTTCCTCGAACATCGCATCATGCAGGCTGCGCGTCGGGCCCACGAGAAGCGAACGGATGTCGGACAGCGTCTTCACCGGATCCGGATCGCCGGACATGGCGGCCAGAACCTTCTTGCTGATTTTGCGCGGATTGTAATCGATCACCGGCTGAACCGCGAACTGCACCACCTTGCCGCCGAGCTGGCTGGCGGCGCGCAGGAAGGGCACGGCCTGTTCATGGGTGCCGGACAGGCTCAGTTCGCCAAGCTCCTGCTCGTTGCCCTCGGCGAGGGCTGCAGGCGATGCCCGGTTAAAGGCGTTGCGCTCTTTCTTGCCCGGTAATTGATTCATCCCTCACACTCCCACTCACTGTTACACTTACCCCGCGTCCACCGGAATTTTGCAATAGTTACAGCGATTTAAGCCCGCACCCGTGAACAGATCGAATCGGACACAGATATGTGGCCATTGTGTGGCATGGTTAATGGCGGCTCAGGGGTCTTTCTTCTGCCCACGGGCCACGATCTGCAGGGCGCCGTCGGGCAGGGGCCGCTGCAGTTTCAACGCTTCCTCGGCGGGCGCCGTCATCCAGATTTCAATTTCCGCCGGCGTCGTAAGGATCACCGGCATGGCCTTGGGGTGAACGGCGCCCACTTCGCGGTTGGGTTCGGTGGTGAGAAAGGCGAAGAGGTCGTTTGTGGTTTCGCCCTCCTTCACCTTGCGCACGGATTTCCATTGCGGCGTCCAGATGCCGGCGAAGAAGGCGAGGGGGCGCTCTTCGCTCAAGGCAAACCACACGGGCGGGCGCGAGCCATCGGCCAGCACTTCGTTTTCCGAAAAGCTGTTGAACGGCACAAGGCAGCGGCTTTCCACGCCGAGCCAGCGCCGCCAGTGGGGCGATTTCACATTGCGGACATTGGTGATGCCGCCGTCGGAATTGCGCCCCTTCAGCGCGAATTGGGGTGTGGGCATGCCCCAGCGCGCCGTGGCCAGTTCGCGGGTGCCCCCGTTGTTGCGCGCGATGGGGGCAACATAATCGGGGAAGACGCCGGGGAGCGGCGGCTGGTTTCCGGAAATGTCGCGCAAGGCACGCGCCAGTTCGCGTACATAGCTCTGGCTTGAAGTTATCGAATAGAGATTGCACATGGGGGGCGACTTTAGCCCGGCGATTCCCCGGCGAACAGGTCTAGCGGTTGGTGAAAGCAATCCGCAGGGGATTGCAGCAGCCCTTGTAGAGCCGTTCCACGCCGCCCTCACGAATGACGATATAGGCGGAGCCCCAGCTTACGGTTGCGTTGTCCGCCCCGTGGCAGATTTCATCGCTGTAGACAAAGGACACCGCCGCTTCGGCAGCGGACGCGGTCACCAGCGCGGAGCCCGGCGAGACGCCCGGCTTCACCGATTGAATTTCAAATTCGTGCTTTCCCGGGAACAGCGACATGCGCACGGATCGGTCATCCCAGCGCAGGCCCCAGGGCGGCGAGGTCGCGCCGCAATAGCCGGTTGCCGGAAGGTCGGTCTTGGCAAGGGTCATGGGCAGGGCGCGCCACAGGCTTCTGGCCTCGACCCAGCCTTCAACCTGGTTTTGCCGGATGCGCTGCCAGGTACGAAAGCTGTCGTAGTCACGGGTGCCATCGGAAAAGACCACGTCGTCAATGCCGAGGGTGCCCATGGGCGCTGAACTGCGGGAGGGCTTTGCCCGGAGCTGAACCGCTTCGCCCGGGCCGGAACCCACCACGCGGTAATAGCCCGCCGGAACGGCGCAGGAGGATGAGGCCGAGCCTGCCTGGCCGGGGCTGGACCACAGCAAAGCGTTCATGAAAGCGAGGCAAAGAGAAAACCGGGTCAAAGACACATGCATGTGACGCTCCCCTGTTGCCAATGATCCTACAGCA
>JAEUMI010000138.1 GCA_016792825.1 Hyphomicrobiales bacterium
TTCACCTTGTTTATGTTCTGGAAGGCGAATGCCGAGCCAATGATCTGAAGGCAAATGACAGTGTTTATCTCGGACGAGCCGACTTCCTTGCACTTCCCACGCCGATGAAGCTGGCTGTCTGTGAGGTCACGCCTCGCCGGCTTCCCGTGCCAGGCGCCTGAGCTTTTCGATTTCTCCCGGCGGTATTTCCACCTTATTGGCGATGGAGAATGCCTCACAGAAGCTGAGTTCCAGCAAGCCTAGAAGCGTATTCAAGCCAGCGGATTTGGCCATCTTCCGAAGCTCAAGCAGCATATCGGCAATGTATTGGGCCAATTCCTGGTTCTTGGCATCTTTCGCCGGAGTCTTGCTGTAAGGATCGTTCATGACCGCCTCGAGTCTGCTATCTGGCCCCAGCTAGCTCTCTGGTTGTGGGCACACTATATGCGTGTTCAATATTAAATAAAGCAATCTTTGATTGTATTGGGTTAGTCTTACGCTGATTTGTCAGTTAACGCAGGTAACTTGCCGTGGCGGAAAGATGCCTATATGAGGCCCTCCGTCCCCAAGTCAGGAAGAAGAATGACCGTTGTCGTCGTCGAATCGCCCGCCAAGGCGAAAACCATCAACAAGTATCTGGGCCCGGACTTTACGGTTCTGGCGTCCTATGGGCATGTCCGCGACCTGCCGGCCAAGGATGGCTCGGTGCGCCCAGACGAGGATTTTGCCATGTCCTGGGAGGTGGATTCCAAATCGGCCAAGCGCATGGCTGACATCGCGGATGCCCTCAAGGACGACGACAGGCTGATCCTGGCAACCGACCCGGACCGGGAAGGCGAAGCGATTTCATGGCATGTGCTTGAAATTTTGAAGAAAAAGGGTGCCCTGAAGGGCAAGACAATTCATCGCGTGGTGTTCAATGCCATTACCAAGCAATCGGTGCTTGAGGCCATGCAACACCCGAGGGACGTGGACGGGCCACTGGTCGATGCCTATCTGGCCCGGCGGGCGCTGGACTATCTGGTGGGCTTTACCCTGTCCCCCGTGCTGTGGCGGAAACTGCCCGGCTCGCGCTCGGCCGGCCGGGTGCAGTCGGTGGCACTGCGCATCATCTGCGACCGCGAACTCGAAATCGAAGCCTTCAAGCGCCAGGAATACTGGACCATCGACGGCACCTTCACGACGCCCCAGGGGCAGGAATTTTCCGCGACGCTCCAGGCCATTGCCGGGCAGAAGATCGGCAAGCTCGATATCAAGGACGAGGCTTCGGCGCGCGCCATCGAGCAGACCCTGAAGAACGCCCGTGTTTCCGTGGACAATGTCGAAAGCAAGCCGGCCAAGCGCCACCCCTATGCGCCGTTCCGCACCTCGACGCTGCAGCAGGAGGCCTCGCGCAAGCTGGGCTTCTCTTCGGCCAAAACGATGCAGGTGGCCCAGCGGCTTTACGAAGGCGTGGACATTGATGGGGATACGGTGGGCCTGATCACTTACATGCGGACCGATGGCGTCGATATAGCCCCGGAAGGCATTGCGGCGGCGCGCAACGCCATTCTCAAGAATTTTGGCGAACCCTACCTGCCATCGAGCCCACGCCAGTACACCACCAAGGCCAAGAATGCCCAGGAGGCCCATGAGGCCATCCGACCGACTGAGCTCGGTCGCCTGCCCGCATCGGTACGGTCGGCCCTCGATGGCGAGCAGTTTGCGCTTTACGAATTGATCTGGAAGCGCACCATTGCCAGCCAGATGGAAAGTGCGGAATTCGAGCGCACCTCGGTTGATCTTGGCGCCACAGGGCTGGATGGCAAGCATTATACCTTCCGGGCCAATGGGTCCGTAGTGAAGTTCGACGGCTTTCTCAAGGTTTACCAGGAAGACCTTGACGATGGGGAAGACGAGGATTCGCGCCGTCTGCCGGCCATGGCGCGGGGCGATGGCATCGGTGTCCGCAAGGTTTCCGCAGAACAGCATTTCACCGAGCCGCCACCGCGCTATTCGGAAGCTTCCATCATCAAGAAACTGGAAGAACTCGGCATCGGCCGGCCCTCGACCTATGTTTCGGTACTTTCGACGATCCGCGACCGGGGCTATGTGCGCCTGGACAAGAAGCGTTTCATTCCGGAAGACAAGGGCCGTGTGGTCACAGCGTTCCTCGAATCCTTCTTCAGCAAATATGTGGAATATGGCTTCACAGCAAATCTCGAAGAGCAGCTCGACCGGATTTCCAACGGTGAAATCGACTGGCGCGAAGTCTTACGGGATTTCTGGAAGGATTTTTCCGCCCATGTGGGCGAAATCAAGGACCTGCGCGTTACCCATGTGCTGGATGCGCTGAATGACATTCTCGCGCCGCACATCTTCCCTTCGCCAACCGATGGCAGCAGCCCGCGGAAATGTCCGTCCTGTGCCGATGGGCAGTTGTCGCTGAAGCTTGGAAAATTTGGCGCATTTGTCGGCTGTTCCAACTATCCGGAGTGCAAATTCACCCGGCAGATGACGGCCAACGGCGAAGGTGAATCAGTCATCCCGCCGGAAGGCATCGAGCTTGGAGAGCATCCGGAGACCGGCGAGAAAGTCACCCGGCGGCAGGGGCGTTTCGGGCCCTATCTGCAGCTCGGGGAGGTTCCGGAGGGCAGCAAGGAGAAGCCCAAGCGCGCTTCCATCCCGCGGGCCTTCGACCCTAATGACATCGATCTTGAAACGGCGCTGAAATTTCTCGCGCTGCCCCGCGAGATCGGGCTTCATCCGGAAACGCAGACGCCGATCGTTGCCAATTTCGGGCGCTTCGGGCCGTTCATCCTGCATGACGGCACCTATGTGAATTTGGAATCGGCGGAAGAGGTTTTCACCATCGGCATCAACCGGGCGGTGGACATGCTTGCGGCGAAACGGGCCAAGGGCTTCACGCCGCGCGGCCGTGCGGCGGCGCTCAAGGATCTTGGTGCGCACCCGGATGGCACTGGCACCGTGCAGGTATTCAACGGCAAATTCGGCGCCTATGTGAAACATGGCAAGATCAACGCCACGCTGCCGCGGGACACGACGCCTGATACAGTGACGCTCGAGCAAGCGGTGGCACTTATCGCCGAGCGGGAAGCTAAGGGCCCGGGCAAGAAGCCGATGCGCAAGGCTGCCGCCAAGAAGGCGCCGGCGTTAAAGGTCGTGGGCGAGAAGGCTCCCGCGAAAAAGCCGGCCAGAAGAGCGGCCAAGAAGGCCGTAAAGAAGGCGGCCGTGAAGGTTGCGGTTTGATCAAGGGCAAGAAAGCCAAAAGCCGGGGGCTTCCGAGCGAAGCAGCACTTCTGGAATTTATCCAGACTTCGCCTTCAGTGGTGGGCAAGCGTGAAATCGCCCGAGCCTTTGGGCTGACGGGGGCGGAAAAGATCGGCCTCAAAGCGCTGCTGCGCCAGCTTGAACAATCAGGCAAACTTGCCAAAAGCCGGCGGAAACTCATCGATACCTCCACCCTGCCCCCGGTCACCGTCATCGAAGTCATGGGCATTGACCGGCACGGCGAGGCCTATGGCGAGCCGGTGGAATGGGACGAGCGGGCGGCCGGCAAGGCGCCGCAAGTGCTCATTGAGGTTCGCAGCGGCGAAGGGATCCGCCCGCCAGCCAAGGGCGACCGGGTGCTGGCGAAGATCGAGGCCACGCCGGGCCAGGATTATCCATTCAAGGCCAGAGTTATTCGGGCGCTGTCAGACCGTTCAAAGCGGGTGCTGGGCGTTTACCGACTGGTAAAGGGCCATGGGGCACGGCTCATTCCGGTGGACAAGAAGGCCCGCAATGAATTGCAGGTGCGGAGCGGCGATGAGAACGGGGCGCTTGACGGCGAACTGGTCGAAGCGGAAATCCTGAAAGACCATGGCCGGGGCCTGCCGCTGGCGCGGGTGCGGACCAGGCTTGGCGACATGAACGACCAGCGCAATATTTCGCTGATCGCCATTCATCACCATGCCATTCCCAATGAATTTTCCGAGCGCGTGCTGGCGGAGAGCGAGGCACTCAAGGCCTTCAATCCGGCGGGGCGCGTCGACCTGCGCAAAACGCCTTTGATCACGATTGATCCGCCCGATGCGCGCGACCATGACGATGCAGTGTGGGCCGCACCCGATGATGACCCTGCGAACCCCGGCGGCTTCCGGACCATCGTGGCCATTGCCGATGTGGCGACTTACGTGAAGCCCGGATCGGTGCTGGACAAGGAAGCGCGGTTTCGCGGCAACTCGGTTTATTT
>JAEUMI010000176.1 GCA_016792825.1 Hyphomicrobiales bacterium
GCGCCGACGAGGGCGTCGAGCACGCGGGACTCGGCGTTGAGATGGGCCTGCGCCTCCACATCCTTGCGCCGTGTTACCTTCACCATGCCGATGCCGGCCTCCACCAGATCGCGGATGATCTGGTCCACGTCGCGGCCCACATAGCCCACCTCGGTGAACTTCGTGGCCTCGACCTTGAGGAACGGCGCATTGGCGAGCCTGGCCAGCCGCCTTGCGATCTCGGTCTTGCCCACGCCGGTGGGCCCGATCATCAGGATGTTCTTCGGCGAGACTTCCTCGCGCATCACGCCGGTGAGCTGCTTGCGCCGCCAGCGGTTGCGCAAAGCCACGGCCACCGCCCGCTTGGCGTCATTCTGGCCCACGATGTAGCGGTCCAGTTCGGAAACAATTTCACGGGGGGAAAAGTCGGTCATCAGTTTACCTTCAGATGGGTTTCGCCGCAGGCGGGACGAGATCGCGGATCACCGCGGGAAGAATTTGCAGAATGATGCGGCGCAGGGGCTGCCAGGCGACAGAGAGCACCAGCACCGTGCCGCCGACGATCAGGATGGAAAGCCCGGCATTTTCCGAGGCAACCCCCGACCACGACAGGAACTTCGAGCTGGCATAGCCGAGATAGAGCAGCGACGAGACCAGCAGCGCCCGGCGGTCCACCGTGAGCGCGACAAGACTCAGCACCGCAAAAAGCGAAACAATTGCCACGGCCGAAGCCATGTCAACCGTAGTGTCGGTGAGCAGCGGCCGGACAATGGAATGCACAATGAGCGGTGCCGCCAGCAGATGCAGCCAGAAAGCAATGTCGGTGCGCTGTGTCACCCGGTTGCGGTCCGACATGTCGAATTTCATCGCGGCAAGGAAAACCGCAATGCCCAGCGGCGCGAAGACGGCCACGGGATAATTGAGGATGATGTTCTCATTGTACATTGCAATCAAAGTAATTGCTGTGAGCACGAGGCCTGCAGCAAAAGCGGCAATCGTAATGGGCACATGAAACCTGAACCAGTGCAGCGCAGACGCTGCAATGGCTGCAAAACCGAGCGTAAGCCCATGCAGGCTGCCATCATAGGGATCCCAATCCAGAAGGTCTGGCGCAAAAAAATGCATGGCTGAAGTCGTCGAACTCAAGACAAAGATGACAAGCAGCACAATGCTCGGCAGGGCCATGCGCTTTCTTTTGGTGAAAACTTCAGCCAGTCCCCACGACGCAATCGCAACGCCAAGGCTGCCCTGCAGGCCAAAGCCGAGAAGGTAATTCAGCGCGCCCAGGAACAGCGCGATGCCGATGGTGACGAAGATGTCGTTGAAGCCGGTGATCAGCCGCAGCCGCTCCTCATCAGGCTCGCTCGCCGCATCGCGGTTCTGGATCAGGAATTCCGCGAGATTGTCGGCAGCATTCCGTTCAATCACGCCTTTCGCAACGGCGGCTTCAAGCTGGGAAACAATTTCACGTGGAGAAAAGTCAGTCATGGGTTCATCTCGCTTCAAATCCGTCATTCCCGCGAAGGCGGGAACCCAACTTGCTTTCATCATAGAAAACAGTTGGATCAATATCGTCATGCAGGTCGATCCAGTTTGGATTGAACGCTTCAATCATATTGACCTTCCATTCCCTGTTCCATTTCTTGATCTGCTTTTCCCTGCGGATTGCAGCATCCATGCTCGCATGGTGTTCATACCAAACCAGGCTCTTCACATCATACTTCGAAGTGAACCCCGCTACTGTACCATCCTTATGCGTGGCAACGCGGTTCCAGAGGGCCGAGGTTACTCCAACATAGATGGTTCCGCGCGGACCATTCGCAAGAATGTAAACGGCGGGAGATTTTTCTTCACTCATGTCGCAGGCGAAGTTGGGTTCCCGCCTTCGCGGGAATGACGGTATGAAAAGACGGCTGGTTGACTATTTTGCATCCAATGCTTCCACCGTCACATTGCCATTGGTGTAGACGCAGATCTCGGCTGCAATCGCCATGGCCTTGCGGGCGATGGCCTCGGCCTCCATGTCCGTGTCGATGAGCGCCCGGGCCGCGGCCAGCGCGAAATTTCCGCCCGAACCGATTGCCGTGACGCCGCGCTCCGGCTCCAGCACATCGCCCGTGCCGGTGAGCACCAGCGTCACATTCTTATCAGCCACGATCATCATCGCTTCCAGCCTTCGCAGGTAGCGGTCCATGCGCCAGTCCTTGGCCATCTCCACGCAGGCCCGCGTGAGCTGCGCCGGATATTGCTCGAGCTTTGCCTCGAGCCGCTCAAACAGCGTCATGGCATCCGCGGTGGCCCCGGCAAAACCGGCAATCACCAGCCCTGTGCCCAGCGGCCGGACTTTGCGGGCATTGCCCTTGATGATCGTCGGTCCCAGGCTCACCTGGCCGTCACCGGCGATCACCACCTTGCCGTTTTTGCGCACGGTTAATATCGTCGTGCCGTGCCACTGGGGGATCTCAGCCATTGTGCCTTCCTGTGTTGAGGCTTCCCATGTAGGCACCCGCCCAATGAAAGAAAAGCCATTATTTTGATAAACTTAACGATTCCGGCAGGTCGATATAGTCATATATTGCTGCATCTGC
>JAEUMI010000201.1 GCA_016792825.1 Hyphomicrobiales bacterium
GCTCCATGGCCGCGGCGTGTTTGCCTGCATTGCGCCGTGGAATTTCCCGCTGGCGATCTTCACCGGGCAGATTGCCGCCGCACTGGCTGCTGGCAACGCGGTTGTGGCCAAGCCCGCCGAACAAACGCCGCTGGTGGCCCACGAGGCGGTGAAGCTGCTGCATCTCGCCGGTGTGCCGCCATCAATCCTGCAATTCCTGCCGGGAGATGGAGCGCGGATCGGGAAGGTTCTACTCGCCCATCCAGCCCTTTCAGGCGTTGCCTTTACCGGGTCTAACGAAACGGCCTCGCTCATCAACCGGGCCCTTGCGGCACGCGATGGTGCTTTTGTGTCACTGATCGCCGAAACCGGCGGGATGAATGCCATGATCGTTGACAGCTCGGCCCTGCCCGAGCAGGCGGTGCGCGATGTCCTTGCTTCCGCCTTCGACAGCGCCGGGCAGCGCTGTTCCGCGGCCCGCCTGCTGTTTGTGCAAGACGATGTGGCGCCGCGTGTCATTCCCATGCTGCGCGGCGCCATGGCGGAGCTTCGCATTGGCGATCCCCTAGATTACGCCACCGACATCGGTCCGGTCATTGATGCCGAGGCGTGCGACAAGCTCACGTCCCACAAAGCTCAGATGGCGAAGCTGGCCAAGACCATTCTTGACCTGCCGCTTCCAACCTATGCGGCGCACGGCACCTTTGTTTCACCAGCGGCCTATGAGATCGAAGCCATTTCCTTACTGAAACGTGAAGTATTCGGGCCAGTCCTGCACGTGGTGCGCTTTGCCGGCAACCGCATGGCCGAAGTCTGTGATGCCCTGAATGCAACGGGGTTTGGACTTACGCTTGGCCTTCATACCCGCATTGAAAGCACGGTTAACGAGGTCCGAAGGCGGGTGCGGGTGGGAAACATGTATGTAAACCGCAACCAGATTGGTGCCGTCGTGGGAGCACAACCCTTTGGTGGTGAAGGGCTTTCCGGCACCGGACCGAAGGCCGGGGGAGGCCATTACATGCACCGTTTTGCAACCGAACGGGTATGTTCGACGGATACGACAGCTTCAGGCGGAAACGCGGCGTTAATGTCCATGGAGACGGCGCCAAAAAATTAAATCAATTCGGAGCAATCTTTCTCCGGCATTTACCCTCTTGTGTAACTGTCTCTTTAGGCCGGGAACCTATCCTAGCCGAGGAGGTTGGTGTTTGATGTTGATGCGTGGTTTTGATCTTGCAAACGAGCCGAAGAGTGCATTTGCCACCTTTGAGGAGGCAACGCATTATCTCGAGGACGTTTGCGCGCGCCTGGAGGTCAATCACCTGTCCTATTGGCTTGTGCATTCCATCGATGGAACACCGGACCAGGTCACCTGGATCACCACCTATGACCCGGCCTACATGAGCTTCTACATGGAGAATTACACGCCGTTGGGCGACAGCAGTTTCGAGACTGCCATTGCCGAAAACCAGGTTCTCGACTGGGCCGAGGATGACTCGACCAAGAGCGACCTGCTGCCCACAGCGCTCAAATATGGAATCACCAAATACGGCATCTCGGTTCCCCTCAGGGATGGCGATTTCGGCGATGTGCTGTTTTCAGTCAACGTCAAGAGCACCGATGACAAGTGGGCACTGCAGCGCGAGGACATTGTGGCGAAGTTCCGCCCCTTTGCCGTGTACTTCCATGGCCGGGCAAAGCCGCTCATCCAGTCGCGGAAATTCGCCGAAATCAATTTCGCCGCCTAATCGCTGTCACGCTTGAAGCCTATCCCGCGTTCGACCGCATGGCGGCCGAATTTTCCGCGCAGCTTGTCGATGGCGCGCTCCGCTTTGGTCAGGGTTTCCACGCGCGCATCAAGGCTCGCAGTTTCGGCCACGGCCGGGCTCAGCTGCGAAATGCCTACGCCAATCAAACGAAATGCCGTGCCGGTCGCTTCGCGCTTGAGCATGGGAACGGCCGCCGAGAAAATGCGGTGGGCCAATTGGGTGGGCTCATCCAACGTGGTGTTGCGGCTGCGGATCTTGAAATCGGTTGATTTGAGCTTCAAGACCACTGTGAGGCCCGACAGCCCGTCTTTCTTGGAGCGCCACGAAACCTTTTCGGCAAGCTGCCAGAGAATGCGTTCAAGCTCTTCAAAGCCACTGATATCGTGGTTGAAGGTGGTTTCGGCCGAGATGCTCTTGGATTCATCATGGGGCGAAACATGGCGGGCGTCTTCGCCACGCGACAGATGATAAAGCCTTGCCCCCATCACGCCGTAGCGCCGCATGAGCTCGCCGCGTTCCATTTTCTGCAGCTGGCCGATGAGGCTTATGCCATCCCTGAGGAGTTGCGCCTGGAAGGCCCGGCCCACTCCCCAGATCAGGCTCACGGATTTCTCAGCCAGAAAATCTTTCGCCTCGGCCTTCCCGATTACTGAATAGCCCCTTGGCTTCTCCAGGTCGGAGGCAACCTTGGCGAGGTATTTGTTATAGGAAAGCCCGGCCGAGGCGGTAATGCCGATCCTCGTTTCAATGGCCTTGAGCAGGGTTGCCAGCGAAAGCGCCGGGCTTTTGCCATGCAGCCTCGTGGTCCCCGTCAAATCCAGGAATGCCTCGTCAATGGAGATGGGCTCGACCTGCGGGGTGAGTTCCAGCATGAGTTCACGCACCTCCTTGCCCACGGTGGAATATTTCCGGATATCGGGGCGGATCACCGTTGCCTCGGGACAGAGGGCCAGCGCCTTGAACATGGGCATGGCGGATTTGACCCCCTTGATGCGGGCCACATAGCAGGCGGTGGAGACAACGCCCCTTGTGCCGCCGCCGATAATGACGGGCTTGTCCTTCAGGTCCGGATTGTCGCGTTTCTCCACCGCCGCATAGAAAGCATCGCAATCGATATGGGCGATTGCCAGTTCGTGGAGTTCGGGATGGCGCTTCAGGCGCGGGCCACGGCAGCGGGGGCAGCGCATATCCTGCGGTTCGACTGCGGAAAAGCAGTCACGGCAAAATCCGGGGGCTGTCGGTTGCGCAGGCATTCCGGCAGTTTAGCGCCGAATTCCGTTGCGCGCTAACGCCCTGAAATCAAATCCAGCACGTGCGGGTGCACTTCTTCCCAAGTGTGGGTGCGCAGCGAGACGAAATCGAGCGGGGGAACCAGGCGGGCGTAGCGTTCGTCATGGAGGAAATGGATGAGATGCACATCGGGGGCATGCTCAAAGGCCGAGGTGATAAAGCCCGGACTGTCATCAATGAAAACCACCGGGGCTTCAATCTGGGCCGCGATCTTGCGGATGGCGGGGCCCTTGGGGCCGGAATTCGTCACCACCGGGAAGTTCAGGCCGTGGCCGGCAAGGTTGGCGCGGCGGTCGTCGCCGGCCTCATGGGGCAAGTTGGTGAGCATGACGACATCGGCGGATTTCTCAATATTGAGGAGGGCTTCCACCGCGCCATCAATGGTTTTCATGGCCAGGGTACGTTCGGCGAAGAACTGCACCACGGCTCTTTCACTGTCCTCGGGGCTGAGCGTGGCCAGGTTCCAGCGCTGCCGGATGTTGCTGCTGAACAACATGCGTGAGGTGTCAAGTTCCAGGTCCTGGCCTGCCAGATAGTCCTCGAAATCCCGGGTAAAATGAACCACGACCTCATCCACGTCGCAAATGACAAGGGGGCGGTTGGCACGCAACTGGAGGCCGGCAATCTGGTTTATCGTGGTTTCACTAATCATTAAGAGCTCCGGGCAGGCCCTGACGGGCCCGCACGATGGTTTCTGGAGCGAGTTCACTTGCTCCCGCAAAGGCCAGAAGTAAAGCTTCATTCTGCAGGAAATAGTCAAGTATTCCGGCCAGGAATGCGCTGTCGGTTGCACCGCTCCGGAGGTCTGCAACCGCCAAACCGGTGGCGCCCAAAAACGGCTCCAGCAGTTCCTCGTCGGCGGCCAAATAACCCAATGCTTTCAAAGCAATGGTTTGTGATGTTTCGGTGTCACCGGAAAATTTCAATGCCATTTTTGCTCGCAATTAACCAATATGACTAACCCTGTGGCGGGAGGCCCAACAATTAAGTCATTGGTGACGGAATCGCCTCAGAATGACCATCAATAGGGTACTGGTAGCGGCGGGGCACTTGTCAAACAAGCAGGGCCCCTGCAAATGTGAGATTGGCGTCGATTATGAATTTTACCGCAACACAAACGGCGGAAGCAATGAAAACACCCGGGGCCGTGCCTGCGAAGCCCAAAACCGTGCTTGTTGTCGAAGACAACGAATTGAACATGAAGCTGTTCAACGACCTTCTGGAAGCCCATGGCTACAAGGTGATCCAGACGCGCGACGGCCTTTCGGCGCTTGACCTGGCGCGCAAGCACATGCCCGACCTCATTCTCATGGACATCCAGCTGCCGGAGGTTTCCGGCATCGAAGTCACCAAGTGGCTGAAGGAAGATGACGTGCTGCGCGCCATTCCGGTGATCGCGGTTACCGCCTTTGCCATGAAGGGCGACGAGCAGAAGATCCGCGAGGGGGGATGCGAGGCTTATGTTTCCAAACCGATTTCAGTCATAAGCTTTCTCAAAACCATTGACAGTTTCCTCGGCAAGCCAAAATGACAGCCCGAATCCTTGTCGTAGACGACATCCTCGCAAACGTCCGTTTGCTGGAAGCCAAGCTTTCGGCCGAATACTTTGAAGTCGTCACCGCCATGAATGGCGTGGATGCGCTGGAGGCGGTGCAGCGCGCCAAACCCGATATTGTGCTCCTCGACGTGATGATGCCCGGCATTGACGGCATCGAAGTGTGCAAGCGTCTCAAGGCCGAGCCGGCCACGCAGCATATTCCGGTCATCATGGTGACCGCCCTTGACCAGCTGGAAGACCGGGTGCGCGGCCTGGAGGCCGGGGCCGATGACTTCCTCACCAAGCCGGTGAATGACGTTGCCCTGTTTTGCCGCATCAAGAGCCTGGTGCGGCTCAAGATGCTTTCGGACGAACTGAGGGCGAGGGCCGAATCCGGCCAGACCATGGGCCTGGTCGTCAAGAACAAGATCGCCGACGATACGCGGCCCGGAAACATCCTGGTGGTGGACAGCCGCGTCGCCTTTATCGACCGGGTGCGGGTGGCGCTCACGGGCAAGCACAAGGTTTCCGGCGTCATAGATGCGGCGGAGGTCATCCCGTCGATCACTGAAAGCGCCACACCCTACGAACTGGTCATCGTCAATCTCGATGCGGAACAGTTCGATGGCCTGCGCCTGTGTTCGCAATTGAAATCGCTGGAACAGACCCGGCAAATTCCCATTCTCATCGTGGTTGCACCCGATGACGAGCAGCGCCTCATGCGGGCGCTTGACATGGGGGTCAACGACTATCTCATCCGCCCCATTGACCGGCAGGAACTGCTGGCGCGGGTGAACACGCAGATCAGGCGCGCCCGCTATGCGGAACAACTGCGCGTCAGCGTGCAGACCTCCATTGAAATGGCGGTAACTGACGCGCTCACCGGGCTTTACAACAGGCGCTACATGGAAACCCATCTCAGCCACCTGGTTGAGCATTCCATCAACCGCGGCAAGCCGCTTTCAGCCCTTGCCATCGACGTGGATTTCTTCAAGGCGGTGAACGACACCCATGGCCATGATGCGGGCGACAAGGTCCTGCAGGAACTGGCCACGCGGATCCGCGAGAATATCCGGAACGTGGACATGGCCTGCCGCGTCGGCGGCGAGGAATTCATCATCATCCTGCCGGCAACCGAGCTGCACCTGGCGCAAAAGATCGCCGAGCGCATCCGCAGATCTATCGCCGGAAAACCATTCAACGCGGCCGTCAATTCAGGCACGCTGAACGTCACCGTATCGGTGGGCCTGTCCACGCTGACCGGCGCCAACGACAAGGTCGAGGACTTCCTCAAGCGCGCCGACCAGGCGCTTTACGCCGCCAAGCGC
Organism: Hyphomicrobiales bacterium; assembly: GCA_016792825.1. GTDB lineage: Bacteria > Pseudomonadota > Alphaproteobacteria > Rhizobiales > Aestuariivirgaceae > Aestuariivirga. The sequence goes on from JAEUMI010000201.1 coordinate 5,904, forward strand.
GAAGGCCGCAACCGGGTGACCCATATCGCAGCTTAGGGTTTCAGCGTCCGGCTTCCACGCTGCAGGATAAGCTGGGCAAGCACAAGCAAGATCAGAGACGTCATCAGCACCACGGTGCCAACTGCGTTGATTTCCGGGGTGACGCCGCGCCGGATCGAGGAAAACACGTAGATCGGCAGGGTAACATTGGGTCCCGCCACGAAGAAGGTGATAATGAAATCTTCAAACGAGAAGGTGAAGGCCAGCAGGAATCCTGCCAGTATGGATGGCGTGAGCAGCGGCAGCACGACCTGCCGGAAGGTTCCCATGGGTGTGGCGTAGAGATCCTCGGAGGCTTCCACGAGGCTGCGGTCCATGCCCGTGAGCCGTGCCCTCACCAGAAGGCAGACGACGGCGATATTGAACAGCACATGGGCCGCGATAACAGTCCAGACACCCATCTCGATCCTAAGATTCCAGGCTGCAAACAGATAGGGATTGATGATGTTGAACAGGGTCACAAAGGCAACAAGCGTCGAGATGCCGATGACAATGCCCGGCACCATAATGGCCACATAAAGCAGGCCATCAAAGAAATGGCGGAGCCAGCCTGCCACCCGTTCGAGCCCCAGCGCTGTCAGCGTTCCGATAATGGCCGAAAGAAAGGCCGTGGTGCCAGCAATCGTCAGGCTGGTGACCAGCGCTTCGGTGATCAGGGGATTGGAAAAGGCCTTGCCATACCATTCCAGAGAAAAGCCTTGCCAGTCCATGGCATAACGTCCGGCACTGAAGGAGAAGCCGACGATTAGGGCGATGGGGCCATAAAGAAAAAGGTAAATGAGGATGGCGTAAATCCGCATGGCTACACCATGGCCACGCGGCGCTGGCCACTCTTGCCCAGCACAAAGCGCATGTAAAAGAAGATTGTGACGAACATGATGATGACGAGGGCGATGGAAACGGCGGCGCCGAACGGCCAGTTGCGCGATTGCAGGAACAGGTCAACCAGGGCATTGCCGATGAAATAGACTTTTCCGCCGCCCAGAAATTGCGGCAGGATGTAGTCGCCCATGAGCAGGATGAAAACAAGCATTGAACCGGTCGCCACACCCGGCAGCGACAGGGGCAGGGTGATCTGCAGAAAACTTTTCCACGGCGTGGCGCCGAGATCGGCGGAGGCTTCAAGCAGGCGCTTGTCGAGTTTTTCGAGGCTCACATAGATGGGCGGCACCATGAGCGGCAGGAAGCCATAGACGGCGCCGATGAGAACCGCCCAGGGCGTGTTGATGATGCGCACGTCTTGAATACCGATCCACTCCAGCCAGGAAGGAATGCCCTTGGCGCCGAGGATCAGTATCCAGGCGTAGTAGCGCAGCAATTGGCTGGTCCAGAACGGCGCCATGACCAGCACAAGCATGGTAACGCGCCAGCGCGGCGAAACCTTGACGGCAAGAAAATAGGCCATGGGATAGGCAAAGAGCGCCGTGAGCAGCGTGCCGAAGGGGGCCAGCGTCAGGGTGTTGAAAAACGCCTTACCGCGGGCCGGCAGGTTCAGGTAATTGTCGAAGGTGAAGGCGGGGGCATAGCCGCCCGCGTCGGCGCGCTCGCCGAAGGAATAGACCAGCACGACGATCATGGGCAGGATCAGCAGGAAAAAGAAGAACACCCCCGCGGGTGCCAGCAGCAATGCCGTAACGGCGCGGGAGTGCTCTTGGTCGCTCAAATTATCAGGCCGCCTTGAAGCGGGCCATCAGCTCGGCGCGGGCGGGACTGGTGAGAGTTTCAGCCGCGCCATATTCCAGCGTCGAGAGCGCCTCGGCCGCCGGATAGAGAATCGGGTTCTCCAGCATCTCCTTGGGCAGCAGTGCGATGCAGCGCGAATCCGTCGACGGCGTGCCATGCGCCTGGATTTCCTTGGCATTGATCTCCGGGGTCAGGATATAGTCGATGAAGGCATAGGCCGCGTCGCGATTAGGCGCGCCCTTGACCACCGCGTAGTGGTCGACCCAGATTTCGCCGCCGTCCTTGCCGAGCACATATTTCATCTCGGGGATATCGCGATGCAGCTGGGCAGCATCATTGGTCCAGCACATGGCCATGGTGGCGTCGCCGTTGCGCATGGAGGGCTGATAGTTGGAATCGATGCCGAACAGATGCGGCTTGGCGGCGACCAGCAACTTCTCGATCTCGGCCAGTTCGTTGGGGTCGATCGTATTGAAGCCATAGCCCAGCGCCTTGGCGGCGCTGCCGATCGTGGTGAGCTGATAGTCGTGGACCATCACCTTGCCGGTCAGCGGGCCCTGCGCCAGTTCGAAGAATTCCTTCCAGCTCGCCGGATTTTGGGACACGGACTTCGTGTTGACAATGAAGCCCGTCGTGCCCCAGTCCTTCGGAACTGCATAGACGGTGCCGTCGATGGTGCCGGGGCCAAGGAATCGCGGGTCTTGGGATTTTTCGTCGTAATTCGGCATCAGCTTGAGGTCGAGCGGTTCGATAAGGTCAAGCTTCTTGTAGGTCGAGATCGTGTAGTTGGTCGGCACGAATACGTCCCAGCCGGTGGAGCCGGCCTGCAGCTTGGCCAGCATTTCTTCGTTCGACCCAAAGACGTTGACGTTGATGGTGACGCCCGTCGTTTTGGTAAAGTTGTCGAGGTTTTCCTGCGAGAAGTAGTTGGGCCAGGTGGTAAAGTTCAGCGTGCCCGACAGAGCCGCGTAGGCCTTACGCGGCTTGAGGCCAGGCATGGCGCCGCCCAGAACGGCGGTGGCCAGGCCGAGTCCCGTGACGCCGAGGAAATGGCGGCGCGTGACCGAGCCTTTCTGATAGCGGCGCAGTTCTTCAATGAACTGCTTCGGCGTGATGATCTTGCTGTCTTTGGTC
>JAEUMI010000203.1 GCA_016792825.1 Hyphomicrobiales bacterium
TATGTGTCGCGAATACGTGGTCAGGAGATTACGCCACCGCCAATGCCCGTGCCGCCGAGGCTGGCATCCAAATCAATCTTTCATATCATGTTCCCAAGACCGGCTCGCCCACCTGGTTTGATCTCTGGTGCATTCCAGCCGGCGCCAAGCATGTCGAGAATGCCCACAAGTTCATCAACTACATGATGGAGCCTGAGGTCATCGCGAAATGCACGAACTATACGCATTATGCGAATGCAAATCTCGCGGCCAACAAGTTTGTCGATCCGGTCATTCTCGCTGACCCCGCGGTCTACCCCCATGAGAAGTCTCGGAACCGGCTCTGGACCCAAAAGTCAGTCAGCGCAAAAGTTGAGAAAGAACGAACGAGAGCGTGGATTGCCATCAAAACGGGCTCTCCGTCCTAGCGTAGCCAGTCGTTGGCGCCTGCCGGTTCACTGGCACATATTTTGAGGAAGCTGGCGAAAGTCAAAAAACTGTATCTGGCGGAGGGGGAGGGATTCGAACCCCCGGAAAGCTTTCACTCCCAACGGTTTTCAAGACCGTCGCAATCGACCACTCTGCCACCCCTCCGCAGGGTAAACCTGATCACTGGAACCCACGCGATGTAGCAGCATCTTGCAAGGTTTCAAGCCCTATTCGGCGTAGCTCGCATCGGTCGCATCGAGGATGGATTTCATCTCGGCGAAATGGGCGTGGAACTGCTCGCGGTCGGCTTCCCATTCCTGGGCGGTCTTTTCGGCCACCTTGGGGCTCATGATATGCAGCGGCTGGCCGGTCTGATAGGCCAGCACGAGGTTGCGGCAGGCGCGTTCCAGGTAATAGGTGAGGTCATAGGCTTCGGCTACGGTTGCGGCACAAATCAGCACGCCATGATTGCCCATCATCATGATGGACTTGTTGCCCATGAGGCGGGCCAGGCGTTCGCCTTCCTCATCGGTGTTGGCCATGCCGCCATAATCCATGTCAAAGGCCACCCGGTTATAAAAGCGCGCCGTATTTTGGTCGATGGGCTTCACGTCGGGATCGGCGAGCGAGGCAATGGCCGTGGCATAGGGCGGGTGCAGATGCATGATGCAGCGGGCCTGGGGCAGCAGGGCGTGAAGCCTGCCGTGGAGCGACCAGGCGGTAAGGTCTGGCGCGTTTGGCTTTTCCATGGTGGCGTGATCGTCGGTATCGAGGAGCAGGAGCTCGGAGGCTTTCACCTTTGAGAAATGACGCCAACGCGGATTCATCAGGAACTTCTTGCCGTCGTTTGAAACGGCCTGGCTGAAATGATTGGCCACGGCCTCGTGCCAGTCATTGCGCGCCGCCAGCCTAAAAGCCGCCGCAAGGTCAACACGCAATTGCCACTCGTTTGAGTCATGGCTGCGATGGCGGCTGAGGTTGGTGACGTTGCTCATGGCCTGCTTCCTTTGCTATATCCGGGAAGCGGGAAACTAGCTGAGTTATGAAGGCCGTACAATTGCCTTGGAAGCAGGGATGCCGATGGAACGTGATGATGGAGGCCGACGTTGAATTTGCTGAGGAAACTGGGAATCGCAGGTTTTTTCTCCCTGGCGCTGCCGGGACTTGGGCTGGCAGGTGAGGGGGCCAACGGGGTCTGGATGCTGGACAGCGGAAAGGTCACAGTGCGAATCATGCCATGCGGAGCCAGTCTTTGCGGGGCGATCGTTGGCCTGGCGAAGCCACTTACCAAGGACGGGCAGCCCAAAGTTGACCGGAAAAATCCCAACGAGGCGCTGCGCAACCGGCCGCTGATGGGGCTCAAGATCCTGGCAAACATGAAGCCAGCGGGAGAGAATCGCTGGAGCGGGACCATCTACAACGCCGACGATGGCAGAACTTATTCTTCCTACATGAACCTCTCGGGAAGCAACATGAAAGTGAAGGGCTGTGTCGGGCCCTTCTGTAAAACCATGGTCTTTGTCCGCCGGAATTGAACAGCGCCAGATTGTTGTCATGATTGTATTTCAATATGGGTTTTTCCCGGGTAAGGCAGTCCCATGAATCGTGTTCTTGTCAGTTCGCTTCTCGTCTTCATGCTTGGCAGCGCCTCGTTTGCCGCCGCCCAAACGCTCGAAGAGCTCCCCTTTTCAAAAAAACTCGATCTCGCCCAAGTCGGCGACGAAGAGGCGCAAATGGCGGTGGCCAGCACCTTTGAAAATGGCAGCAAGGAAACGAAGAAGAACATCGTCGAGGCTGCCAGGTGGTATCGGGAAGCAGCGCTGAAAGGCAATATCGAAGCGGAATACCGTCTCGCCCGGCTGGTCAGCAAGGGGGCAAAGGGCCTGACCAAGGACCTGCCGACAGCGGCCAAGCTTTACGAAGCGGCAGCCGGCGCCGGGCACCTGGAATCAATGAACGCCATTGGCCACGCCTACCAGAATGGCCTGGGCGTCCCGGTGGATGCAGCCAAAGCGGTCGAATGGTACCGTAAAGCCGCCGAGGGGAAGCTTGCCGTTGCGCAGAACAACCTCGGTATCCTGTACCTGAACGGCAAGGGTGTTGAACGAAACGTCAGCGAGGCTTTCAAGCTGTTCGAATCCGCTGCCAAGCAGGGTGATGGCTGGGGCCTGAACAATCTCGGCGGCATGTATGAAATGGGCTGGGGTGTCGCCAAGGACCGCAGCAAGGCCGCGACCTATTACAAGCAGGCGGTGGAAAAGGGCATAGAACCGGCCCAGGCAAATCTGGCGCGGCTCATGCCGGCAACTCCGCCGCCGGTTGCGCCGGTTACCTTAAATTGACGGTTAGCAATTAGTTAACCAAACAATTCAACTCAAATTTTACGCACTTGGCGCGAAAGTTGACTCTGTGGCTTTGCGGCAACGCAAAGGGGCCGTGGGGGCCTGGTGGAGTCTGTATGCGTAAGTTGCTCAGTGTTACGTGCATCCTGTTGGCCATGAGCGTCACCATTTCCGGCTGCTCATCAAACAAATCCGCCTCACGGGACCCGTTTGCCGGCATCGGCAGCCCGCGTTACAAGGGCGATGGCCCGGTCCCCATGGGCGGTGGCCGCTATCATGTGGGCGAGCCCTACCAGGTCGCCGGCCGCTGGTTCAAGCCCAAGGAACAGCCCCATTACGACAAGACAGGCCCTGCCTCCTGGTACGGCGAGGCGTTCAACCGGCGCATGACATCAAATGGCGAATGGTTCGACATGACGCGCCTCACGGCAGCGCATCCAACGCTTCCCCTGCCGAGCTACGCCAAGGTCACCAATGTGAATAACGGCAAAACGGTTGTGGTCCGCATCAATGACCGCGGACCTTTCGTCGGCCCGCGCATCATCGATCTCTCCAAGCAGTCGGCCTCGGCCCTTGGCTTCAAGCAGCAGGGCACCGCCACGGTGCGCGTGCAATACATTGGCCCGGCGCCGCTCAATGACGATGGCTCAAACCTCATGGCAATGAATGAGGAGCTTGAACGGGGAACGCCGCTGCGCCAGATGATCGCCGCGGCGGGCGGCAAACGCCGTTCCGAGCCTGTGCAACTGGCGCAGGCCGATCCCGTCGAGGAGGGTGCCTATCAGGCCGAACCGGAGCAGCAGGTCATCCAGTTCGAGCCAAACATTCCCAGTCCGGTGAACTACTTTGTGCAGGCCGGAACCTTTGCCGATCCTGACAATGCGGAACGGCTGCGCCAGGAATTTGTCAACATCGGCCCGGTGCAAGTCGCAGAGTTGATGGGAAATGACGGCCCGGTATACCGCATGCGCGTGGGGCCATTTGACAACATCAATGACGCGCAAGTGGCGCTCAACCAGGTTCATGGCTATGGCCTTCCGGATGCGCACCTGCTTGAATCGCACCTTCAGCAGGCTTCGCTGCAATAGCAGCTTCGCGTTGATTTTGCCCCGAAAGGTCAGTAGGTTCAGCACTTCAAAGAGGTGAAGTGTGAACGGCATCCGGATCGTCCTGAGAACTGTTGTTTTGCTGCTGTTATTAGCAGCATCAGGCGCTGCGTTTGCCCAGGACGTGCTGCCGTTTGAAACCACGGCGCCCAACGCAATTCTCATCGACGCAAAGTCCGGCACCGTGTTCTTCGAGAAGAAGGCCGATGAACTCGTGCAGCCCGCCAGCATGAGCAAGCTGATGACCATGGTCATGGTGTTTGAGGCCCTCAAGGCCGGGACCGTGACGCTGGACACCGAATTCCCAATCAGTGTGAATGCCTGGAAGCGGGGTGGCACCGCATCGGGTGGTTCCACCATGTTTGCCAACGTGAACACCAAGGTGAAGCTCATCGACCTCATGCACGGGGCCATGATCCAGTCGGCCAATGACGCGTGCATTGCAATTGCCGAAGGCATGGCTGGATCGGAAGAAGAATTTGCGGCGCGCATGACTCTGCGGGCAAAGGAGTTGGGCCTGCAAGACGCGGTGTTCAGAAATGTGACAGGATTGCCCAGACCGGAAAATCGGGCCAGTGTGCGCGACCTCACTATCCTCGCCCGCTATGTCGTGTCGGAATTCCCGGAATACTACAAAATCTACGGCAAGCCGGAATTCACCTGGAACAAGATTACCCAGAAGAACCGCAATCCACTGCTGCTGGACTATCCAGGGGCTGATGGCATGAAAACCGGCTATATCCGGGAAGCGGGCTATGGGCTTGTTGGTTCTGCGATGCGTGATGGCCGCCGCCTGATCCTTGTTGTGGCCGGGGTAAGTTCGATCGCCGAGCGCAAGGAAGAGGCGCAGAAGCTTCTCGACTGGGGGTTCAGGCAATTCAAGACAATCGATGTCTATGCGGCCGGCGATGTGGTGAGCAAGGCACGGGTCTGGGGCGGCACCACCCGCTGGGTCGACCTTGTGATAAGGAAAGATCTGCGCCTCGCGCTTTCTGCCAGGGAGCAGGAGAGCATTGAAGTGAAGCTCTCCTATGCTGGCCCGCTCATCGCTCCGGTGAAGGCAGGTGCGCCAATCGGCACCGTGAAGTTTATGATGGAGGGGAAAGAGATTGCCGAGGTTCAGGTCGAAACGGCCAATGACGTGGCGGCGGTTGATTCAATCTGGAGCCGCGCCATGGACAGCCTGCTGATCCTGGCGCTTGGCGGCTAGGATGCCTGGAACATTCGTCACCTTTGAGGGCGGTGAAGGAACTGGGAAATCCACTCAACTGAAACTGCTGGCGGACGTGATCATGGCGCGGGGGCTTCCCCTCGTCCAGACGCGTGAACCTGGCGGAACACCCGAGGCCGAGGCCTTGCGCACCCTTCTGGTCAACGGCGATCCCGGCCGCTGGACGGCGGAGGCGGAGGCACTCTTGAATTATGCGGCCCGCGCGTCGCATTTGCAGAAAATCATCCGCCCGGCGCTGGCTTCCGGCAAGTTTGTGCTGTGTGATCGGTTCAGCGACTCCACCCGGGCCTACCAGGGCTATGCGGGCGGCTGCGATCTGAAGCTCCTTGATGCGCTTGAGGCCTCCATTGTCGGCAGAACCCGGCCGGCTTTGACGCTGATCCTGGATATTGATCCGGCAATGGGGCTTGCGAGGGCCAAGTCTCGGGCCGACGGATCGGAAGACCGTTACGAGCGCAAGGGGCTGAAATTCCATCAGCGGCTTCGCGCCGGATTTTTGCAGATTGCGGCAGCCGAGCCAAAGCGCTGCAAGGTCATTGATGCATCCGGCAGCATCGGCGAAGTGACAGCGCGCGTCCTTGCCGCGGTGGAGCCGGTGCTCAATGGCTGAGGACAGCGAGGACCCGCGTGAGGTGGACTGGCACCCCCGCAAGGCAAGACGCCTTCTGGGACATGCGGCGGCGGAGCAGCAGATGCGGCAGGCCTTCGCGTCCGGCAAGCTGCATCACGCCTGGCTGATTTCAGGCCCCAAGGGCATTGGCAAGGCGACGCTGGCCTATCGTTTTGCGGGCTTTGCCCTGGCTGGCGGAGATGCTGCTGCAGAGGGCCTGGGCATCGATCCAAATTCGCGCACGGGCCATTGGCTGGCATCGCGTTCGCATCCCGACCTGTTCGTCCTCGAACGCCGCTGGGACAGCAAGACGAAGAAACTGAAGTCCGAGCTGGCGGTGGATGATGCCCGCCTGCTTTCGGAATTCTTTGGTCTCACGGCGGGAAGCGGCGGCTGGCGGGTGGCCATCATCGATGCGGCGGATGATCTGAACAATGCATCGGGCAATGCGCTGCTGAAACTTATCGAAGAACCGCCGCCAAATTGCCTGCTGCTTCTTGTATGCAACCAGCCGGGGCGGCTGCTGCCCACCATCCGTTCGCGCTGCATGCGCATTGACCTTCAGCCACTTTCGCAGAACGAAACGATGGAGATCCTGACAGGCTTGCCGCTGGAAGAACCGCCGGAGCGCGAGGCCCTGGATATCGCGGTGAAGCTTTCGGGCGGGAGCCCGGGCAGGGGGTTGGAGCTCCTGAATTCGGCGGGGGCGAAGTCCTTCGCGGCGTTCCTCCATGCGGGACGGCTCAACGCCGCATCACTGGTCGAGTTCGGAAACCGCTTCGGGAGCCGGGCCAGCACAGCAGATGATTTTGAGGTGTTTTTCAGCCTGCTTGAAGGCTGGATCGGCGCTCAGGCGCGGAAGGCCGGGCTTGCGGGCGGCGGGGTCGGATGGGCCGAAGCCCATGCGGCGATAGGGCATTCCATTCGGCAGACAAATGCCCTAAATCTCGACAGACGTCAGACCGTTATTAACGCTTTGTCGTTGATCAACGAGGCCATGAAGACGGCCTAATCCCAACTGAAGTCACGGACCTCATGCCACAGCAGAACTACCTCATTACGACCGCCATTCCCTATGCCAACGGCGCCCCCCACATCGGCCATGCCTATGAGCGCATCGCCACTGATGTGATGGCCAGGTTTGCCCGGCTGGACGGGGCCGATGTGCTGTTTGTCACCGGCATGGACGAGCATGGGCAGAAAATGCAGCAGACGGCGGCGCGCGAGGGCCTCACGCCCCTGGCGCTGGCCGACCGCACGGCAGCGCAATTCGAAGAGATGGGAGAGCTGCTGAACGCGCGGGCCGACGATATCGTGCGCACCACTTCGGCGCGGCACCGCGCGGCCGTGCAGGACATCTGGAGGCGCATGGAGG
>JAEUMI010000206.1 GCA_016792825.1 Hyphomicrobiales bacterium
GCGCCGCCGCGGGCCAGAAAAACCGCGCCATACTTCTTGAACGCTACTGGCGCGTCACCGGCGTAGTGCTTGTACTGGTCCGGGTCGGTCACGGTGACATGGGCGATCCAATAGGCCTTGGCCATCGTTCAGCTCCCGAACCCGTCCCAGAAGGCCTTGGCCTTGGCGAAGAAGCCTTCGGATTCGGGCGAGTTGCTGCGGGCTTCCTCGCTGAATTCCTTCAGGATCTCGCGCTGGCGGCGCGAGAGGTTGACCGGGGTCTCGACATTCACCTGGATATACATGTCGCCGGCCTGGGAGGAGCGCAGCACCGGCATGCCCTTGCCCTTCAGGCGGAACTGCTTGCCGGTTTGCGCGCCTTCGGCAATGGTGACGCGGGCCTTCTTGCCATCAATGGTGGGCACTTCGATTTCGCCGCCGAGGGTTGCCACCGCCATGGAGATCGGCACCTTGCAGAAGAGATCAGCGCCATCCCGCTGGAAAAATTCATGGGGGCGCACGGTGAGGAAAATATAGAGATCGCCGGTGGGGCCGCCGCGCAGGCCGGCTTCGCCCTCATTGGCAAGCCGGATGCGGGTGCCGTCCTCCACGCCTTGCGGAATATTGACCGAGAGGTTGCGTTCCTTGGTGACGCGGCCCTGGCCGGCGCAGGTGCTGCAGGGATCGGAGATAACCTGCCCGCGGCCCTGGCAGGTGGGGCAGGCGCGCTCCACCGTGAAGAAGCCGGATTGCGAGCGCACCGCGCCTGCCCCTTTGCAGGTGGTGCAGGTTTTCGGGCTGGTGCCGGGCTTGGCGCCGGAACCCTTGCAGGTGTCGCAGGAGACGGAGGTCGGCACGCGGATTTGCGCTGTCTTGCCGGAATAGGCCTCGGTCAGGGAAATTTCCATGTTGTAGCGGAGATCGGCGCCGCGGGCAGCGCCGCCGCCGCCCCGCCCGCGCTGGCTGGTGCGCTGGCCGCCGCCACCCATGAAGTCGCCGAAGAGGTCTTCGAAGATATCCGACATGGAGGAATTGAATTCGGGGCCGAAACCGGCGCCGCCGGGCCTGTGGCCGCCGCCTGCGCCATTTTCAAAGGCCTGGTGGCCGAAGCGGTCGTAGGCGGCTTTTTTCTGGGGGTCTTTCAGGATGTCGTAGGCTTCGCTGATTTCCTTGAACTTGGCTTCAGCGGCCTTGTCGCCGGGGTTGGCATCGGGATGGAATTTCTTGGCGTGATTGCGGTATGCGGCCTTGAGCGCCTTTTCGTCGGCGCCCTTTTGAAGCCCCAGGACTTCGTAAAAATCACGTTTGGCCATTCAGTTCCACGCCCTCGAATCGGAAGGCCCCCCAACCCTTAAAGCTGGGGGGCTTGTCTCTGTTTAGGACGTTTTCTTGTCGTCGTCACCGACTTCCGTGAAGTCGGCATCGACGATGTCATCTTCGGCATCGTCCTTTTCCATGTTCGGCACTTCGCCGTCGGTGGACGCACCGCCGCCTGATTGCTTGTACAAGGCTTCGCCCAACTTCATGGCCGCCTGGGCCAGGACATTGGTCTTTTCCTTGATCACCTCGGCATCCTCGCCTTCAAGGGCCGACTTGAGGTCGGCAACCGCCGCTTCAACAGCTTCCTTGTCGGCCGGCGTGATCTTGTCGCCGAGTTCAACCACGGATTTTTGCGTCGAGTGCATGAGGCTTTCGGCGTGGTTCTTGGCTTCCACCACCTCCTTGCGCTTCTTGTCCTCGGTGGCATTGGCTTCCGCTTCCTTCACCATCTTCTCGATCTCCTTGTCGGAGAGGCCGCCTGAGGCCTGGATGCGGATTTGCTGTTCCTTGTTGGTGGCCTTGTCCTTGGCCGAGACATTGACGATGCCGTTGGCGTCGATGTCGAAGGTCACTTCCACCTGGGGCACGCCGCGCGGTGCGGGGGGCAGGCCCATCAAGTCGAACTGGCCCAGCATCTTGTTGTCGGCCGCCATTTCACGTTCGCCCTGGAAGACGCGGATGGTCACTGCCGTCTGATTGTCATCAGCGGTTGAGAACACCTGGCTTTTCTTGGTGGGGATCGTGGTGTTGCGGTCAATCAAACGGGTGAACACGCCGCCCAGGGTTTCAATGCCCAGGGACAGGGGCGTCACGTCGAGAAGGAGAACATCCTTCACTTCGCCCTGCAGCACGCCCGCCTGGATGGCAGCACCGATGGCCACGACTTCGTCCGGGTTCACGCCCTTGTGGGGCTCCTTGCCGAAGAACTGCTTTACCACTTCGATGACCTTGGGCATGCGCGTCATGCCGCCGACGAGGACCACTTCCTTGATCTGGCCTGCGGTGACGCCTGCATCCTTCAGGGCCTGGCGGCAGGGCTCAACGGTCTTCTGGATGAGGTCATCCACGAGGGCCTCGAGCTTGGAGCGCGTCAGCTTCAGGGTGAGATGCTTCGGACCGGAAGCGTCCGCCGTGATAAAGGGCAGGTTGATTTCGGTCTGGGTTGCGGATGACAGTTCGATCTTGGCCTTTTCAGCCGCCTCGCGCAGGCGCTGGAGGGCCAGCTTGTCCTTGCGCAGATCGATGGACTGCTCCTTCTTGAATTCATCGGCGAGGTAATCGACGATGCGCATGTCGAAGTCTTCACCACCGAGGAAGGTGTCGCCGTTGGTAGACTTCACTTCGAATACACCGTCGCCGATTTCAAGAACCGAGACGTCGAAGGTGCCGCCGCCCAAATCATAAACGGCGATGAGGCCGGCCTCGGCCTTGTCGAGGCCATAGGCAAGCGCGGCGGCGGTGGGCTCGTTGATGATGCGCAGCACTTCAAGGCCGGCGATCTTGCCTGCATCCTTGGTGGCCTGGCGCTGGCTGTCGTTGAAATAGGCCGGAACAGTGATAACGGCCTGGGTGACGGGTTCACCCAGATAGCGTTCCGCCGTTTCCTTCATCTTGGTGAGGGTAAAGGCCGAGATCTGCGAGGGCGCATATTTCTGCCCGCGGCTTTCAACCCAGGCATCGCCATTGTCGGCCTTGACGATGTTGTAGGGCACAAGCTTCTTGTCCTTGGCCACCATGGGGTCTTCCATGCGGCGGCCAATGAGGCGCTTGATTGCAAAGAAGGTGTTTTCGGGGTTGGTGACGCCCTGCCTTTTGGCGGGCTGGCCGACCAGGGTTTCGCCTTCGGCGTTGAAAGCGACAATAGATGGGGTTGTACGGGCCCCTTCCGCATTTTCGATTACCTTGGGAGTCTTGCCCTCCATGACGGCGACGCAAGAGTTTGTCGTTCCAAGGTCGATACCAATAACTTTAGCCATGTTTTTTCTCCTCTAGGCAGGCAGCATGCGAAAGCCCCATCAGGCGCTTAAAGTCCCGCTGCCTCCTCTGTCACCCGCATATGGTTCGTCTTTTCCCTGATTCCAAGGGAAAAATCGTTCGGGCGGTATATAGTGGGATGTTTCCTTGGCAGCAAGGGAGCAGGCGGGTAAAAATACCCATGCGATACCTTCCGGAATTCCTTGACCGCAGCGCCCAGGAACAGGTTCTGCGGGACCTGCGGGAAGCGGTCGCACAGGCCCCGCTTTTCAACCCGGTGATGCCCCGGACGGGCAAACCGTTCTCGGTACGCATGACTAATCTGGGGCCCCTGGGCTGGTTTTCCGACAGGGCCGGCTACCGCTACCAGGCCAGCCATCCGGCCACGGGACTGCCCTGGCCCGCCATCCCTGACAGCATTCTGGCCGTATGGAACGGGATTTCAAACTATCCCCATCCACCGGAGGCCTGCCTTGTCAATTTCTATGGGAGTGACGCCAAAATGGGGCTGCACCAGGACCGGGACGAAGAGGATCTCGAAGCCCCGGTGGTTTCCATTTCGCTGGGCGACACCGCCCTCTTCCGCGTGGGCGGCACGGTGCGCGGCGGAAAGACGCAATCGCTGAAACTGGCCTCGGGCGATGTGCTGATCCTGGAAGGGCCCACACGGCTTGCCTTTCACGGCATCGACCGGGTGATCAACGGAACTTCGACGCTCTTAAAAGACGGCGGCCGGATCAATCTCACCCTGAGAAGAGTGAGGAAACCCTGAGACATTCTCCCTCACCTGAGGCGCTCCGGCGCCAGCCAAAGCCTCGAAGGGCCGGTGGAGGCGGGTATTGATGCTTCGACAATTCGTTGAAACCCGGCGGTTCACATCTTGATGGCCCGTCGTGACTTGCGCAACCGTTTTCAGGCCGCCGCATTGAATTCCTTCACCGCGTCTATCATTGCCACGATGTTCGCGACCGGCGTTCCCGCCTGAACATTGTGAACAGAGTCGAAGATGAAACCCCCGCCTTCTGAGAATATCTCACAGCGCTCCAGGACCTGCGCCCGCACGTCCGCTGGCGTGCCAAACGGCAACGTTTGTTGTGTATCGACGCCCCCGCCCCAGAACACAAGGCGACCCTTGTACTTGTCCTTGAGCATTCGCGGATCCATGCCCTTGGCCGAGCATTGCACGGGGTTGATGATGTCAACGCCTGCATCAATCAGCGACTCGAAGAACCGCTCCGATGATCCGCAGGAGTGCTTGAACGTTTTCCAAGACGTATTCTTATGGACCCAGTTGCACAGTTCCGCGTAGTGCGGTTTCCACAGGCTATCGAAGGTCTTGACTGAGCAGAAACTCGACGTCTGCGTGCCGAAGTCGGTGCCGCAGAGATAGATTACGTCGATGGCGTCGCCGATGCGGGCATGTATCCTTTCGAGATTGGCGATACCGATCTCGACTTGGCGCTCAAAAATCTGATGCACAATGTCCGGTCGGCTAGCGGTCAGCACGTACCACTCCGCAATATCGCGCACGCCCTTTGGATGTGTGAGGTCGATTGCCGGCACTTCGGAAATATCGCCGAGGCTGGTGTTTGTCAGTGAGGCGAACACCGCGTATTCGCCTGTGTTGGTGGCGCGCGCATCATCCTCTATCTCATCGAGTTGCTTGTCGGTGAGCAGCGAGTATTGCTCCAAATTATCTTCGGCGCGCAGGTTTTTGAGATCGAGCGGCTCCTGACGGATAATCGCATCGAAGAAGAAGCCTCCCTCGGGCATGTGGCCGCTGGGTGGTGCGCTTGTGTCGCCGCGTGGATAGATCAACGTGC
Organism: Hyphomicrobiales bacterium; assembly: GCA_016792825.1. GTDB lineage: Bacteria > Pseudomonadota > Alphaproteobacteria > Rhizobiales > Aestuariivirgaceae > Aestuariivirga. The sequence goes on from JAEUMI010000206.1 coordinate 5,097, forward strand.
CGCCAGTCTCGGGCTCAGTCATCGTGCGGAAACCGCCGGGCACGAGCACCTCAAGATCATTGAACAAAAAGGGCTTCCAGTCCCTGTTCTCGAAACCAAACATGTTGGTGCGGCTGAACACCGGCGTGATGTCTACGCCAATCGCTTCCTTGAGATCATCCTCGATGAGGCCCAGCATCTGATAGGGCTCACAGATCTTCACGAGCCGCCTTTCCAGTCCGTAATGGTCACGCAAAGCGGCAACGCAGCTCGCGTGCATGCCCGTGACGGCGCTGCCACCAAAATCGACCGGCACCTGGTCAGGCGTGCGGTGGTTGATCGTGTCGAGGACACGCTGACGCCGCGGACCGGCCTTCTTTGGGATGGTCATTGTTCATCCTCCTCGGGCAGCAGCACTCAGTTGGCGTGCTGGGACGACACGACCATATGGCGCGCGAGCGCAACCGCATCGGTCGAGGTCTCGCCATATCCGTCAGCCCCGATTTCGTTGGCGAACCTCACGTTGAGGGGGGCGCCGCCCACGAGGATCTTGACGAGGCCACGCAGGCCTGCCGCCTCTATCGCCATGATAGTCGTTTTCATCGCCATCATCGTGACGGTCAGCAGGGCTGTCATGCAGACGATCTGCGGGTTGTGCTCGCGTATCGCCGCCACAAATTTTTCCGGTTTCACGTCGGTGCCCAGGTCAATCACCTTGAAGCCCGCGCCTTCGAGCATGGTGATCACGAGATTCTTGCCAATGTCATGCAGATCACCCTTTACGGCGCCCGCCACGATGACGCCGGCGGGTTTCGCCCCGGAGAATGCGAGCAGGGGCCTGAGCGGTTCCATCGCCGCCTTCATGGCGCGGCCGGCCAGTATCAACTCAGGAACAAAATACTGTTCTTCCTGGTAGAGCTGCCCGACATCGTCCATTGCCGGGATCATCGAGTCAGTTATCAGGAGCATGGGGTCGGTGCCCGCACGGAGTTCTTCCCTTACGGCCTCAAGCGCCTCTGCTTCACTGCCGTCAACGATTGCATCGTAGAGCTTTTCGACAAACGCCATGGCTCCCTCTCCAATTGCAACTGCGGATCTTGTTCCCGCTGCCGCCTTCCCCGCAACGTCCCGACAATTGGTAACGATTATGCCTGCAGGACTTCGGCGTCAATGCGGAATGCGGGAAAATATCAGAAACCAGCAGCAACAGAACCGGCTTCCACTGCAATAAATGAAAGCGGACGTGATCAGGCTACGGATGGATTTGGAGGCGAACGGCGGAAGGCCGCTCGGCTCTGCTCAAAGACGCGGCCACTATAAAATCTCTCCATGGTCGCCCTCCGAGGCGACCATCCAGTGACTGCCGCAAGCTCGAAGTCTGGGTGGTCGGGTCGAGCCCGACCATGGAGAATTATGTTAGCCCTTCCAGCCGTTCAGCTTTGCATTGTTCTCGGCGTTCTTCCTTGAGCTGAAGCCTTCGGTGGCCTTGCCGACCTGCCTGCCATTGTCATTGGAGAGGGCGCGCCAGCGGTGCTTGCCGCCCTTGTCCTTGAAGAATTCCCACTTGTCCTTTGCGGTATTGCGGCCGGCGTTTGCTTCGCAATCCTTCCTGGACTTGTAACTTTCCGAGGATGCGCCGATGATTTCGCCGTTCGTTGCGGTGCGGCGCCAGCGGAATTCACCGCGCTTGTCCTTGTAGATAACTGTCTTGCTGTCAGCCATTTCACTTCCCTTCTCTTGGTGCGGCCTTGAGCCCCCGCTCAAGAGAACAGACTGTTTCATCCGGAGCATCTTGTCCAGAGCAGGCGTTTCGGAAATTGATTAAACTTGAATCAGCCTTCGGCTTTTGCAACACCGACCAGCGATGGCCTGAGGCAGCGTTCGCCCACCGCGTAGCCGGGCTGCAGTTCCTGCATCACGGTGCCGGGAGGTTTTTCATTGGTGGGCACTTCGAACATGGCCTGGTGGAAATTGGGGTCGAACTTTGCCCCCACCGCCTCAATGCGGCGGATGCCGTGGCGCTGGAACACGTTCAGCAATTCGCGTTCGGTGACTTCAACACCGGCAATCAAATTCTTTTCTATCTCGCCGGCGCTGTCGCGCTCGTCGGAAGGCAGGGCCTGCAGGGCCCGGCTCAAATTATCGGCCACGCTCAAAAGATCGCGGGCGAAATTTGAAGCGGCATAAAGGGTTGCCTCGGCCTTTTCGCGCTCGGTGCGCTTCCTCAAATTTTCCATTTCGGCGGCCATGCGCAGGAGCCGGTCCTTGAGGGCTGCCGTCTCCTCCTTGAGGACAAGGATTTCCGCATCGCGCTCATCGGCGGGAGCCGCCTCCATCGGGGACTCCATTTCGACGCCTTCCAGGCTTGGGTCTGACAGTGGTGTTTCGTCGTTCATGGCATACTCAATTCATGTGCGGGATAACGGGCATATCGGCTGGAACGGGCAAAAAATCAAGTGAGGAGACGGCTCACGACTTTGGCGGTGTAGTCCACCATGGGAATGATCCGGGCATAATTCATTCGGGTGGGCCCGATAATGCCCAGAACGCCCACAATTTTCTCGTCGCTGTTCTTGTAGGGCGCCACGATCAGCGAGGAGCCGGACATGGAAAACAGCTTGTTTTCCGAGCCGATGAATATGCGGACCCCTTCGCCGCCTTCGGCCGCACCCAGGAGCTGGACCAATTCCTTTTTGTTTTCAATATCTTCGAAGAGTTTCCGGATTTTCTCCAGGTCGTCGAAGGCCTTGGTGTTTTCCAGCAGGTTGGCCTGGCCGCGGACTATCAGGGTCTTGGAATCGGCGTCGCTCTCGCCGGACCAGACGGCAATGCCGGTTTCCACGATCTTGGCGGAGACTTCGTCGAGCTCGCGGCGGAGCGTATCCATTTCCAGCTTCATGAAAAGCTGGACCTCGGCAATGGTCTTGCCCTGGAAGCGGGTGGAGAGAAAGTTGGAGGCGCGGGTGAAGGTGGAGGGCGGCAGGCCCGGCGGCACGTCGATGATGCGGTTCTCCACGGCGCCATCTTCGCCCACCAGAATGACCAGGGCGCGGCCGGGGGCCAGGTTGACGAATTCAATATGCTTCAAGCGGGCATTCATCTTGGGCGACATGACCACGCCGGCGCAGTGCGAGAGCCCTGAGAGCAGCGTCGAGGCCTCCCCCAGCACATCTTCCAGGCGGCGCGGGCGGTTGGAAGCGGCGATCTCCGCATCAATGCGGGCCCGCTCATCGGAAGTGACGGCACCCACCTCCATCAGGGCATCGACAAAAAACCTGAGGCCCGCCTCGGTGGGAACGCGGCCGGCGCTGGTATGGGGCGAGTAGATCAACCCAGCATCCTCGAGGTCCATCATCACATTGCGCACGGAAGCCGAGGACAGGCTCGCCGGGAGGATGCGCGAGATGGTGCGCGAGCCCACGGGTTCGCCGGTCTCGAGATA
>JAEUMI010000231.1 GCA_016792825.1 Hyphomicrobiales bacterium
GAACTCAATGGAATAGCTGTAGCAGATTGCGATGTAGCCGATGAGGCTGTCCAACTTCCGGACTAGCCATATCTCGCCAAGGCTTTTGTCGCGCAGCAGCTTGGTGACAGAGTTTTTTCTCTGCTCTGCCGAAGTTTCAACCTCTTCAAACGCATGATAAGCCGCAACGAGCGGCAGCAGCTTTTCAAGCAACGGCAGCCCTGCCAGTTCAAGCGTAATGTCAGGATGTGATGTCATTCCCGGCAAACTATCGCGTCCGCTTCAGCTTGGCAAAGAGTGGAGCTTCATATTAACGTTGGGCCATGAACAGTTCAGCTCAGATCATCCTTCTCAACGGTGCCGGCAGTTCAGGCAAGAGTTCCATTGCAAGACAGTTCCAGAAAATTGCCGGCAAGCCTTTCCTGCACGTACAGATGGATGACTTCTGCGCCATGCTGCCGGACGCCCTGTAGGATCATCCTGATGGCTTTGCTTTCGAGGAAATTTCCGAAAATGGAAAGCCACTGGTTGTCATCAAGACCGGGCCGGTCGGCGCCCAGGTCCTGCGCGGCATGCGCCATGCCATTGCCGCTCAGGGCAACAATCTGATCGTTGATGATGTCATGCTGGAAAACGAGCAGGAAGAATATGCCGCACTGCTCTCTGGCTTCGCTATCTTTTTCGTTGGTGTGTTTGCACCGCTGGAAGTTCTGGAGGCCCGCGAGCGGCAGCGCGGTGACCGGCTGATCGGCTTGGCCCGCTGGCAATACGACCGGATTCATCGCGGCAAAAAATATGACCTTGAGGTTGATAGCGGCAGTCTTGGCCCGCCGAAATGCGCCATCCTCATCAGGCAGAAATCTCAACTATAGATTGCGGTTTGGGGTCTGCCCTAATCTCTCGAATAATACCTTCCTTTGCGGACCGCGATTCGGCCCATATCAATCAGATATTCCAAATGCGCCAGGGTCGAACGCCCCGCTGCCCCATGCAGCCGCGGGTCAACATCCGCGTAAATATTCGCCACGACCTCTTCAATCGTGCCGTCGCCTGCCTTGACCCTATTGAAGATCGCCGCTTCGCGCATCATCCGGTGTGCGAGAATTGCCCGGACAAGGGCCCGCGGTTTGCGGCTCTCCGGACCATGCGCCGGGTAATAAATGGCTTCATCCCGTGTCAGAAGTTTTCGCAGTGACCCCATGTAATCATTCATGTTTCCGTCCGGCGGCGCCACCACGGAAGTGGCCCAGGCCATCACATGATCGCCCGCCAGCAAGGCCTTCTCGCCGGCCAAACTGAAGCTCATGTGATTGCTCATGTGCCCCGGTGTGAAAACCGCTTCCAGGGCCCAGTCTTTTCCCTCCACCACATCACCGTCCCGCAGCGTAACATCAGGCGCAAAGCCATGGTCAACGCTGGCGTCCACCTGCATCTCAAGGATAACGTTAGATTTTACTGGTAAAATTGCACTGCAGGTCGCAGCTCCCGTCGCCGCGGCAAGCTTCGCTGCCAGCGATGAGTGATCCATATGCGTGTGCGTCACCAGAATGTGGCTCACTGTTTCACCGCGCACTGCGTTTAGAATGGCCGCCAGATGCGCGTCATCATCAGGGCCCGGATCGATGATCGCAACGCTTTGATGTCCCACAATAAAAGTGTTCGTGCCTGTAAATGTAAAAGGCCCTGGATTGTTGCAGGTGATCCGTCTGAGCAGCGGCGAAAGCGCC
>JAEUMI010000239.1 GCA_016792825.1 Hyphomicrobiales bacterium
GTGGCAAACTCATGGTGGCGCTCATTGGCGAAAGCCAGGGCGCGGTGGAGGGCTTTTTCGAGGCTTCGTGAAAAAGTCGGCACGGCTTGCTCCTTCTGGTTCCTGATGGCTTTTTCCGTTGCTCCGGAGAAGCGCCCGCACGAACTGACTGATTTGGACTTCATTATATAGGCATTTTTGCGAACTTGGGGAGAGGTTCCCCAAAAATAGATTAAACGCCCGGATTTCCGGCAGATGAACGGAATCTGAACAGCCGGTTCAGGCGGGTTTCAGGGTGAACTGCCTATTAACCGCGCCATCGAAACACAATTTCAGGAAATCGAATCGTGATCAGCATCGCCCTTACCCACCGCCGCCCGGCTTCATCGCCTTCACTGGTGATGAGCATCCTTATGGGCCTGCGCCGCCGGCGCATCCGCGCCATCCAGCGCAAGCACCTGCTGAGCCTGGACGACTACCTGCTCCGCGACATGGGCCTCAACCGCCTCGATGTGATGCGCGGCAACTTCTAATTCAACTGCAATGGACCGGAAAATCATGACCACCACCACATTATCCAATCCGGCCGGAGTTTCGGCCTTCTCCTTCGTCCAGGACGCCATCAAGGGCTTCCGCCGGAACCGCGCCCGCGCGGCCCAGCGCCGGCACCTGCTGAGCCTTGACGACAAACTGCTGCGCGACATGGGGCTGACCCGCCTCGACGTGTTGAACGGCGATTTCTGAAACCCTAACCCCAACCCCAAAAAACAGGACTTAAACTTATTATGACCGCGACTATCCTTACTGCCCGTTCCGACGCTTTCGCACTCTCATTCCTCAAGGACGCCCTCAAGGGCATGCGCCAGGCCCGGGAACGCTCCGCCGCCCGCGCCATGCTGCTCGGCCTTGATGACCGCATGCTGACTGACATCGGGGTTACACGCCATGACGTGTTGAACGGCCGTTTCTAAACCGGCCGGGAGTTTACACAGAGGCAGGGGCGCTTTAGGCGCCCCTATTCTTTTTCCATGGTGCACTGGAGCGGCTGCTGGTGCTTCTTGGCGAAATCCATGACCTGGGTGACCTTGGTCTCGGCGATCTCGAAGGTATAGACGCCGCAGACGCCCACGCCCTTCTGGTGGACATGGAGCATGATGCGGGTAGCTTCCTCGGCCGATTTCGAAAAAAACTGCTGCAGCACATGGACGACGAATTCCATGGGCGTGTAGTCGTCATTCAGCAGCAGCACCTTGTAGAGGCTGGGCTTCTTGGTCTTGGGCTCGGTGCGGGTGATGACCCCAACTTGGCCGCCGCCATCCTTATGTGAATCTTTTTGCGCCATGGAGGGGATTATATAGGCTCTCATGGCAAAATTGGGAGGGGGTGAGGCAAAAGTGACTAAATGGCTGAATTTTGGGCACAATTTTCGAGGGGTGGAAAGCGGCTATGCCGCCCTTGTCGGCAGTTTCCGCACTTCTTTTCCTGCCTCCGCTTCCGCCAGCCGCAAATCATACTGGCTCTGCAAATTCAGCCAAAACTGCGGGTTCGTGCCAAACCAATGGCCCAGCCGCAAAGCCGTGTCGCCGGTAATGGCGCGTTTGCCCTGGATGATCTGGCTGATCCGATTAGGCGGCACCTTGATCTGCCGGGCAAGCGCACTAGCAGACAGGCTGAGTTC
>JAEUMI010000246.1 GCA_016792825.1 Hyphomicrobiales bacterium
CTTGCGCGCATGGCGCTCTACCCAAAGCAATGCGAAGACGAAAATCAGGAGGGCGACCGCCAGTTGCGCCGCCCCGCCAAGGTTCCCTTCGCCCAGCCATGTCGTGTAGATGCCGAGCGTCAGGGTGTTGACGCCAAAGAAGCCGACTGCCGCAATGTCGTTCAGGCATTCCATCAGGGCGAGGCTGACGCCAACCACGATGGCGGGCCTCGCCTGTGGCAGGGCCACCGAAAGAAAAGCCCCCCAGGGGGTTTTGCCCAGCGTGCGCGCCACATCCATCTGGCTCATGGGCTGGCGCAGGAAGCTCGCCTGCGCCGTCATGAAAACATAAGGGTAGAGCACCAGCGCCAGCACAAGCACGGCGCCTGAAAGCGAGCGGATTTCCGGAAACATGTAGTCGTCGGGACGGCTCCAGCCCATGGCGCCGCGCAACCAGGTTTGCAGCGGCCCCGCGTAATTCAGGAAGTCCACATAGGTATAGGAAACGATATAGGTAGGCATGGCCAGCGGCATCAGGCAGGCCCACTGCAGAATCCGCCGCAGCGGAAAATCATGCATGCTGACCAGCCAGGCTGTGGCCGTGCCGATGATGAAGGTCAGGAATCCCACGCCCGCCAGCAGGCCAAGCGTCCGCCAGACATAGCCCGGTAGAACCGTGCCCAGCAAATGCGGCCAGATGTTTTCCCCCGAGGTGAATGAGAGAAGAACAATTGTCAGAATGGGCAGCGTGACCAGCAATGCTATGAGGCATGCGCCAAGCATGAGCCAAGTCTCGGCCGGTGAGGCCCTGGACTTCGCGCGTGTGGAAACTGCTGCCATCCCGCCTGACGGCTATTCCGCCAGGACGCGCGTTGTCGGGAAGGTAAGCTCAATGAGCGTTCCCTTTCGCGGCTCGCTCGAAATCTCGAATCTTGTGCGGTTGGCTTCCGCCAGCGCCTTGGTGAGCGGCAGTCCAAGGCCCGTTCCCTGCACCTCGCGGCCCTCGGTCACCACCCGCTTGAAGGGTTCAAGGGCATCGCGCAATTGCTCGGCATTCATGCCGATGCCCGTGTCCTTGACACGGAGTTTGAGCTCGCCGGATTTATTCATGTGGGCCGAAATGATCACCTGCCCGCCCGGATCGGTAAACTTGATGGCGTTGGAAAGGATGTTGAGCAAGATCTGGCGCATGGAGCGCTGGTCAGCAACAACATTGGGCAGATTGCTGGGCAGGGCCTTGCGGATGACGACCCGCGCCCCCGTGGCCGCCTCCTGCAGCATCTTGATGGCGCTTTCGGCTGTCTCATTGAGGTCCACCGAGGTAAAGTTCAGCTCCAGCTGTCCGGCCTCTACTTTCGAAAGGTCCAGCAGGTCGTTGATGAGCGAGAGCAGCAGGCCGCCGCTGACGTGAATGTCATTCACATAGCCGCGGTATTTGTCGTTCTTGATCTCGCCAAAGCGTTCCAGCCGCATGACTTCCGAGAAGCCCATGATGGCGTTGAGCGGCGTGCGCAATTCATGGCTGATGCGGGCGAGGAATTCCGATTTCTGCCGGCTTGTGGCCTCGGCCGCCTCCTTGGCATCGCGCAGTTCCGATTCCGTCCGTTTCCACTGCGTGATGTCGCGCACCACGGCGCAGAACGCGGCGCGCGAGGCCAGGGATTGCAGCGCCCCGATGGTAAGGAACAGCGGAACGGAGCCGCCCTGCTTGACAATGGCGGTCACTTCACGCCCGTCGTTGAACACGCTGGCAAGTCCCGGCCCCTGCAGGGCGGAAAGATAATCGCGCAGCACTTTCCGGCTTTCCGGCGCCAGCAGGTCGCCAAAGGGCTTGTCCGCTACTTCCGCGATGCGGTAGCCGAAAATCGCTTCCGCCCCGGCGCTGAAGGTGTGAATCTTGCCTTCCCGGTCAAGCGTAATGATTCCGTCCGTCGCCGTATCGAGAATGGCCCGCAGTTCGTCGTCGGCCACCGGCTGGGTATTTTGAACGCTCTCCGGCAGCGGGATGACGTCTTTCGCGGCGGGAATTGCCGGCGCTTCTGCGGGCGCTGCGATGATGGGCGGTGGCGGCGGCGCAGGCTTCTCCTCGCTTGGCTTGACTGCGGCAACAGCCTTCAGGATAAACTGGCGGGCAGGGCCGCTGTGCCAGGCAACCTCGGACAATTGCGCTGAGAAGCTGACGTCGCGGCCATTCGCAAGGACCAGCGTGGCCACCGGAACCGGTCTGCCGAGCGTCGAAAAATAGCTCCACACCGCGTCGTCATTGATCAACTCATCGACCGTCGGGTAGCCGAAAATTTCAAGCGCCTTCGGATTGGCATGCAGCACTTGCTCGCCCTTGCAGATCACAACCGCATGGACAAGATTGTCGATTGCGGTGGTGACGGCCCGCGGTATGAGCACTGTTTTGCGCCTCGGTTTTTCCGGCACGGGCGGTTGCGCGACAACCGCTTCACCCAGCACCTTGCCAAGCTGGAGAAACGCGTCCGCCTCCGCAGCGGCAAGCTGGGGTTTGGTGGCTTGCGGGCTGTTTGAAATCGTCCGTTCCAGTGCACGGCGCTCAGTGATGTCGTCGAGCAGCACCATGGCGAAGGCTACCGGGTCTGCCGAGGCGCCAAGCCTTTGCAGGGTGAGCCGGATATCACGCTGGCCGATCCTGGTGCCCAGGCGCCTGACATCACTGACCGTTCCGGTTGAGGCAAGCCGCGCCAGCAAATCTTCGGCAAGCGAGGAATCCGCCACCAGGGCGCTGAGGCTTGCCCGCTGCTCCGCCCCCAGAAGCAGGAGTGCCGCCGCGTTCAGGCGGTGCAGCGAGCCGTCCCGTCCCATGAAAGCCGCGGCTGCCGGCAGCAGGTTAAAGGCCAGCGCCAGTTTTTCGATCGGAATGTCGTTGGCCGCATCGCTGGGGCCTGCGGCAATCACCAGGAGCCCGGCCCGTCCGTCGGCCAGGGAGTGAATGGAGCAGCGGCAGGCGAGCGGCACCGTTCGGCCCGAAGAGGGGAAATGCAGATCAGTGGTTTCGACCTGGCCCCGGCTCAGGCTTTTGCAGAGATTGGTGATCTTCTCGACCCCGGGCTCGCCCAGGTCGAACGGCCGGTCGATGAGGTCGAAAACTGATTCACCGCCAAAATACGCGACCCCCGCCGGGTTCGCCCATACGATGCGCCCCCGCGCCCCGTCCCACAGCCAGGCGGCGCTGGCAAGGGTGCGCAAATCTTCAAGGGTTGGCGCCTCGGTTCTTGTCAAAATACCCGCAGCCAGGATTTACCCCGGCCGATCCCCACGCGATTACGAACATGTGGCTGGCCATTTGCAGTTGGCCCACCCGCTGGCGAACTAAATCAATTTTTTCAGATTGCGTCCACCTTTGGTTAACCAAAGGGCATAAAAATGTACAACTGGTTAACGCAGGGTATCGATTCCACACACAATGGTGCATTGCGAGAATTATGTTGCAATGCACCATTTTTCTTCTTATATGGGTTTCAAGCGACAAATCGTGTCGCTAACCAGTTTGGAGATTGACCATGAGCAAGAAATCAAAATTTGAAGCCAATGCCGAAATGCCCAGCGAGGCCCTCGCTGCCGCCGCTGACACTGTCGAGATGCCAAAGGATGCTCTGGAATTTGCCCAGAAGTCCGTTGATCAGGCTCAGGTAGCCTATACAAAGGCAAAAGATCTGGCCCAAGACAATGCGCAGGTTTTTGAAGCGGTAACTTCCGCCTATAAGACAGGCGTTGTGGACTTCCAGAAGAAGGCCATGGAATTTACCCAGAAGAACATGGAGCAGGCTTTCGACTTCAGCCGCAAGCTGTTTTCAATCCGGGAATTCGGCGAGGTTGTTACCCTCCAGCAGAACTTCGTCAAGGATCAGGCTGAAGCCTTCAAGGCCCAGGCCAGCGAACTCAACGAGATTGCCATGCGCCTGACCACCGAGGCGGCCCAGCCGCTGAAGAGCAGCTTCGAAAAATCCGTCAAGGACTTCAGCAAGTCGTTCGCTGCTTGAGCCTGTTTGACCTTTTCGAAAGGCCCGCGTTTGTCGCGGGCCTTTTTGTTTGCTTGAATTTGCAGGCACACATCGCTAGTTTGCGCGGCACTTGAAGATGCAGCTGTAGCTCAGTTGGTTAGAGCGCCGGATTGTGGATCCGGAGGTCGGTGGTTCGAGCCCACCCAGCTGTACCAAGAACCTCATACGAAAAGCCTGCCACAAAAATCGTTCCCGGATTCTCGTGACAAAATCGCCTTCGGATATTATGGTTGTCGAATCTTGTCTATACAAGCGCCGGGCGGGATCCTCTTCCGGCGCATTAAATTTTTTTCAGAACGCCCACACCATGAGCGTTGCCAGCCCCAGCAACAGGCCCATGCTGAAAATGTCGGTGGCGGTTGTAAGGAAGATGCTCGACGCGGTGGCCGGATCGGCGCCATAGCGCTTGAGTGTCAGCGGCACCAAGGCGCCGCAGATTCCGCTCACCGTGCAGGCCCCGATCATTGCAAGGAACACCACGATGGCAAGCATCAGCGCATCCGGCGACTGCTGCCCCGCGGCTGTCACATACATGGCAACCCCCGCAACGATGCCGACAGGCCCGCCATTCAGGGCGCCAAGCAGGCCCTCCTTGGTGACCAGCTTCATGCCGTCGCCGTCCTTGATCTCGCCGAGCGTGATGCCACGCAGAGTCACGGCCAGTGCCTGGCAGCCGGTGTTTCCCGATTGCCCGGCCAGCACCGGAAGGAACGCAGCCAGAATCACAAGCTGGTCAATGGTGCCCTGGAACAGCGCCACCACGGCGCCTGCCAGAAACGCGGTCAGCAGATTGAGCTGCAGCCATGGATGGCGGAAGCGGAAGGCGCGCCAGAGAGGCGTGGAAATGCGTTCTTCCCGTTCCACGCCGACCATGCTGCCGGCCTGCGCCGTGATTTCAAAAGCCTTGGCCTCGAACAGCGTCTGGCCCCGCACCAGGCCCAGCAGCGTGCCGTCATCGGCGCACACCGGGTAGACCGGATAATGCCGGGCCAGAGTGAGCTGCATCGCCTCGGATTGCGCCATGCCGGCGCGAAAAGCGAAGACATCCGTCAGCATGATGTCGGTGAGCGCTGTGTCATGGCTGGTGAACAACAGGTCCCGCATCGTCACCAGGCCAAGCAGTTTGCCGGTGCCGTCCACCACATAGCCATAGGTGACCATCACGTTTTTCAGGAGCTTGCGCAGCGCCTCGATGGCCTCGCCCACGCTCATGTCGGGCGCCAGCACCGATTGGGCCGGCTCCATCATGCGGCCGATTGTGTCGGGCGCAAAGTCCTGGTTGCGCTGCCACTGCTGCGCCAGTGCAGGCGTTGCGGCATCGAGTATGGACTGGCGCCGCGCCGGCCCAAGAGTGGCCAGGATGTCTTGTACGAAACCCTGGTTGAGCCGCACCAGCGCTTCGAAGGCAACCGAAGAAGACACGCCATTGAGCAGGCGACCGGCCGCGTCTGGGCCATGGGCCTGCAGAGTTCGGACGAGCGTGCCCAACTCCTCAGTCAAGGTACTGGCTGGGGCGGCAGCGGGCAGCGTGGCAGACGGCATGGGGGAAAGTCCTTTGAAATCAGATAGGAACGTCAAGGGATAGCAATGGACCACGGGCTTTGAGAAGAAGCAATTGGTGCAATTCAGTTTGGTTTATCTGCGCACGCCCAGCAGGTTGTCCGTCGTGAAAGCTTCCGCCAGCTGGGCTTCCGTCATCACGCCTTCGCTCAAGGCTACGTCGCGGATCGTGCGCCGCGTCTTCAGCGCGATCTTCGCCACCCGTGCCGCCTCGTCATAGCCGATATAGGGATTGAGTGCCGTTACCGTGACGAGTGAGCCGTCAAGCAACTCGCGGCAGCGCTCTTCGTCTGCCTCGATGCCCAGCACGCATTTCTCGCGCAAGGTCACCATGCCGCGCATCAGCATCCGCATGGATTGCAGGATGTTGAAAACGATGACGGGTTCCATGGCATTGAGCTGCAACTGCCCGGCCTCCGCCGCAAGCGTCACCGTGAGGTCATTGCCGATCACCTGATAGGCGATCTGGTTGACCACTTCCGGCACCACCGGATTGACCTTGCCCGGCATGATCGAGGAGCCGGCCTGCACCGAGGGCAGGCGGATTTCGCCAAAGCCCGCCCGCGGCCCGCTGTTCAGCAGCCGCAGGTCATTGCAGATCTTGGAAAGCTTGACTGCGATGCGCTTCAGCACGCCCGAGAAAGTGACAAAGGCGCCCATGTCGGAAGTGGCTTCGATGAGATCGCCGGCGGTGACGAGGTCCACGCCCGATACCTTCGAAAGATGGCGGATGACCGTCGCCGGATAATCCCCTGGCGTATTGATCCCCGTGCCAATGGCCGTGCCGCCAAGATTGACCTCGCGCAGCAGATTGGCAAATTCCTTCAAGCGGTCAACGTCCTCACCGACCGTGACGCCAAAGGCCCGGAACTCCGAGCCCAGCCGCATTGGGACCGCATCCATCAATTGCGTGCGCCCGACCTTGATGATGTGGTCGAACTCGGCGGCCTTTTTGAGAAACGCCGCCTTCAGCGCAATCTGGCTGTCCAGCAGCGATGGGCAATCGCGCAAGATGGTGAGGCGCACCGCCGTGGGATAAACATCATTGGTGGATTGCGAGAGATTGACATGGTCATTGGGATTGATGCTGGCATAATCCCCACGCGGTTTGCCGATGCGGCGCAGCGCCATGTTGGCAATGACTTCATTGGCGTTCATGTTGGTGGAAGTGCCCGCACCCCCCTGCAGCATGTCGACCACGAAAAACTCATGGCCTTCGCCCGCAATGATCTGGTCGCAGGCCGCCATGATGGCATCGGCAATTTTGGGGTCCAGCGCGCCAAGCTCGAGATTGGCAAGGGCCGCAGCTTTCTTGGTCATGGCCAGGGACTGCACCAGTTCCGGATAGTGATTGAGCAAGACCCCCGTAATGGGAAAATTCTCGACGGCCCGTGCCGTATGGACGCCATAATCGGCCGTATCAGGTATTTTCATTTCGCCGAGGGAATCTTTTTCGATGCGGAAGGAAGCCATGATGTGAAACTTTCTGATGTGATGGGACTATCCATAGACCTTGCAAAAAAATTAAGCAAAGTTGATAATTCGCCCGGTTTGAAAGGCTTTTTGTGTGACAATTGAACTGCGGCCCGATGGCCGCCAATCGGAAACGGCACTCGCCGTGCAACGTGGTGTTGGCCGCCTGATGCGCAGTCTTGGCTTTGCCATTCTCAACGAATTCACGCTTGCCACCGGGCGCCGGGCCGATGTGATAGCGCTTGGCGAAAGCGGCGCCATCTGGATCATCGAAATCAAATCCTCGCTCCTGGATTTCAAGGTTGACCAGAAATGGCCGGAGTACCGCGACTTCTGTGACCGGTTTTTCTTCGCCATTCCGCAAACCCTTGATCCCGAGATCATTCCCTATGAGGCGGGCCTCATCGTGGCAGACAATTGGGGAGCGGAGATTCTTCGACAGTCCGGCGAGACCACGCTTCACGCCTCAAGGCGCAAGGCCGTGACCCTGGCCTTCGCCCGCGTCTCCAGCCAGCGCCTGCACAGTCTTTATGATCCTTGATTACTTAGGTGCCCGTTTGGCCAGGATGCGCTGCAGCGTGCGCCGGTGCATGTTGAGCCGGCGTGCCGTTTCCGAGACATTGCGGTTGCACAACTCATAGACACGCTGAATGTGCTCCCAGCGCACCCGGTCCGCCGACATGGGGTTCTCCGGCAGCGCTGAGCGGCTGTCCTTGTCGGAGATGAGCGCGCCGTAAACCGCATCGGCATCGGCGGGCTTGGCCAGATAGTCGATCGCCCCCAGCTTCACCGCCGTCACCGCCGTGGCGATATTTCCGTAGCCGGTAAGCACTACAACCCGCGCCTCCGGCCTGCTGGCATGCAGGGCCTCGATCACGTCCAGCCCATTGCCGTCGCTGAGTCGCAGGTCAACGACCGCATAACCCGGCGCCGCTTTCCTCACCTGCTGGATGCCTTCGGCCACGGACTCGGCCGTCCGCACCTCAAAACCGCGGGTTTCCATGGCTCGCGCCAGCCGGGTCAGAAACGGCTTGTCGTCATCGACAAGCAGAAGTGTCTTGTCGGCTGGGAGATCGATTTCAGTCATGGTGGTTCTCTTATTGACACCCTTATACGAGTCAAGGGCTCCCTTGGACATCTCCCTATGGGCTGCCCAGGTCCACCGTGCTCCGCGGCCAGCTTAGCTGGATGACGGCGCCATGCTCGGGGAGGGGCCGGTTGGCCAGGGAAACTGTGGCGCCTGAGCGCTCCAGCAGGGTCTTGGCAATGAAAAAGCCCAGTCCCATGCCCTCGTGGCGTCCCTTTTCGCCCTCATCGTTCACCCCATAACCTGGCCGCGTTGTCACGAAGGGATCGCCGAGGCGGTCGAAAATGCCCTGCTCAAAGCCCGGCCCGTCATCGGAAATGAGCAGCGACACCTTCAGCTTGGACCATTGCGCAACAATGCTCACCTTCGTTTGGGCAAAATCCACGGCGTTTTCCAGCAGGTTCGCCAGGCCATAGGCAATGGCCGGATTCCGCCTGAACACGGGCTCGGGCGATTGCCCGGCCGTTCCGTCGCCGGCAACCGTGATATCGATGGTGACATCCGGTCCGCGGATCGGCGCCACCAGATCCTCGATCATCACCGAAAGCTTGATCCGCGCATACATGTCGTCGGCCTGCGTGTCCCGGTTGGCAAGCCGTGACAGGATTTCCCGGCACCTCCCTGTCTGGCTGATGAGGAGATCGATATCCTCCGTATGTGGGCCTTTCGCCGGCAGTTCCCGCTTCAGTTCCTTGGCGACAAGCGCGATGGTGGCCAGCGGCGTTCCCAGTTCGTGGGCTGCCGCGGCAGCCAAACCGTCAAGCGCCGAAAGGCGCTGTTCGCGCGCCAGCACCAGTTCGGCGGCGGTGAGTGCTGATGACATTTGCCGGGCTTCTTCCGCAATGCGCCGTGCGTAAATCGATGAAAACACCACGCCGCACATGATGGCCGCCCACAGGCCGGCGATGTAAGCCTTGGGCAACACCAGGGGGGCTGCCGTGTTCCACGGGAGCGGCAGATGAAAAAACGCCAGGAAGCTGGCGCACAGGAAGGCGATCGTGCTGAGCCACAGCGTCCATTTCAGGGGCAGGGACGTGGCGGAAACCGTCACTGGTACAAGGAACAGGAAGGCGAAAGGATTTTGCAGCCCGCCCGTGAGATAGAGCAGCAGCGCCAGTTGAATGACATCATAGCCCAGAAGCAGGCCGGCCTGGGTAGGTGCAAGCCTCAGACTGGAGCGCCAGCGCAGCGTGAGGAAGATGTTGAGCCAGGCGCTGAGCGCGATGACGCCGAGACAGGCTCCCAGCGGCAATGGAAAGTCCAGAATGAAATGGACCCCAAGAACCGCCAGCGATTGCCCGAATACTGCAAGCCAGCGCAGGCGCACCAGGGTTCGCAGGCGCAGAAGCCCTGCCGTCGCATTGAAGGTTTCCGCGCCCTCGGGAGCGACCGTAGTATTTGCCATTTGGCGCTTGCCTTAAGATTTACTCTGCCGTGACTTTAGGATAAAGCCTGCGAAATGCCAAAATCGCATTATGCCCCCTCGCGCTTTCAAGTCATCTTTGCAGCTCTCGCCCTGTTCGCCGCTCTCGTTGTTGCGGGTACGGCGTATTATTTTTCGGGTCAGATTCAAACCGCCACAAGCACCGGCACGGCCCTCGTTGGCGGCCCCTTCACGCTGACTGACCAGGACGGGCGCAAGGTTACCGAGAAGGACTTTCTCGGCAAATATATGCTGGTATTTTTCGGCTACACCTATTGCCCCGATGTCTGCCCCACTGAACTGCAAGTCATGGCGGCGGCCCTCGACAGCATGGGGGCGAAGGCCGACCTTATTCAACCGGTCTTCGTAAGCGTTGATCCGGAGCGCGACACGCCGGAACTCCTCAAGCAGTATGTCGAGAATTTTCATCCCCGCCTCATGGGCCTTACCGGCACACCTGACGAGATTGCCTCAGTCGCGAAAACCTACCGGGTGTTTTTCAGCAAGGTTGAAAATTCCACTCCCGATGCCTATCTGATGGATCACTCCACCATCATGTATCTGATGGACCCGCAGGGCAGGTTCCTGAAGCATTTCACCTATACCAACGATGCGGAAGGCCTCGCAAAGGCCCTGAACCAGGCCATTTCCGGTTAATTTACTGTTATTATAGTATAATGGGCGTTGCAGTAGCCTGGTGGAATTGTTAGGTTGCATCGCAGCATGATTTGACCATCCGCTGCTGAAGGGACGTTCCGAATGCTTTACAATCTCTATGAGATGAACCACGCCGCCCTTGTGCCGTGGCGTGCGGCTGCGGATATGGGCCTGAATTTCTGGCAGAACCCGGTCAACCCCTGGAGTTCCTCCAGCACGGCCCGTGCCGTGACCGCCTCGCTCGAACTCTTTGAGCGTGCCACCCGCCGGTTTGCAAAACCATCTTTTGAACTGAAGGAAACGACTGTGGGCGGCGTCACGGTCGGCGTCAGCGAACTCATTCTTCTGCACAAGCCGTTCGTATCGCTTCTGCATTTCAGCAAGGTGTGGCCGGAAAAGATCAAGGTAAAGTCCCAGCCGAAGCTGCTGGTCGTGGCTCCCATGTCGGGTCACTATGCAACCCTGCTGCGCGGCACTGTCGAGGCCCTTCTGCCGCACTTTGATGTTTATATTACCGACTGGACCGATGCCCGTACCGTTCCCGTATCGATGGGAAAATTTGATCTCGAGGACTATGTCGACCACGTTATTGAAATTCTCCAGGTCATGGGCGGCAACGTCAATGTCATGGCCGTGTGTCAGCCCTCGGTCCCGGTCATGGCCGCCGTGGCCCTGATGAACGCCAGCGGTGACAAGAACACGCCAAAAAGCATGATCCTCACGGGCGGGCCCATTGATACGCGCCGCAACCCCACCGCCGTCAACAAACTGGCGCAGGAAAAGGGTTCCGACTGGTTCCGCAAAAATGTCATCATGAAGGTGCCGTTTCCTCATGCCGGCTTCATGCGTGATGTTTATCCCGGCTTCCTGCAGCTCACCGGTTTCATGACCATGAATCTCGACCGCCACATGGATGCCCACCGCCAGCTCTTCTGGCACCTCGTCGAGGGCGATGAGGAAAGTGCGGAAAAGCACGAGGTTTTCTACGATGAATATATGTCGGTCATGGACCTGACGGCGGAATTCTATCTGCAGACTGTGGATCGTGTCTTTGTCAACCACGATCTCCCGAAAGGCACCTACCTGCATCGCGGAACCCTGGTTGATCCGTCAAAGATCACCAGGACGGCCCTGATGACGGTTGAAGGCGAGCGCGATGATATTTCCGGCGTCGGCCAGACCGAGGCCGCCCATGACTTGTGCTCGAACCTGCCGCAGGAAAAGAAACGCCATCATCTGCAGCTCGGTGTCGGCCACTATGGCGTCTTCAGCGGCTCGCGCTTCCGCAATGATGTCGTGCCAATGCTTGTGGATTTTGTGAGCGCCAACGCCTGATGGCCGGACTGCTTCGCAAGTTTGTGAAAGCATGGTCGGACACCCCCGTCAAACCCCTCTCCATCCTCATCGGCGATCTGCCGGTGATCGTGAACTTCCGCCGCAACAGCAAGGCCAAGCGCATTATTCTCCGCCTGACCAGGGATGCCTCTGGTGTCGTCGTGACCGTTCCGAAAAACGTGAGTACCGCACGCGCCCAGGCCTTTGTGGAAAAGTCGGTTCCATGGATCTCAAAACACCTGAATCAAAGGCCGCCACGCACTGTTCTGGGGCCCGGCGCCATTGTTCCGCTGCGTGGCATTCCCCATGAGGTCCACGCCACCACGGCGCGCCGCGGCGTCATCACCATTGATCAGGACGCCCGCCGCATACTTGTGCCCGGCGATCCACGCCATTTGAGCCGCCGACTGAAGGATTGGCTGAAAGCCCAGGCCAAGGCCGATCTTACTGAAGCGTCAGCCCGCTATGCAAAATCCATGGCTGTCGATTTCAGGCGCATCTCAGTCCGTGACCAGAAAAGCCGCTGGGGCTCCTGTTCTGCCGCCGGCGATCTTTCCTACAATTGGCGTCTGATTCTCGCCCCCAGCCATATCCTGGATTATGTCGCGGCCCATGAAGTGGC
>JAEUMI010000250.1 GCA_016792825.1 Hyphomicrobiales bacterium
CCTCCATCCATTTCAAACAATCATGCAGCGCGATCCAGCTTCCCGTGATGGCGGCGGTGCGCGTGCCGCCATCGGCCTGGATCACATCGCAATCCAGCGTGATCTGCTTTTCGCCAAGCGCCACAAGGTCAACCACGGCGCGGAGCGAGCGCCCCACCAGCCGCTGGATTTCCTGGGTGCGGCCCGATTGCTTGCCGGCCGAGGCCTCCCGCCGCATCCGGTCCCCGGTGGAGCGCGGCAGCATCCCGTATTCGGCAGTAACCCAGCCCTTGCCCAGCCCCTTCATCCACGGCGGCACCCGCTCCTCGAGGCTTGCCGTGCACAGCACATGGGTGTCGCCGAAACGCACCAGGCACGAGCCCTCCGCATGCTTGATGTAGTTCCGTTCAAAACTGACGGCGCGGAGTTGGTCGGGCTTACGGCCTGAGGGGCGCATGGGTCATTCCTTTTGTGATTTCGGGTCTTCTAGCGCGCCATGACAGCAAATGGAAATGGCAATAAACGAAGGCAGCGGGGGGACGCCCTGGGCGGGGCAAAGCAGGCTTTTGACGGCGCTTCCATGCCGCATTATTGATCTTCATCAAGCCGTTCCGGCGGCGGCCTGAATACTATGGATCCTTGCCAAAGGAGGCCAGCCTTATGCTCGAATACACTGTGACTGCCCAACGCAGCGATAGTCATGGCAGCGAAGCCCGGACCAAGGATGCGGTGCTCACCCTGGATACGGACGTGAATGGCAGGCCCGATGCCTTCAATCCGGCGGAACTGTTTCTCGCTAGCATCGCCGCCTGCATGATCAAGGGCATCGAGCGGATGATCCCGCTGCTGAAGTTCCAGCTGCGCGGCGTCGAGGTTAAGCTTCACGGCGTGCGGCAGGACAGCCCGCCTAAAATGATTTCCATCGACTATGAACTGATTGTTGATACTGAAGAAGATGACCGGCGTCTCGCTTTGCTCCACGCCAACGTCCGCAAGTATGGCACCATCTCAAACACCGTTGCGGCGGCGGCAAAACTTGAAGGCACCATCAGGAGGAAACAATGAGCCGGCTTCACCTGCATCCGGAAAGCCATCTGGTCTCGCGCATCGGCTGGCTGCGCGCCGCCGTGCTCGGGGCGAATGATGGTATCGTTTCGACAGCAAGCCTGATTGTCGGCGTCGCAGCGGCATCGGCCGCGTCATCGGAAATCCTGGTGGCAGGTGTAGCCGGACTGGTTGCCGGGGCCATGTCGATGGCGGCAGGCGAATATGTCTCGGTCAGTTCGCAATCCGACACGGAAGGAGCCGACCTGGCGCGCGAACGGGCCGAACTGGCAAGCCAGCCGGATTTTGAGCGCGACGAACTCGCCCAGATCTACGTGAAACGGGGGCTGGAACCAAAGCTCGCCCAGAAAGTCGCCGACCAGTTGATGGCGAAGGATGCGCTTGGCGCCCACGCGCGTGACGAACTTGGAATTTCGGAAGTGACGGCGGCGCGTCCCGTGCAGGCAGCGCTTACTTCCGCCGCAACGTTCGCCATTGGAGCTGCGATGCCACTTTTGATTGTTATCATAGCGCCGCCATCCGCCATAGTCCCCGTCGTTTCACTTGCCTCCCTGGCATTTCTGGCGCTGCTTGGCGCGGTGGGCGCGCGGGCTGGGGGCGCTGATGTCACCACGGCAACGCTGCGCGTCACATTTTGGGGCGCGATGGCGATGGCCCTGACTGCTGGAATCGGGGCGCTAGTCGGTACTGCTGTGTAGCAGTTTCAGTTCGGGTCCAGCCGGAAAATTCACTATCGATTAACCATCGGATGGAAGTCAGCCGCCTGGGAGTTACCGTTAACAGGTCATAAAATTTTCTGCGTCAGAGTCGCTTCCAAGGGAGCTGGCTCGCAGAAGCCTTGTTGCCAGGGACGGAGTAAACCTATGAGCGACAACCCCGACGAAAAAGAAAGGCTCCGCCGCCTCGCGCAATACCGGATTTCGCGCACCCCTCCGGAAGCGGCATTTGATGACATCACCAGGTTGCTGGCCGTCCTGTTCAATGCCCCCATAGCCTATCTTTGCATCACTGAAGAACACTGCCACTGGTTCAAGTCCCGCATTGGAATTGAACTGGAGGAGATTCCCCGCGCCATCAGCTTCTGCGACCATACTGTGAAGCAAGAGGGAGTCCTGGTGGTGCCCGATGCAGCGCGCGACGAAAGGTTCGCGGCAAGCTCCATGGTGACGGGTCCGCTTGCCATCCGCTTCTATGCGGGCGTTACGCTGCGCGATGCCGACGGCTTTGCCATGGGCACCCTGGCCGTTGCCGATACCGTGCCGCATGGGGTCACCGAACAGCAGAAGGATTCGCTGGAAAGGCTGGCAAACATAGCGCTCGGCCGCATGGAGCTGCGGAAAACCCAGGCCGAACTCCGTGAAACGGTTGCGGTGACCGAAACGGCGCGCCAGCACGCGGTCTCAGACCATGCCGAGCTCCGCCAGGTCATCGAATGCCTGCCGGAGGCCATTGTCCTGCTCGACGCGCAGAACCGGCTTCTCCTCTGGAACCGGAACTATGAA
>JAEUMI010000210.1 GCA_016792825.1 Hyphomicrobiales bacterium
CGGGCGGAACCACGCCATTCTTGTCGTCTTTGTCGGTCACGGACGGCCCTTAACTCAAGCTTCTGGCCGCTTCAGAACTGTCGTGTTTTTTGACGATTCGAGCGGCTCCCCAGTTTAGTTTGGGAGCGTTTCAACCGCAACGGAAAGGAATGCAAAATCCCGATAAAATCAGTGCAAAACCGGCTAGATTTTGCGGAATTTCACCCCGTTGCCGCGATACCAGCCGTCATCGGCGATCACCCGCGAGCACGAGGCCTTGCCATTCAACCAGTTCGACCAGACGATGCACAGCTTGCCACTCTTGACACTCCAGCGCCCACGGTCTTCCTGGCCCGTCATCTGGCCAATCAGCGTGCCATTGCCACGTGCCGTAATCTGAACGACAACCGCGCCGCTCACCACCGCCTGGAAGCGCCCAGGGAAAAGCTTGCCGAGCTCGGCCTGGGTAAGAACAGGCGAGTCATCCGCCGCAGCGCTCAAGCCGGAAAATGCCAGCATCAGAGCTGCAAGCATTGAAGTGAGAAGTCGGTTCATCAAAAGCCTCTTGATTTGCTGCATTGCAACATAGTTGAGTCGCCTTAAGCCCGTCAAATATGAAATTTGTATGGCCATAACGCCCATTGCGGCAAAATCGAACAACCTTGCCAGCAACAACAATGACTTAGCAAGAAATACGCCAAACTGGCGGGGGTCCGAATTAAAATGGCACTTCGTCGTCCAGATCGCGGGCAAAGCTCTGGGCTTTCCCGGCCCCGCCCCTAGGCCTGTCCATGGGGCTGGACTGGCCAAATTCATCGCCGCCAGAACTGGCACCCTCACCGGCTCCGCCGCCCCGGCCGCCCAACATGGTCAATTCACCCCGGAAGTTCTGCAGGACCACTTCGGTTGAATATTTCTCAACCCCGTCCTTGTCCGTCCATTTCCGCGTTTGCAGGGCTCCCTCGACGTAAACCGTCGAACCCTTCTTCAGATACTGCTCGGCTATCTTGGCCAGGTTTTCATTGAATATGACCACCCGGTGCCATTCCGTGCGCTCCTTGCGCTCGCCAGTGGCCTTGTCGCGCCAATTTTCAGAGGTGGCAAGGCTCAGGTTCACGATCGCCTTGCCGTCCTGGGTATGGCGCACTTCGGGGTCCTTCCCCAAATTACCCACCAGAATAACCTTGTTGACCGAACCTGCCATGACACATCTCCTTGTTTTCGCGCACCCTAGTCTTTCGCAGGCAGGCTTTCACCCGCTGGCTGGATTTATCCACACAGTATATGTTCTATTTTTGTTCCATACAAGGCAAAAACAACCCCAGCGCGATGGCCGGGGCTGTGAATAAGTCTGTTAGGCGCGACCGAAGAGGCGGGCAACCCGGCCCGTGCTCTTGATTTCGCCGGCCTTCGCATCTGCGAGATAGGCCACAGCGTCCTTGTTCTGCATCATGGCAGTGCTGTAAACGTTTGAATATGCTCCAAAAACCCAGTTCATCATCAGTCTCCTCAATTCAAATCTCTGTTGTCCTCAATATGGGCTTTTCGCCCTCGCAGCACAAACGGTATAAAGCTACGCAACCATCAGAAAATGTTACAGGTCGTGTTTACCATATGCGCGCTTCAGTCTCTGCTTCTGCTCCGCCGCCGGTTTCCCTGGCTGATGGTGAAGTGTGCGCTGCCCCATGGCGGTATTATAAACGTTCGAATAGGCTTCAAATATCCAGTTCATGTCCATCTCCCATGATTTAGCGGGCAATTCGAATATCGGCCCTTGTCCAGTGGGTCACAAACAGCAATAAACAACCAATCCCAACAGAAAATGTTACAGGTCTCCCGTGGCGCGCCGACTCCCCTCACTCAACGCTCTTAAGGCTTTCGAAGCCGCCGCGCGGCATGTGAGTTTCACCGAAGCGGCGGGTGAGCTTTTCGTCACTCATGCCGCCATCAGCCGCCATATCCGCGAACTGGAGGAGTATCTCGGCACCCAGCTCTTCCTGCGCACCGGCCGCGGCGTTGCCCTCACCGAGGCCGGCAAGCGCTACGGCGAGCAGCTGACGCCCCTGTTTGATGCCCTGTCCAATGCCTCGCGCGAAGCGGCAGCGGTTGGCGCCGCCCGCCCTCTCAATGTCTCGGTTGAGCCGGCCATTGCCTCGCGCTGGCTGGTGCCGCGCCTCGGGCATTTCAAGGAACTGCATCCCGATATTGAACTCAATATCGATCCCACCACCCGCTTGGTGGATTTCCGCGTCGACGAGGTTGATCTCGGCATCCGCTATGGCCGCGGCAATTGGGAGGACGTGGAAATGACCAAGCTGTCATCCAACGTCGTGATCTTTCCCGTCTGCTCCCCTGCTCTCATTGCCGGTGTTGAAAACCTGAAGCCGGAGGATCTCAAGAACTTCAATCTGCTCCATGAGCAGCGCAAGCAGTGGTGGGCTGAATGGCTCAATGCCAACGGCATCGAAGGCGTCACCGACTGGAAGGGCACTGTCTTCCAGAACCATCTCGCCATTGAGGCCGCCGAGTCAGGGCAAGGCTTTGCCCTCGGTGATCAAATTCTATGCACTGACTCCATTGTTGAAGGCTGGCTCGCCCGTCCCTTTGCCCTTGAAATGAAAGACCATGGCAACTATTGGATAGTCCGCGCCAAGGGCTCCAAGGAAACCGCAACGGCGCGCTCCTTCCGCGAATGGCTGACAAGTGAAATGGCCGAGACTAACAAGAAATATGCCGCATTGAAGGCTTCCTCTAAGCCCGCCAAACAGGCAATAGCACCAGCCGGACTGTTCTATCCCCAGTCGAATCATTAAGCGCCGGCATCTCTCACACCCCAAGGAATCCTGATGGCCCGAAAACTGTATGACTGCATGAAATGCCCGGGCTATTGCTGCTCCTACCCCGTCATTGAAGTGAAGGACCGCGATGCCGAACGCATCGCCAGGCATTTTGCTTTGCCGCTCGCCAAGGTCGAGAAAAAGTTCTTCAAGAAGGCCCACGGCTACAAGCGCATCATGCGCCGCAAGAAGGATGAGATTTATGGCAAGATCTGCCAGTTCTTCAACACCACGGAACGCCGCTGCACCATCTATCATGCCAGGCCCTCCACCTGCCGCGCCTTCCCTGGCGACGGCCACTGCGGCTATTATGATTTCCTGAAATTCGAGCGCGACGGGCAGGAAGATGAGAATTACATCTCGACGACGAACCATTCCGGAAACTGATTTTATCTTCTTCAATCCCGGCGATAGAGAAGTGGTGAGCCCATGACGTCACACATCAACTATCTTGTTCTATCTGATTCGACTGCCGCAGACCGCGCCACCCTGCTCCGGCGCACCGAAAGCGATTTGAAGCCCTTCATCGAAAAGGTGAAGCCCATCATCGATGCCGTGCGCACCGAGGGTGACAGGGCCCTGTCCCGCTTTACCGAGAAATTCGATGGCGCCCTCGTCGAAGAAAGCGCCATCGCCGCAACTCCCGAAGATTTCGACCGCGCCCACCGCGAACTGGAAGCAGACGTGAGGGAAGCCATCGTCTTTGCCGCCTCCAACATCCGCAAGTTCCATGAACTGCAAAAACCCGAAGCATCCTGGAGCGCCGAAACCCGCCCCGGCCTCCATGCCGGTGACCGCACCACGCCCATCGCCTCTGTCGCCTGCTACATCCCGCGCGGCAAGGGATCTTTCCCGTCCTCGGTGCTGATGACCTGCATTCCCGCCAGTGTCGCCGGCGTTGAAGACATCTGCATCGTAACGCCGCCGGGCCCCGATGGCCGCATTGATGCAGCCTCGCTGGTTGCCGCCCGCGCCGCCGGCGTGAGCAAGGTCTACAAGGTTGGCGGCGCCCAGGCCATCGCCGCCGTGGCTTACGGCACCAAAACCATTTCCAGATATGTCAAAGTTGTGGGGCCTGGTTCGCCCTGGGTCGTGGCCGCCAAACGATTGCTCGCTGATCAGATCGACACCGGCACCCCTGCAGGACCCAGCGAAGCAATCATCTTTGCCGACGAAACAACCGATGGCCGCCTCGCCGCCCTGGACCTGCTCATCGAGGCTGAGCACGGCGACGACAGTTCCGCCTTCATCGTCACCACCAGCAGGGATGTGGCCGACGCGGCGCTGGCTGCAATCCCCACCTATTGGCACAGGATGAGCGCCCAGCGCGTGAACTTCACCAAGGCTGTCCTGATTTCAAGTCGCGGCGGCATTCTTCTGGCGAAAGATGCAGCCGAAGCCATGGCCTTCATCAATGACTACGCGCCCGAGCATCTGCAAATCCTCTCCAAGGAACCACGCAAATATCTGCCGATGATCAAAAATGCCGGAGAAATCCTGCTCGGCGAACACACGCCTTCGACCCTGGGAAATTTTGTTCTCGGCCCCAGCCATGTCCTGCCCACCAGCGGTTGGGCCAAGACCTTCTCCGCCCTGTCTGTGCATGATTTCATGAAGCGCACATCCGTCGTGGAGGTCACCGCCCTGGCCTATCCCGAACTCGCAAGACACGCTGCCGTCATCGCCAGATACGAAGGCTTCGATGCCCATGCCAACGCGGTGTCGGACTTGCGCAAGAAGCTGCTGGGAAACT
Source organism: Hyphomicrobiales bacterium (assembly GCA_016792825.1). Lineage (GTDB taxonomy): Bacteria > Pseudomonadota > Alphaproteobacteria > Rhizobiales > Aestuariivirgaceae > Aestuariivirga. The sequence continues at coordinate 4,570 of JAEUMI010000210.1, forward strand.
GATTTTCAGAAAAATCAGCCCCGCTGCGGCTATGCTGCGCCAGCGGGGCCCTCGATCCTTCGAGTATGTCACTTGATGGAATCCGGACTACACCGGATTACTGGCGAGGCTGGGAGAATAACTTGCCTCGCATGAGCAGAGTTATGTGAACTGCATGCCGGTCAAGCGTCGAAATTTGCTGCAGCGCGCTAACCGGAATGTGACCGCGAGACCTGCCGCGATCCGGGGTGGTGACCAGGTGGCGTCATGCTCCCTCCGATCTGTGTCTTAATGCATCACCTGCTCCGTGGAGTTCGGTGATGCTTTGCATTTTGGACCCGCCTTCCACAATGTCAAGTAAACTATCCATGAAAAACGCTTCGCAATTTCCACCACCCGTGTCGTTTCAGCTCACTACAGGGCGTCATCCGCAGGCTAATCATGTGACCATGAACACGGCAACCCACAGCATTCCTCTCGCCGATCACGCCGGCAGCAGGCGCCGTGGCATTCTTCTTGTCGCGGGCTCCGCCATTGTCTGGAGCTTTGGTGGCGCCATTGCCCGCTTCCTCGAGGTAGACAACAGTTGGACAATCGTTTTCTGGCGTTCTCTTTTCGCCGCCCTTTTTCTTTTGGGATTCATGCTCTGGCGCGATGGTCCACGCGGCACAGTTGCGCTGTTCAAAGGCATGGGGCTGGCGGGCCTCGGCGTTGCCCTCTGCTTTGCTATCGCCTCCAGTTCCTTCGTGGTGGCGCTTGCCTATACGACAGTGGCCAACATCCTGCTCATGCAGGCCGGCGTTCCCCTGATCGCCGCCCTTCTCACCTGGACCCTGTTTCGTGAAAGAATCTCAGGCGCAACCTGGGCCGCCATTGCCGCGGTGATTGCCGGGGTTGCCATCATGGTCTCGGAATCCTTCACTGGAAAAGTCTCTCCTATCGGCGATGGCCTGGCCCTTCTCATCTCCGTGATGTTTGCCATTGCCACGGTCATCACCCGGCGCCACGCCCACGTACGCATGACCCCAGCAGTATGCCTCGGAACCATCCTTGCTGCGTGTTTCGCGGGACTGCTCGCCGGCCACTATGCGGTCAGTGCCGCGGATCTCGGCTGGCTCGTTACCTTTGGCGCGCTCAATCTGGGCCTGGGCCTTGTCATGTTCACAACCGGCGTCAGGCTGCTCCCCGCCGCCCTTGCAGCCCTTGTCGGAACCCTGGAACCGGTCCTCGGCCCTATCTGGGTTTGGCTGGTCCACAATGAGATTCCCTCCGGGCGAACTCTGCTTGGCGGCGCCGTGGTCTTCACCGCGCTGGTCATTCATTTGCTAATTGACTGGCAGCGGCAGTCTCGCGCGCAAAGCCGCTAATCTCGCTGATGAAAATCTCCGCGAATTTTTCCTGCTTGGCCGCTCCCACCCCATGCACCTCGCCGAAATCCCACTTGGTGAGCGGCACCCGCGCCGCCATGTCGATCAGCGTGCGATCCGAAAATATCACATAGGCTGGAACCCGCGCCTGCCTGGCGAGCCGCATGCGCAAGGCTTTCAACCGCACGAGCAGGGCCCCGGCACGCGGGTCGGCTTCACTGATCTTTGCGATCGCTTCGGCCCGCGCCGCTTTCTTCGTGCCGCGCTGCTCGATCCTGCGATAGCGGAATTCTCCGCCGCCACTCATCAAGCCACGGGCTTTCGGCCCCAGTGACAGCCCGCCATGGCCACCAACATCATGAACCAGGAATCCAGCCCCCACCAGCTGCCGGATAATCCCCTGCCATTCCGTGCGTGGACGACCCTGCCCAAGCCCAAACACCGCAAGTTCCGTATGCTTCAGCGCCACCGCCTTGTCATTGGCCTTGGCCATCAGCACATCAACGATATGCATGGCCCCGAAACGCTCACCCGTAGCCCGCACCGCTTCAAAAACCGTTTTGGCTTCCGCGCTGCCGTCAATCATTTCGCCGGGGCTGAGGCATACATCGCAATTGCCGCAAGCCTCCGCCGCTTCGCCGAAATAGCCCAGCAATGAAACCCGGCGGCAGCTCGGCGCTTCGCAATAGGCCACCAGCGCATCGAGCCTGCGGTTCTCGCGGCGCTTGTGCTCGTCGCTTGCCTCGCCCTGTTCGATGAACTGCCTCCGCAGGCGGATGTCCCCAAGTCCAAACACCATGTGGGCAACCGCCACCTCGCCATCGCGCCCCGCCCGCCCGATCTCCTGGTAATAGGCATCAAGCGATGACGGCAAATCGGCATGAAACACAAAGCGCACATCGGGCTTGTCGATTCCCATGCCAAAGGCAATCGTGGCGCAAACGATCACCCCCTTTTCTGTCATGAACAAGTCCTGCGCCTCGGCGCGCTGCAAGGGCGTCAGGCCCGCATGATAGGCCACGGCACGATGCTTCTTCTCCACCATAAACGCGGCGATCTCCTCCGTGCTCTTGCGCGACAGCGCATAAACAATTCCGCTCTCGCCCCTGTGGCCGTCAAGAAAGCGCAAAAGCTGTTGCCGGACATTGTCCTTGTTCTGCACCGTGAGCCTGATGTTCGGCCGGTCAAACCCCGCAACAAAGACCTCCGCCCTCCCGCCAAACAGCTTCGTCACGATATCGCGCCGTGCCGCCTCGTCGGCCGTTGCCGTGAACGCCCCGATCGGCGCCTCCGGAAAGGCCTCGCGCAAGCCATGCAGCGCTTCATATTCCGGACGAAAGGATGCGCCCCAGTGCGAAATGCAATGCGCCTCGTCAACCGCGATCAGCTTCACATCAAGCTTCTGCAGGGCCGCAATCATCCGCTCAGTCATCAACCGCTCCGGCGCCAGATACAGGATCCGCACCAGCCCCGCAGCCACCCGCTGCCAGATATCGACATTCATCTCGCGTGAAGCCGCCGAATTGATCGTCTCCGCCGCAATGCCCGCCAGCTTCAGCGCCGCCACCTGGTCCTGCATCAATGCCACCAAAGGCGAAACCACGATCGTCAGCCCCTGCTTCACCAGCGCCGGCACCTGGTAACACAATGATTTGCCGGATCCCGTCGGCATGACTGCGAGGACATGCCGCCCGTCGATCAGGTGATCGACAATTGCCTCCTGCCCCGGCCTGAAT
>JAEUMI010000315.1 GCA_016792825.1 Hyphomicrobiales bacterium
GCTCCGAGGCGAACATGACTTTTCCGTCGGAGGTGGCCTTTGCATCGAGATGGAGCTCAACCTCGAAATCCGTGGGTGCGATGTTGCGGGCGTTCACATTGACCGCGATATTGATGTCGGGTTGGCTTTGCTGCGGCGCCAAGGCCTGGGGCGCATTGGGATTTTCGAAGCTCAGGTCCTTCAAATATTGGCCAAGGATGCGCATCGAAGGCTGGGCGCCGGGCTGGGGCGGCGGAACCTGCAGATTGACTGCTCCGCTGGCCTTGCCTTCGGAGATGCTCGGCGCCTTGTCGTCCGGGTTTTTGCCGCCATTTGCTGCTTTCGCCGCGGTTTTGCGGGGAGCCGGTTTTGCTGCTTTAGCCATCTGGAATGCCTCTCATGCGCCGAAATAGTCGGGTCAAATCACGTTGCAGTGGCTAACATGAAGGCAGCAGGGCCGCAAGCAGGGTCTTTAATCTTCCCGTGGAGTGACCGGCTTCAGCTTTGGCATTTCCTCGATTTCCACCGCTTCCACGTCGATGATTTTTCCGCCCCGGTGGACCGTGAAGTCCCCGGTCACATGCGCCTCGAAAAACCGCGCCACGCGCTGGCGCACCGCCGGCAGCAGCAGGGCCAAGGCAATGAAATCGCTGATAATCCCTGGAATAATTAGCAGGACCCCGGCGAGCGCTCCAAGCACGCTTTTGGCTGCCCCGCCTGATACCGTCCTTTTGTCGCCGGCTGGTGTATTGAGCATGGTGAAAATATTTGCGCCGCTCCGCCGGATAAGTGCGCTGCCCGCAAGAATGCCCAGCACGACCAGTGCTAGGACAGGCAGGACGCCCACAAAGCGCCCGAGCCAGATGAGGGACGCCAGATCGGCGAACAGCAGGGCGAGGATGAGGATTGGCAAGTGGCGGCGCAAGCAAGACTCCAATAGAATGGTCCTTGGACCTATCCCAAAGTCTCCTATATAGGACTCAACCCAAGACGAGTACAATGTGCGCCGCTCCGTGTGTAGGCTCAGAAGTGTGAGAAATTGGTAATGAACGAGCTCTTTGATCCCCTGAATCTGGTACTCGCCGCCGTGGCGCTCATGGTTGTGTGGCGCCTGCGTTCGGTTCTCGGCCAGCGCACCGGGACCGAGCGACCGCCGATTGATCCCTATGCCCCGCCCCGCCGCCCCAATGGCAGCGCCCCGGTTGAAACCGGTGGCGGAAAAGTCCTGGAATTTCCATCGAGCAAGGAAGAGCCGGTGAAAAAGGTCGAGGCTGAAGCTGAGCCAAAGGCCCCGGTCTGGACCGGCTTTGCCAAGGCGGGATCGCCGCTGGCCGCCGGATTTGAAAAACTGGCGCAGGCCGATCCGGGATTTTCACCAAGGGAATTCCTCGAAGGCGCCAAGCTTGCCTATGAGATGATCGTCGAGGCCTTCGCCAGGGGCGACAAGCCGGCCCTGAAGAATCTTTTGTCGAAGGACGTCTTTGACGGTTTTTCGAAAGCCATAGACGCGCGCGCCCAGGCCGGCGAAAAGCTCGATTTCCAGTTCGTCGGCTTTGAGAAGGTCGACTTCATGTCCGTGTCGCTTGCCGGAAAGCGCGCCAGCATCGTCGTCAAGTTCGCCAACCAGATGATTTCCGCAACCCATGACAAGGCGGGCGCCCTCATCGACGGCAATCCCAAGGAAGTGCGTGACATCACCGATATCTGGACCTTTGAAAGGGACGTGGCGCAGAAGGACCCGAACTGGCGGGTTGTGGCCACCGAAACGCAGGCGTGATAGGACGCCTGGGACTTGCCTGCCTTTTCGCCATTTCCCTTGCCATGACCGCTGAAGCCAAACCCGTTTTCACTGCCGTGCCCTTTGCCGAGATCAAAGGCTGGGCCGACGATGACCATGCGGCAGCCCTCGCGGCCTTTCAAAAATCCTGCGCAGAGATAAAGGCAAAGGGCCACGCCTTTGAACGCCAGGTTCGCTATGGCGGGAAACGTGCGGACTGGCTTGCGGTTTGCGAAAGCGCCGCAGAGGCAAAATCGGCGCGCCAATTTTTCGAGGAAAATTTCACCGCCCTGAAGGTCGCTGATCCCGCCAGTCCTGAGGGCCTGTTCACCGGCTATTACGAACCGGAAGCGGAAGGCAGCCTTACACCCGGCAATGGCTATGAAGTTCCCATCTACCGCAAGCCCGATGACCTCGTTGGTTTCGATGCGGCAACTGAAAAGCGGCTCGGCGTGAAATACGGACGCATGCTGAACGGCAAGCCCGCCGGATATTTGACGCGCCGCGAAATCGAGGAAGGCGCCCTGCACGGCCGGGGCCTCGAAATCGTCTGGCTCAAGAGCTGGGTCGACGCGTTCTTCATCCATGTCCAGGGCTCGGGCCGCATCCGCTTTGAAGATGGCAGCAGCATGCGGCTTGCCTATGGCGCCAAATCCGGCCAGCCCTATACCGGCATCGGCGGCGTACTGGTGGAGCGCGGCGCGCTCACCCGGGACACGATGTCGATGCAATCCCTGCGCAAATGGATGAAGGACAATCCCGGCGAGGCGCGTCAACTCATGTGGGAAAACAAGTCCTTCGTTTTCTTCCGCGAGGTGAAGGTCGACGACCCCGCGCTTGGCGCCCCCGGCGCCCAGCAGGTCTCGCTCACGCCGCTGCGAAGCCTCGCCATCGACCGCAGCCTCTGGGTGTTCGGCACGCCTGTCTGGCTTGATGCGGAAGTGCCGTCCGGCCCCGGCGGCGGGATGGAAAACTTCCGTCACCTGATGGTGGCGCAAGATACCGGTACGGCCATCAAGGGCCATGTGCGCGGCGATGTCTATTGGGGCTGGGGCGAGAAAGCCGCAAGCGTGGCTGGCCAGATGAAAAGCCCCGGCACCATGATCGTCCTGCTGCCCAAGAAACTTGCGGTCGGATTCTTGAACGGGACATGAAAAAGAAATCCTTCGAGGTTCACGACCGCAATCTCTGGGATGAGGTCACCCGCTCCGTCAGGCCCCTGGGCAAGCGCGCGCTAAGAATGAGCGCCTCATTGGTTTCGCTGCCGCAGCAAGCCGCTAATCCTGTGCCGCAGAAGAAATCGACGCCAAAGACTTCCCTCAACAGGGCGCCGCCGCCGATTACCGGCTTTGACCGGCGCACCGAACAGAAGCTGACCCGGGGCAATGTCGAGATTCAAAGCCGGCTTGATTTGCATGGCATGAATCTCGAGGAAGCCCGCATCCGTCTTCTGGATTTTATTTCCAGCCGCCGCATGCAGGGCCACCGTCTCGTGCTGGTCATCACCGGCAAGGGCGCTTCGCCGTTTTCCGGGCACACGCTTCATGGCCGCGATCATTTCTACGCTCCCGAGCGGGAGGGCCGCCTGCGCCGGCAATTGCCAGAATGGTTGCACGAAGCGCAATTCCGTGCCCATGTCGCCGGCTTCCAGCAGGCCCACCCCAAGCACGGCGGCGGCGGGGCCTTCTATGTGAAACTGCGCCGCACCCGGGAGAGTTGAGATGACGCCCTTTGGTGAAAAAATGCGGAAGCTGCGGGCCGACCGCGCCATCACCCTGAAACAGATGTCCACCGCCATCGGCGTTTCCAGCGCCTATCTCTCGGCCCTCGAGCATGGCAAGCGCGGCAGGCCGGGCTGGCACCTGATTCAGCGCATCATCGCCTATTTCAACATCATCTGGGACGAGGCCGAGGAGGTGACCCGGCTGGCCCGCATTTCCCATCCGCGCATTACCATCGATACCTCGGGCCTCAATCCGCTCGCCACCGAACTCGCCAACCGCCTGGCCGATGACATCGGCAAACTGGAACCGCAGACCCTGAATGAATTGCTGAAAGTGCTGGCGGCGAAAAAGCAGGGTGGGAAGTAGGCGCCATTGTA
>JAEUMI010000217.1 GCA_016792825.1 Hyphomicrobiales bacterium
GAAGTCCCGCAGATAAAGCGCACGGAGGCCATGCCGAGGCCGTGGCTGTCCAGGGCTTCCTTGGCGGCCTTGATAAGGACGGGATGGTCGGCCAGGCCCAGGTAGTTGTTGGCGCAGAAATTCAGAACCTTGCGGTGGCCGCTCACCTCGATGCGAGAGCTCTGCGGCGACAAGATCGGTCGCTCGGTTTTCCACAGGGATTGGTTGCGGATGGCGGAAAGTTCGGTTGATACGTCGGCAAGGATCGATGACATGGGAGGCACTCCTTGGCTTCTCATGCCTCTCCCCGGACCAATCTGCAAGCCGCGAGTTTGTCTCACTCGGAGGTCTATGCTAATGGCCGCACATGACAAAACCTATTCACATTATCGGGGCCGGGATGGCCGGGTCCGAAGCGGCCTGGCAGGCGGCAAGAGCTGGCGTACCCGTTGTGCTGCATGAGATGCGGCCGAAGGTGGGCACCGATGCCCACAAGACCGGGGGCTTTGCCGAACTGGTGTGTTCCAATTCGTTCCGCTCCGATGACGCGGACCAGAATGCGGTGGGGCTTTTGCATTGGGAGATGCGCGCGGCGGGTTCACTGATCATGGCCACCGCCGACCGGCATCAGGTGCCGGCAGGCGGGGCGCTGGCGGTGGACCGAGAGGCATTCTCCGCGGAAGTCACAGAGACGCTCAAAGCCCATCCCCTTGTCTCGGTCGAATATGACGAGATTGCGGGCTTGCCGCCGGAGGGCTGGGACAGCGTCATCGTGGCCACAGGCCCCTTGACCTCCCCTGCCCTGAGCAAGGCCATCGGGCAACTCACGGGCGAAGCGGATTTGGCTTTCTTTGATGCGATAGCGCCCATCATCCACCGCGAAACCATCGACATGGACAAGGCGTGGTTCCAGTCGCGCTATGACAAGGTGGGGCCGGGCGGCACGGGCAAGGATTACATCAACTGCCCGCTGGACCGGGCGCAATATCAAGCCTTTGTGCAGGCCCTGCTGGACGGCGCGAAAACCGATTTCAAGGAATGGGAAAAATCCACGCCCTATTTCAGCGGCTGCCTGCCCATCGAGGTGATGGCGGAAAGCGGCGTGGAAACGCTGCGCCACGGTCCAATGAAACCAAGGGGGCTCACGAATGCGCACCAGCCCGATGTAAAAGCCTATGCGGTGGTGCAACTCCGGCAGGATAACAAGCTGGGCACCCTCTACAATATGGTAGGTTTCCAGACGAAACTGAAATATGCGGATCAGGTGCGGGTGTTCAAAACCATTCCGGGTTTGGAGAATGCGGAGTTTGCGCGGCTCGGGGGGCTGCATCGCAACACCTTTCTCAATAGCCCCAAGGTGCTGGATGAAAGGCTTCGGCTCAAGGGGTGTCCACGCCTGCGCTTTGCCGGGCAGATCACGGGGGTCGAGGGCTATGTGGAAAGTGCGGCCATGGGATTGATGGCGGGGCGCATGGCGGCGGCGGAGCGCCGTGGAGAAGATTTTGCCGTACCGCCGGCAACGACGGCACATGGCGCGCTGATCAATCACATCACGGGCGGGCATATCGAGACGACTGACAAGGGGACCGGCTCCTTCCAGCCGATGAATGTAAACTTCGGGCTGTTCCCGCCGGTTGATGCGCCCAAGCGCATTGAAGGAAAGCGGCTGGACCACACGGAAAAAGCC
>JAEUMI010000347.1 GCA_016792825.1 Hyphomicrobiales bacterium
ATGCGTGGCCCCGGCGCGGATCGCGGCAAAGGCTTCGGTGGGGGTAAAGACGCCAGGCACGGGTTCGAGGCCGAGTTCTTTGGCGCGGGCGATCACCGCCTCGTTGCAATCCGGCGAAACGCTGATCTGGCCGCCATGGGCCTTCAGCAAATTGACATCCTGCACGCTGAGAACGGTTCCTGCGCCGACGACGAGCCCGCCTTTGAAGGCCTTTGCCATTTTCTCGATGGACGCAAAGGGGTCCGGTGAATTCAGGGGAATTTCGGCCACGCGAATGCCGGCCTCGACAAGAGCTTGTCCCACGGCGTCCACTTCTGCCGTGGTAATCCCGCGCAGGATGGCAATGAGGCCGCATTCGGATATGGCATCGGCAAAGGTCATGGGAGCAGCCCCGCCGCAACAGCGATGCGTTGCAGGCCGATGACGGCCACATCGGGCGCGCCATAGCTCACGGTCAATCCGGCTGTCTTCATGGCCGTCATGTAATGCTCTCCAAGGCTGGGCGTTGCCAGGATCCGATACTGTGCGCCCACCGCATTTTCCGCAATGGCATGAGCGATTTCCGTTCCGATCACCTGGCCGGAGAGATAGGAGCTGAGATGGTCGGCTGGCATCTCGTTGAAAAGCGCCAGGGTGCGGGTTGAGAAGATATTGTGGAGCAATCCGGCCGGGTCTTTCAGCCCGGCGCGGACGCCGCGCTCGAAGGCGGAAGGGCTTGCCATATCGCCGGTCATCAATTTTCCAAGAATGGAATGGGTCTTGAGCAGGGCAAAGACTTCTCCCGTCATGTAGGAGGAGAAGCCCGTGATCATGCCGTCTTTCACGGTGATCCATTTGCTGTGGGTGCCGGGGGTTACGAAATGCTCTGAACCTCCCTCAGTTGCACCGAACACTTGCGTTTCCTCGCCGCGGATCACATCCGGCGCGCCATCGCGCCCCCGGGTGCTGATGCCGGGAACGAAATAAATCTTGCGGCCAAGTTTCGAGGTGTGGAGATGAACGGCAGCCGCAATCGAGCGCAGGCCAGCGGGGCAGGCGACATAGGGCAGTTCCACCCAGCCCTGGCGGCTGGTGATCATGCCCGATGCCATGATGGGCAGTTTCATGTCCCATTTGCCGATGTGGCCTTCGAGGACCGCATCAAAGTTTCCATCCTTCACCGCCAGAATGCCATCCGGAGCGGTGACGGTTTCCTGAACCGTGCCATCCCGGTTCAGCAGATAGGCGCGAAACGACGAGGTGCCCCAGTCGAGGGCGATAAAGGCTGAACTCAAAGGGACTTCACTCCGCCGGGCTTGTAGTCCGGCTTGAGGAACTTCAGGCGGTTGCGCAAGGGGGCGCCAAAGGCCGGCGCCGAGATTTCAAATTCATCGCCATCCTCGGTGACGATGCCATCGGCGATGCTCAGCGTGGCGGTGCCGAAGAAATGGATGTGCACATCGCCGGGCCTCCGGAAGCCCGCATATTTGAAATGGTGATATTCAAGATTGGCAAGCGTGTGGGACATGTTGGCTTCGCCGGTTAGGAAGGGCTTTTCCCAAATGGTTTTGCCCTTGCGGTTGATGCGGCTCATGCCGGAAATATTGTTTGGCGCGGCGCCTGTGATCATTTCGGGACCGATGGCGCAGTGGCGCAATTTTGAGTGCGCCAGGAAGAGATAGTTCTGGCGCTCGGTGATGTGGTCGGAATATTCATTGCCCAGCGCAAAGCCGAGGCGCACGGGATTGCCCTTGCCGTCGATCATGTAGAGGCCGGCAAGCTCCGGCTCCTCGCCACCGTCTAAAGCGAAGGAGGGTTTGGGAAGGGGAGCACCCGGGGCCACAAGCCAGGAGCCATCGCCCTTGTAGAACCATTCGGGCTGCACGCCGGCCTGGCCCTTGGCGGGCTTGCCGCCCTCGAGGCCCATCTTGAACATCTTGAGGGAGTCGGTGAGGTCATCCGCCTTGCCTTCGAGCTTGGCATGCATGGAATCGCGCGCCGATGCGGAGCCCAGATGGGTGAGGCCGGTGCCGGCGATCATGCAATGAGCCGGATCTTCATGGTCAACCGGCGGCAGCAGACGGTTTTCCTTGATGGCCGCCGCATAATTTTCGGTTGCGCTGGTGGTCAGGGACTTTGCGGCATTCAAAAGCTTCGTGCCGTCTTTCAAGGCGAGCCTTGCCAGGTCCGTTGTCCGGGCGACCTTTTTCAGGAGAATGATTTTTTCAGCGTTTACGAGACCAACACGGCGCTTGCCCTTGGAATCGAGAATTTGAACGATATTCATCATGCCTCCCAGCCGGTTTTTTTATATTGTATGATAAATTATTCGGGATGTCATGGCTCTTTGGGCCAGGTGTCGGCGATTTTATAGCCGGCGGGCCATGGGTCGCCGGGATCGAGCATCAGGGTGGTCTGGCCGGTGATCCAGGCGGAACCGGAAATCGTCGGGATAATCGCCCGGTGATTGCCAACAATTGTATCGGCTTCAATTCGCCCCACAAAGCGGCTTTCGATGATGGAGCGGCCAATAAAAGTGTCGCCGGTTTTCATCAGGCCCTTGGCATGGAGCACAGCCATCAGGGCGGAACAGCCGGTGCCGGTGGGTGAACGGTCGAGCTTGCCCGGCTTCACCACGCAGGCATTGCGGCTGGAGAGTGCGCCATCAATGTGCTCCAGGGGGCCGGTCATGAAGCAGAAAGAAAA
>JAEUMI010000027.1 GCA_016792825.1 Hyphomicrobiales bacterium
GAATTTTCACCCGCGCCCCGGCGAGGCTGCACCAGGCGCCGGGAAACGGCGACAGCCCGTGAATATGATTGCGCACCTCTACTGCTGGTTTGGTGAAATCAATTTTCGTCTCGGCCTTGTCGATTTTTTTCGCGTAAGTGACACCTTCAGCGGGCTGAGGCGTTCCCGGGTTTTCAGGATGCTGCAGGACCTCAACCATCAGCTTCGCGCCGAGTACTGCCAGTTCGGCATGCAAAGAGGAAGCCGTGGTTTCAGGGCTGATGGGAACACGGCCCGATTTCATCATCGGACCCGTGTCCAGTCCCAGTTCCATGCGCATGATCGTGACGCCTGATTGCGCATCGCCTGCCATGATGGCGCGCTGGATGGGTGCGGCCCCGCGCCAGCGCGGCAGCAGCGAGGCGTGAACATTGAAACAGCCAAAGCGTGGTGCATCCAGAACCACCTGCGGCAGGAGCAGGCCATAGGCGACAACTACGGCCGCATCGGCGTTGAGATCAGCGAATGATTTTTGCTCATCAGCGGATTTCAGGGAGAGCGGCGTTCTGACCTCGAAACCCTGTGCCGCCGCATAGTCCTGCACCGGCGAAGGCCGCACACTCTGTCCCCGCCCGGCGGGCCGTGGCGGCTGCGAATAGACCGCGGCAATCTCGTGCCCCGCCGCTGCCAGCGCCCTCAGCGTGACCACCGCGAAATCCGGCGTGCCCATGAATACGAGCTTCATCGGTTCAAAGCTTTCCCAGCTTCTGCGCCTTCACGAATTTCTTCACCACCCGGTCGCGTTTCAGCTTGGAAATATAGTCAATGAACAGCACGCCATTGAGATGGTCGATCTCGTGCTGCACGCACGTTGCGAGCACCCCGCTGGCGGTGAGCTCCTGCGGTTCGCCCTTCCGGTCGAGGTAGCGCACGTTCACTTCCGATGGCCGTGTCACCATTTCATAGAATTCCGGGATGGAGAGGCAGCCCTCTTCGTAGTCGCTCAGCGCTTCGCTAGCCGACATGATCTCGGGATTCGCCATGAAAAGTGGCTGGCGCGCCTCGCCATCCTTGGAAATATCAATGACCACCAGGCGCTGGGGCAGGCCGATCTGGATGGCGGCAAGGCCGATGCCCGGCGCATTGTACATGGTCTCCAGCATGTCATCGAAGGTCTTGCGCACGGCCTTGTCCACGCCGGTAACGGGCTTGGAGGTTTGCCGCAAAATCGGATCGGGCAGGGTGATGATGTCGCGCAGGCTCATGGCCCTCAGATAAGCGAGCGGGCCTAAGAGGTCAATCAGGGCAAGCCCAGCACATCGCCATCCCGGCAAATACCTGCTATTCTTAACCAGTATCGCCGGAGAGGCGGATAATCGCCCCCTTGTGCGGAACGCAAATGGGAGGACTACATGGCCAGATATATTGTGCTTGCGAACTGGACTGATCAGGGTGTCAAAAACATCAAGGACAGTGCAAACCGGCTCGACGCGGCCAAGGCGCTAGCCAAGAAAATGGGCTGCGAAATGCATGAATTCTACATGACCGTCGGGGCCTATGACATGGTCGTCATGGCCGAGGCCCCCAATGACGAAACCTTTGCCAAATTCTCCCTGAACCTGGCAATGGGAGGCAATATCCGCACGACAACCCTCAAGGCTTTCCCCGAAGACGCCTACCGCAAGATCATTGGCGGCTTGTGACAGCAACGGCAAAGGTGGGTGAATCCCACCCTTGCCTTTTCAACCCAAAACACCGATATACCCCTTCGGGAGGTTGGCGGCGGACGTACCGCTCGCCAACCGGGTCAGGTCCGGAAGGAAGCAGCCCCAACGAGATCGGAACGGGTTGCCCGTCCAGCCTCCCACCTCTAGTATTCTGAGCCATCATGACGGAAACCCCAGACACCATGAGCGCTCAAGGCTACCGCGTTCTCGCCCGCAAATACCGTCCGCAGAACTTCACTGACCTGATCGGCCAGGAAGCCATGGTGCGCACCCTGACCAACGCCGTGGCCACCGGGCGGATTGCCCAGGCCTATATGCTGACCGGCGTACGCGGCATCGGCAAAACCACCACCGCCCGACTCATCGCCCGGGCCCTGAATTATCCAGGCAGCCCTTCCATCGAAATGCCGGAACTCACCCCCCAGTGCGAGGCCATTCTCGAATCGCGCCACATGGATGTGATTGAAATGGACGCGGCCTCCAACACCGGCGTCGACAACATGCGCGAAATCATCGACAGCGTGCGCTATGCGCCCGTGGCGCTGCGTTACAAGATCTACATCATCGACGAAGTCCACATGCTCTCCAAGAGCGCCTTCAATGCCCTGCTCAAGACCCTGGAAGAGCCGCCGCCGCATATCAAGTTCATCTTTGCCACCACCGAAATCCGCAAAGTGCCGGTCACCATCCTGTCGCGCTGCCAGCGCTTTGACCTGAAGCGCCTGGACGCGGCCCTTCTCATGCAGCACTACGCCCGCATCGCGGCCCTCGAGAATGTCACCATCGACGAGGAATCGCTGCGCATGATTGCAAGGGCTTCCGAGGGCTCGGTGCGCGATGGCCTGTCGCTGCTCGATCAGGCCATAGCCTATGGCGAAGGCAAGGTCGTGGCGGCGGACGTTGCCGGCATGATGGGCCTCATCGACCGCTCGCGGATCATTGACCTGTTTGACGCGGTGATGACCGGCGATCCGGCAAGGGCCATTCACGAGATTGAAGCCCAGCACGAAGGTGGCGGCGATCCGGAAACCATCCTCAATGATCTTGCGGATTTCGTTCATTGGGTCACCCGGCTGAAAGTGGTGAAGGAGTCAGCCCTTACCGATCCTTCGCGGACCGAGGCGGAAAAACTGCGCGGCGCCGATTACGCGGCGCGCCTTGGCATGGCGCATCTGACGCGCGCCTGGCAGATGCTGCTGAAAGGCATCGCGGAGGTGAGCTATTCCGGCCAGCCCCTGCTTGCCGCGGAAATGGTTCTCATCCGTCTGGCCCATGCGGCTGACCTGCCCACGGGTGAGGAGCTTCTGAAGCTTGCAAAGCAGAGCCCGCCGGCGGAAAAATCATCGCCCATCGTCATGGCCCAGCCCGCAAAACGCGAGCTGCCGATGGCCGAATCCGTGGGCTCCCTGGCGCTGAAGCCCGAAGCAGCAGCCCCCCAGGCGCCCACCGAAACCAGGGCCTTCGCAAATTTCGCCGATATCATTGCCCTGGTTGTCGAGAAGCGCGACGTGAAACTGAAAGGCGACCTTGAGCGCTTTGTCAGGCCGATCCGCGTGGCGCCCGGCCAGATCGAACTGGCCATGGAGCAGGGCGCTTCGCCCGGCTTGCCCGGTGAACTCGGACGAAAGCTTGAAGCCTGGACCGGCCGCCGCTGGATGGTGCTTGTGGCCAAGGAGGGCGGCGACAAGCCGCTGGCGCTCCAGAAAAAAGACGCAAAGGAATCAGCTTTCCGCGAGGCCCGCGAAGAGCCTGCCGTGCAGGCCATCCTCAAGCGCTTTCCCGGCAGCACGGTGACCGATGTGCGCGATCCAGAAACCTTGAAACCAGTGGAAGAGAGTGATGAAGAATCTCGGTGACATGATGAAGCAGGTCCAGGCCATGCAATCCAAAATGGCTGACATGCAGGCAAAGCTGGAAACCGCAACCGTCACAGGCCAGTCCGGCGGCGGGCTGGTGAAGGTAACGCTCACCGGCAAGGGCGCCATGTCGGCGCTTAACGTGGATGTTTCCCTGCTGAAGGAAGACGAGAAGGAAATTCTCGAAGACCTCATCGTGGCGGCCCATGCCGATGCCAAGGCCAAGAGCGAAGCGATGATGGCCGAGGAAATGAAATCCGTGACCGGCGGCCTGGCCCTTCCGCCCGGCATGAAGCTGCCCTTCTGACATGAAGCGGACGGCGGGCATTGAAATCGAGCGGCTCATCCAGCTGCTGGCAAAATTGCCGGGACTCGGGCCCCGCTCGGCCCGCCGCGCCGCCCTTTACCTGATCAAGAACCGCGAAAAACTGCTCTCTCCCCTGGCGCTTGCCATGGCCGATGCCCAGGACAAGGTGACGGTGTGCAGCACCTGCGGCAATGTCGATACGATTGATCCCTGCACCATTTGCTGCGACCCGCGCCGCGACCGCACCATTCTCTGCGTTGTGGAGGAAGTGGGCGACCTCTGGGCCCTCGAACGCGCCGGCGCCTGGGCCGGCCTTTACCATGTCCTCGGCGGCACCCTCTCCGCCATGGAAGGCGTGCGCCCCGAAGACCTGGCCATTAACCACCTGATCGAACGCGCCGCAGCGTCCGGCATGCGCGAGGTCGTGCTGGCCACCAATGCCACGGTTGAGGGCCAGACCACCGCCCACTACATCACCGAGCGCCTGAAGGGGCTGGGCCTGAGCACCTCGCGCCTGGCTCATGGCGTGCCCGTGGGCGGCGAACTCGATTACCTGGATGAAGGCACCCTGACCGCCGCGATGCGTGCAAGGCGACCATTTTAATTAACAGTCTGTAAACCTTGCCAGTAAGTTAACGTCCCGCGGGGCCCGTTTGGACCGTGGCTTGCTCCTTTGCGTCCATACCCCCGGGAATACCGTTCCGGATTGAGACAATGGAGCAAGGAAGATGCAAGTCTGTTCAAAATTGCAACGTTTCGTAAAGAACTTTGGCGCCTGCCAGAGGGGTTCCATCGCTGTTCTTTATGCCGCTTCGGCAATTCCTGTCTTCGTGGCGGCGGGCTCGGCCATCGATTATGTCCGCTATTTCAGCAACACCACGGAATTGCAGGCCGCCCTTGATTCCGCCGCCCTGGCAGCCGCCGCAACTCCGGAGGCAAGCGACACTGAGCGCCTTGCCCTGGCCGAGGCAACCTTTTTGAGAAACCTGGAAGGTGGCAACCTTGCAGGAGAGGCAATCACCCGCAGCTTTGATATTGAGGACGATACGGTGGTTGCCGCCGCCGACATGAACATGTCAACTTCACTCATGCAGTTTGCCGGCATAAAGGCCATGAAGCTTTCTGTCGGCGCCGAAGTCGCCGTTCCCGCAAACAAGAACGCCGAGATTGCCCTGGTTCTGGACTATTCAGGATCGATGAACGACTCCATTGCCGGAGGCGTGAAATATGTGGCCATGAGAAACGCCGCCAAGGACCTGATCAGCGATCTCCAGGCGGCAAACCCCGACAAGGTGAAATTCGCCCTCGTGCCCTTCTCGCACCATGTCTATGGAACCTTCGACAAGTCATATATCCTTGGCCAGTCGGGCAGCGGCTCATGGACCGGCTGCACCCAGGACCGCAAATATCCCTATAACCTGACCGATGCCACGCCAACCGCCGATAACAACACAAAATGGGGTCATCCCCAGGCGCCGGTCCATATCTCCTCGGGCTGCGGCGCCTATCCCAGCCAGCAGCTCATCATGAAGCCGTTGACCAATGATTTCTCCGGCTTGAAAACACAACTCGACAGTATGACCCCCTACGCCTGGACCAATATTTCACTGGGCGTGGAATTTGGCTTCCACATGCTCTCGGACAACGCGCCATTCGAGGAGGGCGTGAGCTATGACGACGAGGAAACCCAGAAATTCATGGTGGTTCTGACCGACGGCGCCCAGACTGAGCCGGCCTTTGGCCCGGGCAGCACGCGGACCGTGGCCCAGGGCGAGGCAAATCTTGAAGCCCTCTGCACCAACGCCAAGGCCAAGGGCATCACCATGATCACCATTGCCTATGATCTTGACGACAATTCCACGACCACCCGTTTGAAGAACTGCGCAACCGACCCCGACACGAATTTCTTCGTGGCGTCGAGCGGCGCAGCCGTGGCCGGTGCCTTTGACAACATCAAGACCCTCATCACCGCCCAGGTCTTCATCAGCAAATAAATCTTTTGTAAACGAATCAATGTAGGTTCCGGGTTCATGTCCGGGACCTATTATTTTGCTTGAAACTGAACTCTATCTCCCCGTGAAGCGCTTTCTCGAAGCGCAGGGCTTTGCCGTGAAAGCCGAAATCGGCGGCTGCGATGTGCTGGCTGTCAGGGGCGATGAGCCGCCGGTGATTGTCGAACTGAAAACCTCGTTCAATCTCCAGCTCCTGCTCCAGGGCATTGACCGGCAGGGCGTGACCGATACGGTGTATCTCGCCATTCCGGAACCGAAACGCTCCCTTCCGGGTGACATCCTGCGGCTGTGCAAGCGCCTGGGCCTCGGTCTGCTGGTCGTGAACGGCCAATGGGTCGAAGCCTATCTTGATCCCGCTGCCTACCGGCCCCGCCCAGCGCCGCGCCGCAAAACCGTGCTCCTGCGCGAGTTTCAGCGCCGGGTGGGCGATCACAATTCCGGCGGCAGCAGCAAGCGCCCCCTGGTCACCGCCTACCGGCAGGATGCCTTGCGCTGCGTGAAATTCCTCAAGACTTCCGGCGCCTCACGGGTTTGCGACATTGTCGCCCAAACCAAGGTTGAGCGCGCCGCCTCAATCCTCAGGCGCGATGCCTATGGCTGGTTCGCGAGGGAAGCGCGCGGCATCTATTTCCTCTCGCCCAAAGGCGAGGCAGCGGTTGCCACCTTCGGGGATGTCCTGGGCGTTGTCTGAATGTCCGGATGGGATTTCCGGATGCGCCGTTTGAGCCGCCGGATGCCCCACCACACGAGCAGGAGTATGACGGGCACGAGCGCCCAATCGGGAAAGGCAGCACCTTCCCCGAAGAAATGCTTTGCAGCGCCATTCGCGAATATGGCGACGATGTTGAAAAGATAATAGCTGATGGCGACAACCGAAATGCCCTCAACGGTTTCCTGCAGCATCAACTGCTGCCGGGTGCGCGCTTCCATCGAGCGCAGCAACTGCTGGTTCTGGCCCTCCAGCGCAATGTCAACCCGGGTGCGGAGCAGGTTGCTGGCCCGTTCGCTGCGCCGCGCCAGGTCGGCAATGCGCTCGGCCACGGCAAAACAGGTGGTCATCGCGGGGCTGAAGCGGCGGTCGAGAAACACGCCGATGCGCTGGTAGTTGATGGCCCGCTCTTCGCCAAGCTCGGCGATGCGCTTGGTGACCAGCGCGCTGTAGGCCCGTGCCGCGGCGAATCGGAAGCTGCTGCGGTTCGACATCTCTTCCACATCCCGCGCCGTGGTGCTGAGGCTGGCGAGCAGCCGGGCGTCCTCTTCGATGCCTTGCGTTGACAGCATGCTTTCAATGGTTTCGGCCAGGGATTTTTCCAGGGGGCCAATGCGGCGCTGCAGATCCAGCGCCAGGGGAAAAGCCAGCAGCGCCATCATCCGGTAGGTTTCAATTTCATGGATACGGCGCGAAACGCGGCCAAGCGACAGGGGTGTGAGGCCCTGGTCATGGATCAGCATGCGGGTGTATCCGTCAGCGCCAATCTTGAAATCGGTCCACACCGTGGCGCGGCCATGGCTGACCCGCGATCCCGCCAGATCCTCGTGACCAAAATACTTCTTGAGAAATTGCGCGGTGGGGACTTTCATGTCTTTCGACAGGATTTCCGTATGGATGGCAACCAGCCGCTTGCCCGGCAGCTTGTCGATCCAGCCTAGCGGCAGGAGTGAGATGGCCTCCTGCTTTTCCCGGGTATTCTGCGCCGTAACGCTGATCCGGTAAAATTCCCCGTGGCGCTCATACTTGAACAATCCCGCGGCGAGTTCCACGCTATGGTGGCGCGCACCCTCGCCGGGCGGCTTTACGCCCAGGGCGTCACAGAGTTTGGCCACCTGCAGGAATGGATCACTGTCGTCCTTGCCCAGGGTGTAAGCCAGGTGCGTGATGCGGGCAGGGGCGGTGACTGCCAGGCCCGGCCGTCCATGGATTTCGTCGTTAAGGATATGGCGAAACTCGTGATCCTGCATTATTTCCACCTGTTATGGGCCTGCTCCGGCGGGGTCAATGCGGCGCAATCGACATGAGAGGGATTGACGCAGGCCGTATTCCCGCTAGCTTCACTGAAGTTGGATTCAATGTGAGGTCCGCGTGACGGCAGTTACTGAAACCGCAACATCCCCATCGAGCCGCAAGGCTTCAAGGCCGGTCAGGCGGCAACAGCTGATCGATGCCACCATCGCTGTTCTGGCGCGCAAGGGCTATTCCGCCCTCACCGTGGCTGACGTGGCCAAAACCGCGGGCCTGTCCGTCGGCATCATCAATTTCCATTTTGAGAGCAAGGAGAAACTTCTTGCCGCCTGTCTCAGCCATTTGGCCGAAGAATATTACCGCAACTGGCATGATGCCCTTGCTGTGCCAGGCGCCAGCGTGGCCGAGAGGCTGCAGTTGATTGTCCTTGGCGATTTCAACGACAAGATTTTTACCCCTGACAAGCTGGCCGCCTGGATTGCCTTCTGGGGCGAAACCCAGGGCCGGCCCATCTATGTAGAAATCTGTTCCGCTTACGATGATGCGCGCACCCGGGCGGTGAACGATCTGTGTGAGAAAATAATCAAGGATGGCGGCTACAAGCTGGTGCCCGGCACCGTGATGCGGGCCCTTGAGTCACTGGGCGACGGGCTGTGGCTTGGCGTGGCGGCGGGAAACTCGCAGGCTAAATTCACCATCACCGCAAGCCAGGCGCGCCAGGCCCTGCAGGCCATGCTCGTCTCATTCTTTCCAAAGCACTTTCAATCGTGAGTTACGCCTTGCCAGCCGAAGCGCTGCACTGGCGCAGCAAGATCAGGGCATTCGTGGACAGCGAGTTGCGCCCGCTGGAACTGCAGGCGGAAATGAACGAAGGGCGCATTCCGCCGGAGGCGCGAAAGCGCCATGAAAAATTTGCCATTGATGCCGGCATCACACTCATGGATACGCCGAAGTCGCTGGGGGGACTGGCGCTGCCCCTGCTCACCCAGGTGGCCATCGTCGAACAGTTCGGCCGGGTGACCAATGCCCTGGGCTGGTGTTACGGCGAAGTCCAGAGCTGGATGTTCGAAGCCTGCAGCGCCGATCAGGTCCAGCGTTATATTTTGCCCACCACGCGCGGCGAGGTTCACCTGTGCTACGCCATCACCGAGGAAGACGCGGGCTCCGATCCCAGCGCCATCAAGGCCACCGCTATCCGCCACGGCGACCACTATCTCATCACCGGCGAGAAATGGCATGTCACAAGCTACAATCTTGCCAATACCATGGTGGTGCAGGCCAAACTGCAGGGCGGCGAGCACTGCCTGTTTTTCTGCCCGATCAACGTGCCCGGCGTGCGCGTGGTGCGCACCCCCCTCTATGCCCACACCTATGACCACCACCATCCCATAGTGGCGTTCACCGATGTGAAGGTTCCCGTGGCCGACCGGATCGGGGAGGAAGGGGCGGGCATGGAGTTCACCCACGCCTGGTTCCGCCGCGAGCGCCTGATGATCGCGGCGCGCTGCTGTGGCGCCATGGCGCGGCTGATCGAGGAGGCAACCGAATTTGCCAAAACTCGCGTTGTCTCAGGCGAAGTCATTGCCAATTACCAGCTTATCCAGGCCATGCTCGCCGACAGCGTGGTTGATCTGCAGGCGGCCCGGCTGATGACCTACGAGGCCGCCGCCGCCCATGACCGGGGCGATGACCTGAAGGCACTGCATGCCCGCTGTTCCATGGCCAAGCTTTTTGCCTCGGAAGCGGCCTACCGCGTGGCCGACCGGGCCGTGCAGATTTTCGGCGGCCGCGGCTATATGCGCGAAAACGTCGCCGAACGCTTCCTGCGGGAAATCCGCGTCGACCGCATCTGGGAAGGAACTTCGGAAATCCAGCGCTTGATCATCGCCCGATCACTTTTAAAAAGAGGGCTTGAGGCCACCGCCGGAAACAACTAGGATTTGAATAAATATTCAGTATCGAGGCCAATAAGAGCCAATGAGGGAGTAGAAAATGAAACTTACGCGCAGATCATCGTTAGGCCTGATGGCAGGTGCCGCTCTGGCCATGCCCTACATAAGCCGGGCCCACGCCCAGGAAGAAGCAGTCCTCAACGTCTTCAACTGGACCGACTATATCGGCGAGACGACGATTGAGGACTTCCAATCGGCCACCGGCATCCAGGTCACCTATGATCTCTATGACTCAACCGAAACCATGGAAGCCAAGATGCTGTCCAGTCGGTCGGATTTCGATGTGGTAATGCAGGCGGGGGCCACTCTCGAGCGCTTCATCGAAACAAAGATCTATGAGCCGCTTGACCGCTCGAAACTGACCAATTGGGGCAACCTTGATCCGGTGAGCCTGAAAATTGCGGAGGGCTGGGACCCCGGCAACAAATATGGCGTTCCCTACATGTGGGGCACCGTGGGCCTGACCTTCAATGTGGACATGGTGAAGGAACGCATCCCTGATGCGGATCTGACCACGCTCGACATCCTCTTCAAGCCGGAAAATGCCGCCAAGCTTGCCGATTGCGGCATTTCCATCCTGGAAAGCCCGGGCGACGTGATCCCAATGACTCTGGCTTATCTGGGGCTTGATCCAAACACCACGGACCCGAAGGATTTTGATGCGGTGGTCAAGGCTTTTGCTCCCATCCGTCAGCATATCCGGGCCTTCGATGCTTCCAACTTTCTGAACGCCATTCCCAGCAAGCAATTATGTGTCGCGAATACATGGTCGGGAGACTATGCCACCGCCAATGCCCGGGCCAGCGAAGCTGGAATAGACATCAACCTCGCATATTATGTTCCCAAGACCGGCTCACCCACCTGGTTCGACCTCTGGTGCATTCCAGCCGGCGCCACCCATGTCGATAACGCCCACAAGTTCATCAACTACATGATGGAGCCCGAGGTCATCGCCAAGTGCACGAATTACACCCACTACGGAAATCCCAATTTGGCAGCCAACCGGTTTGTCGATCCCGCCATTCTCGCCGACCCTGCCGTTTACCCCGATGATCAGCTCAAAATGCGCCTCTGGACCCAGAAATCGGTGAGCTCAACGGTTGAGAAAGAGCGGATGAGGGCTTGGCTTGCCATCAAGACAGGCTCACTGTCTTGAAATCAGGCGATCATCTTTTCCTCATAGTGTGGACTATTCCCAGCATTTATTCCCCAGCGAATAATTCATCTTTTCATAAAACAGAAAAGTGTCCGCTATCAGACGAACAAAGGACATTGCTTGAGGAATGTCTGACGTCTCTAATTGACCCATTCCAGCTTAACGTGTGGTTGATGCCATTGCGGGTGTTGCTCTAACGTCTATCGCCCTCTTTGAACTTACGAAGTAGTCTCCTTGGGATTAGTGACAGGTAATCTTGCTTCATGGCTTGCGCGGCTTCGCATGCGTGCACCCTCAACCAGCGCAAAGATCGCGGGAATGACGATGAGCGTCAGAAGCGTGGAGGAGACCATGCCGCCGATCATCGGCACGGCGATACGCTGCATCACTTCCGAACCGGTGCCGGTACTCCAGAGAATGGGCAGGAGCCCCGCCATAATAGCGGCAACGGTCATCATCTTGGGCCGCACACGGTCAACGGCACCTTCCATGATTGCCCCATAAAGATCGGCCCTCGTAAAATTGCGGCCTTCCCCGTGGGCCCGGGAGCGCCATTCGCGCAGCGAGTTTTCGAGATAGATGAGCATCACGACGCCTGTTTCGGCGGCAACCCCGGCGAGGGCTATGAAGCCCACGGCCACGGCCACCGAAAAGTTGAAATTCATCCACCACATGAACCAAAGCCCGCCAACGAGGGAAAACGGCAGTGATAGCATGACGATCAGGGTTTCGGTTAATTTTCCAAAGTTGAGGAAGAGCAGTAGAAAAATAATAAGCAGGGTAGCGGGAACCACGACAGCCAAGCGCGCCTTGGCTCTTTCGAGATATTCAAACTGCCCGCTCCATGTCGCGTAGTAGCCCGGTGGAAACACAACCTGTTCAGCCACCACCCGCTGTGCGTCTGCCACGTAGCCACCAATGTCGCTGTCTCGGGTATCAACAAAGATGTAGGCCGCAAGCTGCGCGTTCTCGGTACGAATTGATGATGGCCCGGTGGTTAGCTTGACACTGGCGATGTCTCCCAGTGGCACCGAGGCCCCGTCGGGGCTCATTACCCGCACGTTGCGCTTGATCGCCTCTGGATCGCTTCTAAAATCCCGTGGAAGACGCAGGTTAACGGCATAGCGTTCGCGGCCTTCAATGGCTGTGGTGATTGATTCTGCACCCAGCGCCATGGCAATTGTGTCCTGCACGTCTGAAATCATCAAGCCATAGCGCGCCAGCTGTTCGCGGTCCGGCACGATTTCAAGGTAATAGCCGCCAATCACACGTTCGGAAAATGCACTTGAGGTGGACGGCATGGTTCGGAGGGCGCGTTCAATTTCGCGGCCCAAACCTTCGATCACGCGAAGATCAGGCCCGAATACCTTGACGCCTACAGGTGTGCGAATGCCAGTTGAAAGCATATCGATGCGGGCCTTGATGGGCATGGTCCAGGCATTTGACACCCCCGGAAACTGAAGCGATGTGTCCATCTCGGCGATAAGGCTATCCACGGTCACCCCAGGCCGCCAATCCTCCTTGGGCTTCAGGTTGATAATCGTTTCAATCATCTCAGTAGGTGCTGGGTCCGTGGCGCTGGAGGCGCGGCCAGCCTTACCAAAGACCGTTTCAACTTCTGGGAATGACTTGATGATTTTGTTCTGAGTCTGCAAAAGTTCCGCCGCCTTGGTGACCGACAGACCCGGCAATGTTGTGGGCATGTAGAAAAGCACGCCTTCATTCAATGTCGGCATGAACTCCGAGCCGATTTGCTTGGCGGGCCAGTAACTTGCACCGAGCACCGCGATTGCGATGGCGACCGTGAGTATCTTTGCCCGCAATACCGCCGCAATGACCGGACGGTAAATCCAAATGAGAAAGCGGTTTAGCGGATTGCGTCGTTCAGCGATAATGCGTCCGCGCATGAACAGCAGCATCAGAGCTGGCACCAGGGTTATCGACAGCAACGCTGCCGCCGCCATGGCGAAGGTCTTGGTGTAGGCAAGTGGTTTGAATAGGCGGCCTTCCTGGGCCTCTAGCGCGAAGATTGGCATGAATGACACGGTGATGACCAACAAGCCAAAAAACAACGCCGGGCCCACTTCCCTGGAGGACTCAATGATGATGTCCAGCCGGGCTTTTCCGGGTTTGGCACGCTCGAGATGCTTATGGGCGTTTTCGATCATCACAATTGCCGCATCCACCATGGCCCCGATGGCTATGGCAATGCCGCCCAGGCTCATGATGTTGGAAGAAAGCCCCAATAGATACATCATCAGGAACGCGATCAAGATGCCAATTGGCAGCATGATGATGGCAACCAGGGCGCTGCGAACATGCAACAGAAAGACAAAGCATACGATAGCAACGATCAGGCTTTCCTCAAGTAGAGTGCCTTTCAGGGTTTCTATGGCCCGGTGAATGAGAGTTGACCGGTCATAGACGGTGACAATCTCCGTGCCCGCCGGAAGGCTTGCCTTGACATCCTCAATACCCTTTTTGACATTTTCGATGACCGAGAGGGCGTTCTCTCCGTATCGCTGAATGGCTATGCCGCCAACCGCTTCGCCCTCGCCAT
>JAEUMI010000093.1 GCA_016792825.1 Hyphomicrobiales bacterium
CCTTCCTGCCGGCACGGAAATGGTGATGCCGGGGGACAATATCTCGTTTGACGTCGAGCTGATTACGCCGATCGCCATGGAGGAGAAGCTGCGCTTCGCCATCCGTGAAGGCGGACGTACCGTCGGCGCCGGCGTCGTTGCCAAGATTACTGAATAAGGCGGGTTACCAAGATGCAACGACAAAACATCCGTATCCGTCTCAAAGCGTATGACCATCGCATTCTCGATACGTCAACGCGCGAGATCGTGAACACGGCAAAACGTACGGGCGCACAAGTGCGTGGGCCTGTTCCTCTTCCAACACGCATCGAGAAGTTCACCGTGAACCGCTCGCCGCACGTTGACAAGAAGAGCCGTGAACAGTTCGAGATGCGGACGCACCGTCGTCTGCTGGACATAGTCGATCCAACCCCGCAGACAGTCGATGCTTTGATGAAGCTCGACCTGGCTGCAGGTGTTGATGTTGAAATCAAGCTCTAAGGCGGGCATTAGGAGAGTAGCGATGCGTTCTGGCCTCATCGCCGTAAAACTGGGCATGACACGGATCTACACGGAAGAGGGAACAGTTGTTCCAGTCACCGTGTTGAAGGTGGATAATTGCCAAGTTGTTGCGCAAAAAACGAATGAAAAGCACGGCTACACGGCGGTTCAGCTAGGTGTTGGCGTTGCAAAGATCAAGCGCTTGTCGAAAGCCGAGCGCGGCCACTTTGCGGCTGCCAAGGTTGAACCGAAGCGCAAGCTGCAGGAATTCCGCGTAAGTGCCGACAACACCATGCCGGTTGGCTCGGAAGTGACGGTTGATCACTTCGTGGCCGGCCAGTTCGTGGATGTGACCGGCACCTCGCTGGGCAAGGGCTTCCAGGGCGGCATCAAGCGCTGGAACTTCGGCGGGCTCCGCGCCACTCATGGCGTTTCGGTGAGCCACCGCTCGATCGGTTCGACGGGTAACCGCCAGGATCCGGGCAAGGTGTTCAAGGGCAAGAAGATGCCTGGCCACCTCGGTTCCGAAACCGTGACCACGCAGAATATCGTTGTTGTCCGCACCGACAAGGACCGCGGCCTCATCATGCTCAAGGGATCGGTTCCCGGCAGCAAGGGCGGCTGGGTTTCGGTTCGTGACGCAGTCAAGCGCAAGCTTCCCGATGCGGCTCCAAAGCCCGGCGCCTTCAAGGCACCGGTTGCTGTTGCAGCCGCAGCACCAGAAGCTGTGAAGGAGTAGGGCTGACATGAAAGCCGACGTTCATACCATTGACGCGAAGAAGGCAGGCTCGGTTGAGCTGGCAGACCACATTTTTGGTCTCGAGCCCCGCGTTGACATCATTCACCGGGTCATCCAGTGGCAGCTCAACAAGCGCCAGCAGGGCACCCACCAGGCCAAGTCGCGCGGCGAAATCAACCGCACGACGAAAAAATTCGGCAACCAGAAAGGCGGCGGCGGTGCGCGTCACGGTTCGCGCAAGGCCGGCATTTTCGTGGGCGGCGGCAAGGCCTTTGGTCCCCGCTTCCGCAGCCATGAGACCTCGCTGAACAAGAAGGTCCGGGCTCTTGGCCTGCGCCATGCGCTTTCGACGAAAGCCAAGGCTTCCGAGATCATCATCATCGACAAGGCCGAAGTGAAGGAAGCCAAGACCAAGCTGATCCAGGCGCAATTCGCAAAGCTCGGCTGGGTGAACGCGCTGATCATTGACGGCGCCACGGTCAACGAAGGCTTCGCCAACGCGGCCCGCAACATTCCCAACATTGATGTGCTGCCAGTGCAGGGCATCAACGTATATGACATCCTGCGCCGGAAGAATTTGGTCCTGACCAAAGCTGCCGTCGAAGCCCTGGAGGCGCGGTTCAAATGAGCAAAGAGCATTTTTACAACATCATCCGCAGTCCTGCGATCACCGAAAAGGGAACCCTGGTTTCCGAGCACAACCAGGTTGTGTTCAACGTGGCGCGGGATGCAACGAAGCCTGCAATCAAGAAAGCCATTGAAGGGCTTTTCGGCGTGAAGGTGAAGTCGGTGAATACCCTCGTACGCAAGGGCAAGCAGCGCCGTTTCAAGGGCCAGCTTGCCAGACTGAGCGATATCAAGCGCGCCTATGTGACCCTCGAAGAAGGTCAGCGGCTTGATGTGACAACTGGCCTCTGAGTGGTGAGATAGAAAATGGCTCTCAAAACATTCAAACCAACCAGCCCAGGCCGCCGCCACCTTATCCAGGTGGACCGCAGCCAATTGTGGAAGGGCGGCCCGGTCAAGGCCCTCGTGGAAGGTCAAAACAAGAATGGCGGCCGTGGCAACACGGGCCGCATTACCTCGCGCCGCAAGGGCGGTGGCCACAAGACGGCTTACCGCCTGGTGGATTTCCGCCGCACGAAGTTCGACGTTGCCGCAACGGTTGAGCGCATTGAATATGATCCGAACCGGACCGCATTCATCGCCCTGATCAAGTATGCCGATGGCGAGCTGTCCTACATTCTGGCGCCGCAGCGCCTGGCGGTTGGCGATCAGGTCATCTCGGGTCAGACCGCCGACGTGAAGCCCGGCAACGCGATGCCATTGGGCGCCATGCCGGTCGGCACGATTGTCCATAACGTTGAAACCAAGCCCGGCAAGGGTGGTTCACTGGCGCGCTCTGCTGGCACCTATGCCATGGTCGCCGGACGTGACCAGGGTTTTGCGCTGCTCAAGCTCAAGTCCGGCGAAACCCGCATGGTCGACGCTGCCTGCATGGCAACGGTTGGCGCAGTTTCCAATCCGGACCACATCAACGAAGTGATCGGCAAGGCCGGCCGCGCCCGCTGGAAGGGCGCCCGCTCGGTTTCGCGCGGCATCGCCCGCAACCCGGTCGACCATCCAAACGGCGGCCGCACCAATGGCGGCAAGCACTGGGCCACACCCTGGGGCAAGCCGACAAAGGGCAAGAAGACCCGCTCCAACAAGTCAACCAACAAGTTCATCGTGCGCAGCCGCCACGATCGCAAGAAATCGCAGTAGAGGTAGCCCGTGACACGTTCGTCCTGGAAAGGCCCGTTTGTAGACGGATATATTCTGAAGAAGGCCGATGTGGCGCGCGCTGCGGGTCGTCATTCAGCGATCAAGACGTGGAGCCGCCGCTCGACAATCCTGCCGCAGTTCGTGGGCCTGACGTTCCAGGTGCACAACGGCAACAAGTTCATTCCCGTCAACATTTCGGAAGAAATGGTCGGGCACAAGCTTGGTGAGTTCGCGCCAACGCGGACCTTCCGGGCCCACTCGGCATCAGACAAGAAGGCAACGAAAGCTCCGACACCATGAGCAAACCAGTCAGAAAACGCTCGCTCGCCGACAATGAGGCAAAGGCCGTGACCCGGTCTATCCGCATCAGCCCGCGCAAGCTCAACGAACTGGCCACGATCATCCGTGGCATGAAGGCGTCCAAGGCCCTGGCCGAGCTCACCTTCTCGCGCCGCCGCATTGCCAAGGACGTGAAGAAGACCCTGGAGTCGGCAATCGCCAACGCCGAAAACAACCACGACCTCGACATCAACAACCTTGTCGTGGCCGAAGCATGGGTTGGCAAGAATTTGGTTATGAAGCGCTTTATGCCAGGCGCGCGTGGCCGGGTAGGCAGGATCGAGAAATTCTTCAGCGAACTGACGATCATCGTTCGCGAAGTGAAGGAGGCCGCTTAATGGGTCAGAAAGTCAATCCGATTGGTCTGCGTCTGGGCGTTAACCGGACCTGGGACTCGCGCTGGTATGCGAACAGTCGGGAATATGGGAAGCTCCTGCATGAAGACATGGGCATCCGCAGCTACCTCAAGAGCGAACTCAAGCAGGCCGGCGTTGCCAAGGTCCTGATCGAGCGCCCGCACAAGAAGTGCCGGGTGACGATCTACTCGGCGCGTCCTGGCGTGGTCATCGGCAAGAAGGGCGCTGACATCGAAAAGCTGCGCAAGAAAGTTGCCGATATGACGGGTTCAGAGGTTCATCTGAACATTGTCGAGATCAGGAAGCCCGAAGTCGACGCAACCCTGGTTGCCGAAAGCATCGCGCAGCAGCTCGAACGCCGCGTGGCGTTCCGCCGGGCGATGAAGCGCTCGGTGCAGTCGGCCCAGCGCATGGGTGCGGAAGGCATCAAGATCACCTGCTCGGGCCGTCTTGGCGGGGCGGAAATTGCCCGCGTCGAGTGGTACCGCGAGGGACGCGTTCCCCTGCATACACTGCGCGCGGATATTGATTACGGTGTCGCCACGGCTCACACGGCCTACGGCACCAATGGCGTGAAGGTCTGGATCTTCAAGGGCGAAATCCTTGAGCATGATCCGATGGCGCAGGACAAGCGCATGGCCGAAACGCCTGATGGTGGACAACGTCCTCGCCGCGACCGTGATGGCGCGAACTGAGGTTTGAGGTAAGCGATCATGTTGCAACCAAAGAAAACAAAGTTCCGGAAGGCCCACAAGGGCCGTATCCATGGCAAGTCGACAAGCTGCAACACGCTTGATTTCGGCGCCTTCGGATTGAAGGCCACGGAGCCTGACCGCCTGACCGCCCGGCAGATCGAAGCGGCGCGCCGTGCTTTGGCGCGCGGCATGAAGCGCGCCGGCCGCATCTGGATCCGCGTGTTCCCGGACGTTCCGGTATCGAAAAAGCCAGCCGAAGTGCGCATGGGTTCCGGCAAGGGGTCCACCGAATACTGGGCAGCCCGGGTAAAGCCAGGCCGCGTGATATTCGAAGTGGACGGCGTTCCAAAGGCAGTCGCTGAGCATTCGCTGCTCCTTGCGGCGGCAAAACTTCCAATCAAGACGCGCTTTGTTGCGCGCCTTGGCGAATAATCCGGAGTCTTGGCAAATGAAAATGAGTGACGTCAAGGTTTTGACCCCAGATCAAGTCAAGGACGAAGTCCTGAAGCTCAAGAAGGAGCAGTTCAACCTGCGCTTCCAGAGGGCTTCGGGCCAAGTCGAAAACACATCGCGCATCAGGCAGATCCGCCGTGACATCGCCCGTCTCAAGACGGCGCAGTCACTGGCCTCTGCGGCGAAGTAGGAGAATAGAATATGCCGAAACGCATTCTCGAAGGCGTGGTTGTCAGCGACAAGAACGACAAGACCATCGTGGTCAAGGTCGAACGCCGCCTGCGCCATCCGGTTCTGAAAAAGACGGTGCGTCTTTCGAAGAAGTATCATGCCCATGATGAGAAGAACACCGCCAAGACCGGCGATGTTGTTCGCATTGAAGAAACTCGGCCCATCTCGAAGCAGAAGCGCTGGGCGCTTCTCGAGACTGTGGCTGCTGGCAAAGCATAAGAAGAAGGACAAGCGGGCAGTTCGTGCTCCAGGTAAACAGGTGATCTTATGATCCAGCAAGAAACTAACCTAGACGTCGCCGACAATTCCGGCGCAAGGCGTGTTCAGTGCATCAAGGTGCTCGGCGGCTCGAAGCGCCGCTATGCCTCGATCGGCGATGTGATCGTTGTCTCGGTCAAGGAGGCAATCCCGCGCGGCCGCGTCAAGAAGGGCAGCGTGATGAAGGCCATCGTCGTGCGCACCGCCAAGGACATCCGCCGGGCCGATGGTTCCACCATCCGTTTTGACCGCAATGCGGCGGTCTTGATCAACGCCCAGGGCGAACCTGTCGGCACCCGTATTTTCGGGCCCGTGCCAAGGGAACTGCGCGGCAAGAACCAAATGAAAATCATTTCCCTGGCGCCGGAGGTATTGTGATGTCGGCAAAACTCAGAATCAGGAAGGGCGACAAGGTGGTCGTCATTACCGGCAAGGACAAGGGCAAGCAGGGCGAAGTGCTCCGCGTGATCCCGGCCGAAAACCGGGCCGTCGTTGGCGGCATCAACATTTCGCGCCGCCACACCAAGCAGACGGCGGCGCAAGAAGGCGGCATCATCAACAAGGATATGCCGATCCAAATTTCGAACCTGGCCCTGCGCGATCCGAAGGACGGCAAGCCGACCCGCGTGGGCTACAAGATGCTCGCCGACGGCAAGAAGGTCCGGTTCGCAAAACGCTCTGGAGAAGTCATCGATGGCTGACGAAAAAGAAGTCAAGGCAAAGCCCGCGAAGCAGGCCAAGGCCGCGAAGAAATCAGAACCCGCCGAAAGGCCAACCGGCAAGGTCGCCCGGCTGCCTGAGGGCTATGTGCCACGCTTGCGCCAGCATTACGACGAGGTTGTGCGTCCCAAGCTGGTCGAGCAGTTCGGCTACAAGAACGTGATGGAAGTGCCGAGGCTCACCAAGATCGTGCTCAATATGGGCGTTGGCGAGGCCACGCAGGATTCCAAGCTGGTGCAGGTTGCTGCCGCCGAGCTTGAGAAGATCGCCGGCCAGAAGGTCGTCATCACAAAGTCGAAGAAGGCCATTGCCCAGTTCAAGATTCGCGAGAACCTGGCGATCGGTGCGAAAGTCACGCTGCGCAAGGTGCGGATGTATGAGTTCCTCGACAGGCTCATCACCATCGCCCTGCCACGGGTACGCGACTTCCGCGGCCTCTCCGAGAAGAGCTTTGATGGCCGCGGCAACTATGCCCTGGGCATCAAGGAACACCTGATTTTCCCGGAAATCGATTATGACAAGATCGACCGGATTTGGGGCCTGGATATCGTGATTTGCACCACGGCAAATACCGATGAAGAAGCCCGCGCCCTGATCGACGCATTCAATTTCCCGTTCCGCCGCAGCGCCCGCAAAGCCGCTGCCTAAGAACAAACTGGATCCCTGAGGAAGCCCATATGGCAAAGACGAGCTCGGTAGAAAAGAACGAAAAACGCAGGCGGCTGGTGAAGCAATTTGCGGCCAAGCGCAAGCGCCTCAAGGCGATTACGCAGGACAAGAAGATCACGATGGAAGAGCGTTTCACGGCCCAGATCAAGCTTTCGGCCATGCCGCGCAATTCGGCGAAGACCCGCATCCGCAACCGTTGCGAAATCACCGGCAGGCCGCGGGCCTTCTACAGGAAATTGAAAGTGTCACGTCTGGCTCTTCGTGACTTGGCCAACCAGGGGTTGATTCCTGGCATGACCAAGTCGAGCTGGTAGGGCGAACGGACGGACAAGGAGACGAATAAATGAGTGCAAGTGATCCGATCAGTGATTTGCTGACCCGCATCCGGAATGCGCAGGAACGCGGCAAGGCCAAGGTATCTTCGCCGGCTTCGCGGCTGCGCGAGCGCGTGCTTGAAGTGCTTCAGCACGAGGGCTTCATCCGCGGTTTCACCACGGTGCAGCAGGGCTCAGGCAAGGCCGAGATCGAAATCGAGCTGAAATACTTCGATGGCGCGCCAGTCATCCGCGAGCTTCAGCGCGTGTCAAAACCTGGCCGCCGGGTTTATGCCTCGGTAGAAACCCTCCCAACCGTTTTCAACGGCATGGGAATTTCCATTCTTTCGACGCCGAAGGGCGTCATGTCCGATGCAGATGCTCGCACCCAGAACGTGGGCGGCGAAGTTCTCTGCACGGTATTCTAAGGAACGTTGCAATGTCTCGTATTGGTAAGAAAGCAGTTCCAGTTCCAGCCGGGGTCACAGCCTCGGTGAACGGCCAGTTGGTGTCCGTCAAGGGGCCAAAGGGCGAATTGAAAGTGGTGCTGAATGACCAGGTCCTGGCCAAGATGGAGCAGGGCGGGATCAAGGTTGACCCGAAGGACAAGTCCAAGCTGGCGCGTTCATCCTGGGGCATGTCGCGCACACTGGTTGCCAACCTGGTGACGGGTGTAACGGTTGGCTATACCAAGTCGCTGGAAATTTCCGGCGTTGGCTACCGTGCGGCGCTCAACGGCAAGGCGCTGCAGTTGAACCTCGGCTACAGCCATGATGTGACCTATGACATTCCGCCAGGCATTGAAATCAAGGTGCCCAAGCCCACGGAAATCGTGATCAGCGGCATCGACAAGCAGCGGGTTGGCCAGGTTGCGGCTGAGATCCGTGAATACCGCGGCCCCGAGCCCTACAAGGGCAAGGGCGTCAAATACGCAGGCGAATACATCTTCCGCAAGGAAGGCAAGAAGAAATAATTGGTGGTATAAATGGCTACAAAAATCACTCCACTCGCACGGCGCACAACGCGCGTCCGCAAGGCGCTGGCAAAGCGCGGCAATCTGCGTCCGCGTCTCTCGGTTTTCCGTTCGAGCAAGAACATTTATGCACAGGTCATCGATGACACGAAGGGCGTAACCGTCGCTTCCGCGTCAACGGTGGAGGAAGGCTTCAAGTCGGCCAAGAAGACCGGCGCGGACATGGCGGCAGCAAGCCAAATCGGCAAGCTGGTGGCCGAGCGCGCCCTCAAGGCAGGCATCAAGGACGTGGTCTTCGATCGCGGCGGCTATATCTTCCACGGGCGCGTCAAAGCGCTGGCGGAAGCTGCCCGTGAAGGTGGACTGAATTTCTAATCCGATCAGTGGCGAATAGGCAAAGAACACATGGCTAAAGAACGTAGCGAACGGGGCGGAGACCGCAAGGACAACCGCGAAGACCGCGACAGCGAGTTCATTGACAAGCTCGTGCACATCAATCGTGTGGCGAAGGTTGTAAAAGGCGGCAAGCGCTTCGGCTTCGCGGCACTCGTTGTTGTCGGCGACCAGAAGGGCCGCGTTGGCTTTGGCCATGGCAAGGCGCGTGAAGTGCCGGAAGCCGTCCGCAAGGCGACCGAAGCCGCAAAGCGCGTGCTCATTCGCGTTCCATTGCGCGAAGGCCGCACATTGCATCACGATATTGACGGCCGTTGGGGCGCAGGCAAGGTAACACTGCGCGCCGCCCCTCCGGGTACCGGCATCATTGCCGGCGGCCCGATGCGCGCCGTATTTGAATCGGTCGGCGTTGCCGATGTCGTGGCCAAGTCCAAGGGTTCGTCGAACCCCTACAACATGGTGCGCGCGACATTTGACGCGCTGAAGAAGCAGACGAGCCCCCGTTCGGTGGCAGCACGCCGCGGCAAGAAGGTGAGCGATGTTTTGCGCCGCCGTGACCCGGATGCGGCAGTAGAATAAGTTGAGGACGTAGAATCATGGCCAAAGCACCAGCAGCGAAGACAGTCACAGTGACGCAATACGCCAGCCCGCAACGGCGGCCGGCGGAACAGCGCGCCACATTGGTTGGGCTTGGCCTCAACAAGATCAACCGGCGTTCAACGCTGAACGATACGCCCGCGGTTCGCGGCATGATTGCCAAGGTCGCGCATCTCGTTCGCGTGGTCGAATAAGCTTAAGGAATACGACAATGAAGCTCAATGAAATTGCCGATAACGCCGGGGCCCGCAAGATCCGCAAGCGGGTGGGACGCGGCCTGGGTTCGGGCCTTGGCAAAACTGCCGGCCGCGGCGGCAAGGGCCAGACGGCCCGCAAGGGCGGCGCAAAGGCCGGCTTCGAAGGCGGCCAGATGCCAATTTATCGCCGGCTGCCAAAGCGCGGCTTCAACAAGCCGAATCAGGTTTCCTTTAACGAAGTCAATCTCCAGACCGTCCAGGCGGCGGTTGACGCCAAGAAGCTCGACACAAAGGCTGCCGTCACGGCTGCTACCCTGATCGCGGCCGGGGTGATTTCGCGCCCGCTCGGCGGGGTGCGCCTGCTGGCCAAGGGTGAGATCAAGTCAAAACTCGCATTCGAGGTGTTTTACGCCACCAAGGGTGCCATTGCCGCGGTCGAAAAGGCCGGTGGCAGTGTGAAGGTTTTGAGGCCAGTTGAAGTGCCGTCCGAACACAAGAAGTAAGGTTGCATGGGTTAACGGGCCACCCCA
>JAEUMI010000103.1 GCA_016792825.1 Hyphomicrobiales bacterium
CTTGCGCTAAGCTTTTGGAATTGGCTGGAAATATGGGATGAGGGCAGGGGCTTTCCGATGATCCGGAAAGCCTGGTTGGAAAGAGCCGCCGGTGTCGGTATGGAAGTCACAGTCGACGGTTCGGCAGGACGCTTTGAAGGCCTGGATGCCGATGGTGCCTTGTTGCTCACCCTGGGTGACGGCACCCAAAAACAAATTCGCGCCGGGGAAGTGCAGTTGGGAAAGACATGAACGTGAAGAAGAAAAATCCGCATGCCAGGGATCTGGTGCTGCTGCCTTTGGGCGGCACCGGCGAAATTGGCATGAACTGCTATTGCTACGGCGCCGGGTCGAATGATGACCGCGAATGGCTGATGGTGGATCTCGGAGTGAAGTTTGGCGAGGAATCCGATCCCGGAATCGATGTCGTGCTTCCCGACGTTTCCTTCATTGCAAAAAACCGCAAGAAGCTGGCGGGCCTCGTGCTCACGCACGGCCATGAGGACCACATTGGCGCCGTGCCCTGGCTCTGGCCGCAGCTCAAATGCCCCGTCTACTGCACGCCCTTCGCCGCGGCGCTCCTCAACAACAAGCTGAAGGAACACGGCCTCGATGAAGATGTGAAGGTCCAAGTCATTCCGCTCGGCGGAAAATTCAAGGTGGGCTCCTTCGATCTGGAATTTGTGAACGTCACCCACTCCATTCCGGAGCCCTGCGCGCTGCTGATCAAGACGAGCCATGGCACCGTGTTCCATTCCGGTGACTGGAAAATTGACCGCACCCCCACCTTCGGCGCCGGAATGGACGAAAAGCGCCTCGCCGAAATCGGCAACGAAGGCGTCGATGTGCTGATCTGCGATTCCACCAATGTGCTCCGTGAAGGCTTCTCGCCATCTGAAAGCGATGTCGCCGCAACCATCTCCGACATTGTCAAACACGCCAAGGGCCGCGTCGCCATTACGACATTCGCCTCCCATGTGGAGCGCATCGCTTCCGCCGTGCGCGCTGCCCGGGCCACGGGCCGTGAAGTCGTGCTCGCGGGCAGGGCCATGCGCAACACCATTGAAGCTGCCCGCGCCTGCGGCTACCTGCGCGACGCCGGCGAATTCCTTGACGAGGAATCTTTCGGCTATCTGCCCGTGAACAAGATCATGCTGCTGTGCACCGGAAGCCAGGGTGAACCCCGCGCCGCCATCGCCCGCATCGGCGAAGACCAGCATCCCCATGTAGCGCTCGAGAAAGGCGATCTCGTCATTTTCTCCTCGCGCACCATTCCCGGAAACGAAAAGGAAGTTTCCCTTGTCCACAACAATCTGGCGAAGCTCGACGTTGACGTGATCACCGCTGATGATGCCATGATCCACACCTCGGGCCATCCGCGCCAGGGTGAACTCAGGGCCATGTATGAGTGGTTGAAGCCCAAGGCCCTGATTCCCATGCATGGCGAGGCCCGCCATCTCCGCGCCCATGCGAAATTCGCCAGGGCCTGCGGCATTCCCCAGGCCGTGGTGCCCCTTGACGGCCATATGATCCGGCTCTGCCCCGGCACCCTGGAAAATGTCGACGAAGCAACCTTTGGCCGCCTGCATGTCGATGGAAAACTCATCGTGCCGGCCGAAGAAGGCCCCGCCAAGCAGCGCCGCAAACTGTCCGCCGTCGGCGCGGTTTTTGTGTCCCTCGTCCTGGATGAAAAACTGCAGCTCGCCGATGACATTCAATTGCTCGGCGATGGCCTTCCGCCCGGCCTTGAAGATGATTTGCTGGATGCGGCCGAGGATGCCTTTGAATCCATGCCGAAGCCAAGACGCAAGGATGCCGTTGCCGTGGCCGAAACCATCCGCATAGCGGTGCGCCGCGCCGCCGATCAAATATGGGGCAAAAAGCCCGTTTGCAAGGTGCTCGTGCAGCGCGCGTGATATACTGCAGCGAATCATGAGCAAGCCCGTAAAGCCCCCCCAGGACCCCAACAATATAGAGCCGATCCAGCTTCGCGAAGCGCTGGAAGAGCGCTATCTCGCCTATGCGCTGTCGACCATCATGCACCGGGCGCTGCCCGACGCGCGCGATGGGCTGAAGCCCGTCCACCGCCGCATCCTGCATGTCATGCGGAACCTTCGCCTCGATCCCGGATCGGGATTCAGGAAATCGGCAAAGATTGTCGGCGATGTCATGGGTGGCTTTCATCCGCACGGCAACGTCGCCATTTATGACGCGATGGTGCGCCTCGCCCAGGACTTCTCGTCGCGCTATCCCCTCGTCGACGGTCAGGGCAATTTCGGCAACGTGGATGGCGATAGCGCCGCTGCCGACCGCTACACCGAAGCGCGCATGACGGAAGTGGCGAGGCTCCTTCTTGAGCATCTCGACGAGGACGCGGTGGATTTCCGCCCCAACTACGACGGGAAGGAAGTGGAGCCGGTGGTTCTTCCCGGCGCCTTCCCGAATCTCCTGGCCAATGGTGCAACCGGCATTGCCGTCGGAATGGCGACCTCAATTCCGCCGCACAACGCAGCCGAACTCTGTGATGCCGCCCTCCACCTGATCAAGTTTCCCAATGCCGGGGTGGAGAAACTCACCCAGTTTGTGGTTGGGCCAGATTTCCCCACCGGCGGCATCGTCATTGATGACCGGGCCTCGATCATCGAAGCCTACAAGACGGGCAGGGGTGGCTTCCGGGTCAGGGCCCGCTGGACCACTGAAGACCTGGGGCGCGGCGGCTGGCAGATCGTCATCACCGAAATTCCCTACCTCGTGCAGAAAAGCCGCCTCATCGTAAAATGTGCCGAACTCCTGACGGCCAAGAAGCTGCCGCTGCTGGCCGACATCCGCGACGAATCCGCCGAGGATATCCGCATCGTACTGGAGCCGAAGAGCCGCACCGTTGATCCCACCCTGATGATGGAGCAGATGTTCCGCAGCACCGAGCTTGAGGCGCGCATTCCCTTGAACATGAATGTGCTCTCCGGCGGCAAGGTGCCGATGGTCATGTCCTTGGGCGATGTGCTGCGCGAGTGGCTCGATCATCGCAAGACCGTCCTGGTCCGCCGTACGGAATTCCGCCTCGCTGAGATTGCCCGGCGCCTTGAAATTCTCGGCGGTTATCTCATCGCCTATCTCAACCTCGATGAAGTCATCCGGATTATCCGCGAGGAGGATGAACCCAAACCTGCATTGATGAAGCGTTTCAAGCTGACTGACACGCAAGCCGAAGCAATTCTCAACATGCGGCTGCGCGCCTTGCGCAAGCTTGAGGAAATGGAAATCCGCACCGAGAATGCCGGCCTGGTCAAGGAGCAGAAAGGCCTGAAAGCCCTGCTGAAGTCAGATGATGAGCAGTGGCTGCAGATTTCGGAAGAGATCAAGGCCGTCAAGGAGAAGTTCAGCAAGAAGACGCCGCTGGGCAGAAGGCGCACCGATTTTGCCGAGGCGCCCGAAATTGATCTGGAACTCGAACAGTCCATGATCGAGAAGGAACCGGTTACCATTGTCTGCAGCGAGAAGAGCTGGATCAGGGCCATGAAGGGCCACATCGAAGATACCTCAACGCTTTCCTACAAGGATGGCGACAAGGGAAAATTCGTCCTGAATGCCCAGTCTACCGACAAAATTATGCTGTTCTCGTCATCGGGCAAGTTCTTCACCCTGGAAGCGGGTAAACTTCCCGGCGGCCGTGGCCATGGCGAGCCTGTCCGCCTGATGGCCGATCTTGATTCCACCGATTCAATCGTGGCGCTGTTCGTCCATGCGCCCGGGACCAAGCGGCTGCTCGCTTCTACCGATGGCGACGGTTTCATCGTCCTTGAGGATGAATGCGTGGCCACCACCCGCAAAGGCAAACAGGTGCTGAACGTCAAAGCGCCTTCCGAGGCCCAGGTCTGTGTGCCGGTGGATGAGACGGACAATCATGTGGCTGCCGTGGGCGACAATCGGAAGCTCCTTATCTTCAAGCTCTCCGAGCTCCCCGAGATGACCCGCGGCAAGGGTGTCCGCATGCAGAAATTCAAGGATGGCGGGTTGTCAGATGCGCGGACCTTCAACCTGAAGGAAGGCCTGTCCTGGATTGATTCATCAGGACGCAACTTTACCGTGACTGAACTCAAGGACTGGCTGGGCGAACGGGCCCAGGCGGGCAGGCTGCCACCCAAGGGATTCCCCAAAAGCAACCGCTTTGGTTAACAGGAGTGGCCCGCAGGGCGCAGTTTTTCCTTTAAAATCGCCTTATTGTTTCAACTGATACTAAATAGCGTTAAGAATCTTAACGCAAAATTATTCGGGCTGAACCCATGATGTGGGCAGAAAACGGTTACAGTTTACGGACGGCAATCACGGAAGGACTGTAAGGATTATTGGAGCCGCGACAGCGGGTTGAGGTCATGCAAGGCCAGAGATTTTGGATAGCTGGGGGAAAAAAGCTCCCCGATTCTTCCATCGAGCACGTTCTCGATGACGTTGAAGCGGAGCGCTTCAATCATGACGGCGCCGTAAGAGTGACGACTGGCCCGCTTGGTACTGAAATCAAATGGTCGGTTTTTTCACCCTGCTTTGGGTCGCTGTATTACGCGATTGAATGGCTGCCCCTGGCCAGTCTGCCCATCGTTGTCCGCTATTACCTTTCCGGATGGTTTGAAGAGACCCTGTTTACTGCCGAGCAGGCCATCAACCGGATTGAACAAATCATCGCCAAGAGCGAACTCCACCTGACCAGGCGGACTTTCGTCGAGGAATTCGATCCGAAGGGCAAAACGCTTTCACCCATGCTGCAGAAAATATGGCAGGATCACACGATCTGGCCGGAGAATTCCGTGGATTGCGTCTATGAAGAACAATCGCGCAAGTTTCGGGTTGACCGGATCGGCGCGCAATCAACGATCGCCAAGCTCTATGGCATGTCACCGGTGTCCTATGCCTGCAAGAGCGGCAATTCCTATGACGAGGTCGTGAGCGAAGCCTATACCCACGTGCTGCGTTCGGGGAAGCCGCGTTATGATCATGTGCTGGCGGCCTTGCGCATGCCGGACAATATCGTCCGCTGGGTGCCTTATCAGAGGATTGTCGTGCCAAGGCCGGACAGCGAAAAATCAATGAGCGTGAGCGTTGTGGCGGAAATCGCCAAGATCGACATCAGCCTGATATAAATGGCGGCCTATGCCGGCACCGGGCTTGTGATCATTTCATTGATCATCTGTTCAATGGCATGGCGCTCGGCGATGTTCAGCCATTCAGTAAGATCAATTCCGTCCGTTGCCCACTGCCAGCGCAGGAAGCCTTTCTCGATGTAATTGTAGCCCATGCGGTTGAGATGGCCATGCGTCGCCATGCGGCTGCTGCTCAGGGACCACACCGCATCCGGGTTCCACTTGATGAGGCTGAGAATGAGGCCGAGGCGTGAAAACTTTTCCGCCAGCTTTCGGTTGCGCACATGCTGGTCGATCCAGAACTCGCCGTGGTAGACCAGTTTCCCGCGAATGCGTTCGGCGATGCTGTTGCGCGGCGGCGCGGCGTTTGTCGGGACCATCAACTCCTGCCGGCGCATGGCCAGGCCGATTGTGAGGTTGGGCCCCCAATCCGCCAGGCTCGTGTCGGTATAGTCATACCTGAAGGCCTGCAAAGCCACGGTTGCCCCGCTTGCCGCAGTCACGCTCATCCAGAAAAAACGCTCCGGCGTGAAATTGC
This sequence comes from Hyphomicrobiales bacterium, assembly GCA_016792825.1. Taxonomy (GTDB): domain Bacteria; phylum Pseudomonadota; class Alphaproteobacteria; order Rhizobiales; family Aestuariivirgaceae; genus Aestuariivirga. The sequence continues at coordinate 5,653 of JAEUMI010000103.1, forward strand.
AGACGTCTGCATCAAAGAATGGCGATACGGGCTTGTGCAGCGTGTCGATCTTGGTGGCATTGAACTTCTGCGCGTCCGCTCCAACCTGAACGGAATAGCCCATTTGCTCCAGCTCCGCGACAAGGGCGGCGCATACCTTGGCGGTGCCTAACGGGTCTTCCACGCAGAGTTGCGACATCGGGGCCCCAATGAATCGAATCAATTGTCTTTGTATTGAATAGCGTTTCAATAAAGAAAGATGAACAAAACCGCACAAATATGGTGAATGGCTATTTCCTGACGAAAAGCGTCCACCCGTCCGGCGTTAATCTTTCCTGTGGAAGGAATCGGGACTTGTATTCCATCTTGGCCGAGCCTTTGACCCAATAACCAAGATACAAATAATCCAGGCCCATTCGCTGCGCCCGCGAAATGCTGTCAAGAATGATGAAAGTGCCAAGGCTGCGTTTCTCAAAACGTGGCTCATAAAAGCTGTAGATGAGCGACAGTCCGTCATCCAGCATGTCAACGAGGACCGCGCCCACCAGCTCTCCCGGTTCCTCGCCATCAGTCTTGAGCCGGTATTCCACCAGATGGCTGTCCACGAAGGTCTCGTCGATCATGGCGACAAAATCGAGCACGCTCATTTCCGCCATGCCGCCATCGCCGTGGCGGGAATCAATATAGTCCCTGAACACGCCGTAGTGCTCGCTTGTGGCTTTCGCCCGCACCGGGGTTCCCACCAGGTCCCTGTTGCGGGCCAACACCCGAAGCGCCGATTTGCTCCAGGTGAATTGCTTGACCGGGGTTCGTACCGAGACGCAGGCGTTGCAGCCGTCGCAGGCCGGGCGATAAGCAATGTTCTGGCTGCGCCGGAATCCGCCCCGCGAAAGCTGGGTGTTCAGCGTGCGGGCGTCCTGGCCAACGAGATGGGTGAAAACCTTCCGCTCGAGCCGCCCCGAGAGGTAAGGGCAGGGCGCCGGTGCCGTGATGAAAAACTGCGGAAAGTTGCGGCGCTCGATGCTCAATCCTGGTGTCCTTCAGCGGTTGCTTCGAAGTGCCAAGGTTAATGCCGCTTGCCTGCTTCGTGCAAGCGCCATTCAAACGTGGGTGGAAATTGGGCGGTTGGCGGTTTAAGAGGGGTAAAACCGGAGTGATGGAATGACAATCAAAGCAAGTTGGATCGGCCTTGGCGTAATGGGATTTCCGATGGCGGGCCACCTCGCGACAAATGCCGATCTCGAGGTGACTGTCTACAATCGTTCCCCGGAAAAGGCCGATAAATGGGTTGGAAAGCATAAAGGCAAGTCCGCCGCCACCCCGGCTGCTGCCGCCGCGTCAGCGGATTTTGTGTTCGCCTGTGTTGGCAATGACGAAGATCTGCGCAGCGTAACTCTCGGGCCCGGGGGCGCGTTTGAAACCATGAGGGCAGGCAGCACCTTTGTTGACCACACGACGGCTTCTGCCGACATCGCTCGCGAACTTTTCGCCGAGGCTGCAAAGCGCGGCATAGGCTTTGTCGATGCCCCCGTTTCAGGCGGCCAGGCCGGAGCCGAGAACGGCGCGCTCACCGTCATGTGCGGCGGCGATGAAAGCGCCTATGCCAAAGCCGAGCCGCTGATCAAGAGCTACTCAAAGATGCGGAAACTGCTGGGCTCCGCCGGCGCCGGCCAAACCGCGAAGATGTGCAACCAGATTGCCATCGCCGGCCTGGTCCAGGGCCTTGCCGAGTGTGTCCAGTTCGGCATGAAGGCCGGCCTCAACATGGAGGATGTGATCGAGGTGATCTCCAAGGGCGCGGCCGGATCCTGGCAAATGGAAAACCGCCACAAGACCATGATCGCCGGAAAGTTTGATTTTGGCTTTGCCGTGGACTGGATGCGCAAAGACCTGGGTATATGCCTCGAAGCAGCCCGCAATAACGGCGCCCATCTTCCGGTCACCGCCCTTGTCGACCAGTTCTATTCCGAAGTGCAGAAAATGGGTGGCAAGCGCTGGGATACCTCGAGCCTGATTGCCAGGCTGAATCGCTAGGCTTTGAGCTCCCGCGCCATATCGAGGGCAAAATAGGTGAGGATGCCATCGGC